>NZ_OZ245771.1:3309987-3672474 GCF_965227715.1 Aestuariivirga sp. | reverse complement strand
GGGCTGCCATCTCCTGCCGAGCTGGCGATTCTTGAGCCGCTGAAGGACCAACTGCCGCCTGAGGTTTTCACGGCGGAATATGTGAACCCCATCAACGATACGCCCCAGAACAAGCGCAAGAACCTGCGTGAGGCAGCGCGGCTTCTGACGGAAGCGGGCTGGGCCATCACCCAGGATAATGGCCGGTCCGTCATCAAGAATGCGAACGGAGAGCAGCTGACCGTCGAGTTCCTGCTCGACTCGCCGCTGTTCGAGCGTATCGCGCTGCCTTATCAGCAGAGCCTGGAGCTTCTGGGGATCGGCGTCTCCATCAAGACGGTGGACAGCGCACAATATGAGCGGCGCACGCAGACCTTCGATTATGACGTGGTGGTCGGCAACTGGCCGCAGTCTCTCTCGCCCGGCAATGAGCAGCGCGATTTCTGGGGCAGCGAGGCCGCCAAGCGCAATGGCAGCCGCAACCTTGTGGGGATCGCCAACCCCGCCGTCGACAAGCTAATCGACACGCTGATTTTCGCCGGTGACCGCGACAGCCTGGTGACCGCGTGCCAGGCCCTCGACCGGACCCTGCTGTGGAACCACTACGTCGTTCCCATGTGGTACATCGCCTATGACCGCACCGCGCGCTGGGACCGTTTTGGCCGGCCCGAGAAGCTGCCCGATCTCTCCCCCGGATTCCCCACCGTCTGGTGGTGGGATGAAGAAAAGGCGAAGAAGGTGGCGGCGAAGTGAAGTGGCTTGGGGCGGCCTTCTTCGGCATTGTGCTTTGCGCCGCACCGGCCGTGGCAGAGCCGCGCCATGGGATTTCGGCATTCGGCGACCTCAAATATCCCGCGGGCTTCACGCATTTTGATTACGCAAATCCCGATGCGCCGAAGGGCGGGAGCATGTCACTGATCGGGCCGGTGCCAATCGATACTTTCGATAATTTCAATGGCTATATCCTCAAGGGCGATGCGGTTCAGGGCTATGCGCTGATGTTCGACAGCCTGATGGCGCGCGCCAATGATGAGCCCGACGCGCTCTATGGTCTTGTGGCCAAGACGGCAGATCTGGCAGACGACAGGAAGAGCATCAGCTTCGTGCTGCGCGAGGAGGCGAAATTCGCCGATGGCACGCCGCTGACCGCTGAGGATGTGTGCGACAGTTTCCGGCTGCTTTCAACCAAGGGCAATGAACGGATCCGCATCACCATCCGGGATGTGGAGGGATGCGATGTTCTTTCAGCGCATGAGGTGCGCTACCGCTTCAAGGGAGACCGCACGCGCGACCTGCCGCTGACGATTGCCGAGCTGCCGATTTTCTCCAAGGCTTATTACGAGAAGGTCGATTTTTCCAAGTCCACACTGGAGCCGCCGCTGGGCTCCGGCCCCTACAAGATCAGGTCCTTCAAGCCCGGCGAATATGTAAGCTATGGCCGGCGCGATGATTACTGGGCGAAGGACCTGCCCGTAAACAAAGGCCGCTACAATTTCGATGAAGTGCGCTTCGATTATTTCCGGGACCGGACGGCCGGCATGGAGGCGCTGAAATCCGGCGTCATCGACATGCGCGAAGAATATACCTCCCGTGACTGGGCCACCGCCTATGACTTTCCCGCGGTGAAGGACGGCCGGGTGCAGAAGGTGGAGCTGGCGGACGAGACGCCATCGGGCGCGCAGGGCTTTTTCCTCAATCTCAGGCGCGCGAAGTTTCAAGACATCCGCGTGCGCCAGGCCATGAACCTGGCGTTTGATTTCGAATGGACCAACCGCAATCTGTTCTTCGGCCTCTATGACCGCACCGCGAGCTTCTTCGAACTCTCCCCCTTGAAGGCGGAAGGCCTGCCGAAGCCGGATGAGCTGGCCCTCCTCGAACCCTACCGCGCGCAGTTGCGGCCGGAGGTGTTCGGCGAAGCCGTGCTGCCGCCCGTGTCCGATGGCTCAGGCCAGGACCGGAAGCTGCTGCGCGAGGCCTCCCGTCTTCTGGACGAAGCCGGCTGGACAGCCGATGGTGGATTTCGGAGAAACGCCAAGGGCGAGACCCTTGACATCGAGTTCCTGATCGAGAGCCCGGTGTTCGAGCGCGTGCTGGGACCTTATGTGAAGAACCTCCGCCTCCTCGGCATCAACGCCACAATCCGCACGGTGGATGACGCGCAATACCAGGACCGGCAGAAGAACTATGACTATGACGTGGTCTCGAGCCGCTTCATGGCCGGCCTCACGCCGGGCGATGGCCTGCGCATCTTCTTCGGCTCCGACTCGGCCCGAAATCCCGGCACCTACAACATGTCCGGCGTCGCCTCCCCCGTGATTGACGCGCTGATCGACAAGATCGTCGAGGCCAAGTCCCGCGCGGAGCTGGACGTGGCGGGGCGCGCGCTGGACCGGGTGCTCAGGGCGGAGGCCTTTTGGGTGCCCAACTGGCACAAGGCCAGCTACTGGGTGGCCTATTGGGACCGCTATGAAATGCCCGCCACACGGCCCAAATACGACCGTGGCATCGTCGATACCTGGTGGTATGACGAGGCCAAGGCCAAGCGAATCGCCAACGGAAACTGATCCTCCCCGCCATGGGCGCTTACATCCTGAAACGCATCTTGCTGATGATCCCAACGCTGCTGGGGATCATGCTGATGACATTTGCGGTGATCCAGTTCGTGCCGGGCGGTCCCGTCGAGCAAGTGATTGCCAAAATGCAGGGCAATGACACGGACTCGACTGGCCGCATCAGCGGCAACACCGGAAACGAGGCCGGCGGCAACCAGCAGCAGATGCAGGCCGGTGGCGATATGAACGTCAAGTACCGCGGCGCGCAAGGGCTGGACCCCGAATTCATCAAGAGCCTGGAAAAGCAATTCGGCTTCGACAAGCCAGCACCTGAGCGCTTTCTGCTGATGCTCAAGGACTATCTGACCTTCAACTTCGGCCAGAGCTATTTCCGCGACCGTTCGGTGATCAGCCTCATCCTCGAGAAGATGCCGGTTTCGATCTCGCTGGGGCTCTGGCTGACACTGGTGCAGTATCTGGTCTCCATTCCGCTCGGCATCCGCAAGGCGGTGAAGGACGGGTCCACATTCGATGTGTGGACCTCGGGCGTCATCATCATCGGCTATGCGATCCCGAGCTTCATCTTCGCCATCATGCTGATCGTGCTGTTTGCCGGCGGCAGCTATTTCAGCTGGTTTCCGCTCAGAGGCCTGACCTCGGATAATTTCGAACAATTGGGCTTTTTCGGCAAGCTCGCGGACTATGCCTGGCATCTGGCGCTGCCGCTCTTCGCAATGGCAATCGGCAGCTTCGCCACCATGACGATGCTCACCAAGAATTCCTTCCTGGACGAGATCCGCAAGCAATATGTGATTACCGCCCGTGCCAAGGGCCTGAGTGAGAATCAGGTTCTCTACGGCCACGTGTTCCGGAATGCCATGCTGCTGGTGATCGCGGGCTTTCCCGGAGCCTTCATCGGCGCCTTCTTCGCAAGCTCGCTGCTGATCGAAACGATCTTCTCGCTCGATGGCCTGGGTTACCTGTTCTTCAAGGCAACGCTCGACCGCGATTACCCCATCGTCTTCGCCAGCCTCTATATTTTCACGCTGGTGGGGCTCATCGTGCAGCTCATCTCGGACCTGACCTACACCTGGATCGATCCGCGCATCGACTTCGAGAAGCGGGACGTCTGAGCCATGGCCATCCGCATGACACCCCTCAACAAGCGCCGCTGGCAACTGTTCCGCCAGAACCGACGGGGCTTCTGGTCCTTTTGGGTTTTCACGGTGTTGTTCCTGATCTCGGTCTTTGCGCCCTTCATCGCGAGTGACCGGCCGATCCTCGTCTCCTACAAGGGGGAGCTCCTCTACCCAACCTTCGTGGATTACCCCGAAACCAAATTCGGCGGCTTTCTGGCGCGCACGGATTTTCGTGACCCCGTGAACCAGGACGAAATTCAGGCCAATGGCTGGATGATCTGGCCGCTCATCCGCTATTCATACAACACTGTGAACAATGAATTGCCCCGGCCGGCTCCCTCCCCCCCGGCCTTCCAGCTGACGCGCGAACAGGCTTGCGCCAAATATCCACTCGGCGTGAATGACCCCAACTGCAACTTCGGCAATCTCAACTGGATGGGCACTGATGACCAGGGCCGGGATGTCGTGGCACGGCTGATCTATGGCTTCCGCATCTCGGTGGCCTTCGGCCTGATCCTCACCGTCATTTCATCGCTGATCGGCATGGGGGCTGGAGCGGTGCAAGGCTATTTCGGTGGCTGGACGGACCTGCTGTTCCAGCGCTTCATCGAGATCTGGACGTCCATGCCGTCACTCTATCTCCTCATCATTCTGGCGGCCTTCATCACGCCCACCTTCTGGATACTGCTGTTTATCCAGATCCTGTTCTCGTGGACATCGATCGTGGGCCTGGTGCGCGCCGAATTCCTCAGAGCACGGAACTTCGAATATGTGCGCGCCGCCCGTGCGCTGGGCCTGTCCGATGCCCGGATCATGTTCAAGCATCTGCTGCCAAATGCGGTCGTCTCCACCATCACCTTCATGCCCTTCATTCTGGCGGGTTCGGTGACGGTGTTGACCTCTCTCGATTTCCTGGGCTTCGGCCTGCCGCCCGGGTCACCCTCGCTCGGTGAGTTGATTGCACAGGGCAAGAACAATCTGCAGGCGCCTTGGCTCGGCCTCACCGGCTTCTTCATCGTCTCCATCATGCTGTCACTCCTCGTATTCATTGGTGAAGCGGTGCGCGATGCACTTGACCCGCGGAAGACTTTCGCATGAGCGAAAATCTTCTCGATGTGAAAGATCTCTCCGTCGCCTTTACCCAGGGCGAGCGGACGACGCTCGCCGTTGACCGTGTGTCCTTCTCGATCAAGAAGGGCGAAACGCTGGCGCTGGTGGGCGAGTCAGGTTCGGGCAAATCGGTCTCCGCCCTCTCGATTCTGAAGTTGCTGCCCTACCCGTCAGCCTCGCACCCCTCAGGCTCCATCCGCTTCAAGGGCCAGGAACTCCTTGATGCCGATGAGCGAGACCTGCGGCGGGTGCGCGGCAATGACATCACCATGATCTTTCAGGAGCCGATGACCTCGCTCAACCCGCTTCATACGGTGGAGCGGCAGATTGGCGAGATCCTCGAGATCCACCAGAATGTGAAGGGCGATGCCGCCCGCACGCGCATCATCGACCTTCTCGGCAAGGTGGGCATCCGCGATCCTGAGACGCGGCTTCTGGACTACCCGCACCAACTGTCCGGCGGACAGCGCCAGCGCGTGATGATTGCCATGGCGCTGGCCAACAACCCGGACCTGCTGATCGCAGATGAGCCGACGACAGCGCTGGATGTGACCGTGCAGGCGCAGATCCTCAAGCTGCTGAAAGAGCTGCAGGCGGAATTCGGCATGGCCATGCTGCTGATCACCCATGACCTTGGCATCGTGCGCGCCATGGCGGACAATGTCGTCGTCATGCAGCACGGCAAGGCGGTGGAAGCAGGAGATGCGAAGGAGGTTTTCGCGCACCCGCAGCATGCCTATACCAAGCTGCTGCTGACGGCGGAGCCCAAGGGGGCACCGCCACCGAGTGACCCCACAGCCCCCGTGGTGCTGGAAGCCAAGAATCTGAAAGTCTGGTTTCCCATCAAGCGTGGCTTCTTCCGCAAGACCGTGGGCTACATCAAGGCAGTCGACGGCGTTGATGCGATCGTGCGGAGCGGGCAGACACTCGGCGTTGTAGGCGAGTCAGGCTCCGGCAAGACGACGCTGGGTCTGGCCCTTCTCCGCCTTATCCGCTCGGAAGGTCCCATCGTCTACATGGGCAAGGAGATCGACGGCTACAACACGGCGATGATGCGGCCGCTGCGCAAGGAGATGCAGATTGTTTTCCAGGATCCGTTCGGCTCCTTGTCGCCCCGCCTTTCCATCCAGCAGATCGTGGAGGAAGGCCTGACCGTTCAGGGCAAGGCCCTCAATTATGAGGAGCGCCGCGAGATCGTGGCGCGTGCGCTGACGGAAGTGGGGCTTGATCCCTCCACCATGGACCGCTACCCGCATGAGTTCTCCGGCGGGCAGCGCCAGCGCATTGCCATCGCACGGGCGCTGGCGCTCGAGCCAAAATTCATCATGCTGGATGAGCCGACATCGGCCCTCGACATGTCAGTCCAGGCGCAGATCGTGGATCTGCTGCGCAGTCTTCAACAGAAGCACAATCTTGCATATCTCTTCATCAGCCACGATTTGAAGGTGGTGCGGGCTCTCGCCAATGAAGTGATCGTGATCCGGAACGGCGTGATGGTGGAGAGCGGACCCACGGCAGAGGTGTTCTCAAACCCGCAAACCGACTATACAAAGGCGCTGATTG
This sequence comes from Aestuariivirga sp., assembly GCF_965227715.1. GTDB lineage: Bacteria > Pseudomonadota > Alphaproteobacteria > Rhizobiales > Aestuariivirgaceae > Aestuariivirga. Next base: position 3,666,131 of record NZ_OZ245771.1, on the reverse strand, counting down.
CGGCTGCCCTCAACCTGAAGGCCGCGCCCGAAGGAGTGGTAAATCAATAATGGCATTCCTCTTCATTTTGCCCACATGGCCGATCGATGTATGGACCGCGGCCATGCGCAAGGTGGCCCCCGATCTTGATGTGCGGGTCTGGCCAGACAGGATCGGCAATGTAGAGGACATCGAATATTGTGCCGCCTGGCTTCCGCCGCCGGGCGTGGTGAAGAGCCTGCCGAACCTCAAGGTCATCATGTCTCTGGGGGCCGGTGTAGATGCGATCCTGAAGGACCCGACTCTGCCCGGGAACGTGCCCATTGTGAGGGTCAATGATCCCGATCTCACCGGCCGCATGACGGAATACATCGTGCTGCATGTTCTCATGCACCACCGCCAGCAGCGCCGCCTTGACGAGAACCAGCGGAAGAAGATCTGGGATTCCTTCCCCACGCATGCGGCGCGGGACTTGAGCGTTGGCATTATGGGCATGGGCGTGATGGGCGCTGATTCCGCGGTCAGGCTGCGCGACCTGGGTTTCCGCGTGGCTGGCTGGAGCCGGTCGCCCAAGACCATTCCCGGCGTCGAAAGTTTTGCCGGTGAGGCCGAGTTTGACGCCTTCCTGGCACGCACTGACGTTCTGATCTCGCTTCTGCCGGCCACACCCGATACGGATGGGATCATCAACCGCGGGACCATCGCCAAGCTCTCGCGCAACGGGCCTTTCGGTGCGCCAATCGTCATCAATGCCGGCCGTGGCCGTCAGCACGTGGCGGAGGACATTCTGGCAGCCCTCGATTCAGGCGAGCTCCATGCCGCGACGCTCGATGTCTTCACGCCGGAACCCTTACCACCGGAAAGCCCTCTGTGGACACACCCCAAGGTGACGATTACACCGCACTGCGCCGCTGACAGTGACCCGGAGACGATTTGCGCCTATGTTGCCGGCAATATCCGCAAGCACCAGAGCGGCGAGGCACTCGACAATCTCGTGGACATGTCCCGCGGCTACTGAGATTCAACGGCGAGCATAACCGGCCCAACCGGCCGCTGCATGTAGAGCCAATAAGGCTGCAGCTGTTCTGGCGGCTCTGCGCCGGCGTAAGGTTCACAGCGAACGAAGCCTGCGGCCTCATAGATCCGATGCGCTGATGACATGAAAATTCCTGTGTCGAGCTTGATCACAGAATAGCCTAGTGCAGCTGCCTGCGCCACGAGGTGATTCACCATCCGCGAACCGCAGCCATGGCCACGAAACGGCGGCCTTGTATAAATCCGGACGATCTCCGCCGCGCCATCGGGAAGCCGTCTCAACCCGCCCATCGCCGCGATTTCGCCCTCAGGGCTGCGCAGGAAATAAAGGCCACCTTCTTCGGGCTGGATGCGGCTGACGATTGCGGCCGTGTAGTCGACATAGGCGTTGATATCCATGCCGACGATGTCACTGATGGACATTGCGCAGAGACGCGAAATTTCCGGGTCCATCCACGCGAAATACTCCTTGGTGAGTCCGATCATCCGGTCGCGCTCTTGAGGCTCCCCCGTTTCAGCGCGTGCAAAAGTGAAGTACATGGAAACTTCCCCGCGGACCTTTTCAGTATAGCTATAATCTAACTTCTGAAGGCTGCTTAGCGTCTTTGGTCACGGACATCCAGAGGCGGGCCGCCGAGCAGGCAAAAATATTGACCAATTCCAATACTTTAAGTTTTCAGGATCGCCTGATACTGGTGATCTGGCCGTAACGCGCGGCAATGCGGTCAACCGCATCCTTCAGCGGTTCGGCCACCACCATCATGTGATGGCCATTGGCGTGAAGCAGCGTGCGGTCTTCCGTCATGATGCCGACATGGCCATTCCAGAACACCAAGTCGCCTCGCCTCAGACCATCGAGATCATTGACCATCAACTGCGTGCCCAGCGTCCTCTCCTGCATGTCGCTGTCCCGCAAGGCAGGCGCTCCCGTAGCCTGGAGGGCCAGCTGAACGAGGCCCGAACAATCAAGACCCTGCACTGATTTTCCGCCCCAGAAATAGGGAACATGGCGGAACAATTCGGCGACCGCGACAAAATCACTCTCGAAAGCATCAACCGGTTTCAGATGGGCCGTGAACACGAACCGGCCGTTGGAGAGTTGCGAAAAAGCGCCGGAGTAACCCCCCACTTCAACTTCGGCATTGAGCGGAATGGGAATGGCGGGCTGCGTCTTGAGGCTTGGTTCCGGATACATGAAGGTTGAGAGCACGGCGACACGGTGCGTCGGAACGGTCACCGCGGCCGAGAGCGCATTGGAATTCACATAGCCAACATAGCCGTCACGCAGCAGCTGGACCCAAGCCCAGCCCTCTTCCTCCTGGAAGAGTTTCACCGTCTCTCCCAGCAGCGCCTGGGTGATTTGCATGGCATCGAAGCGCGGAGCCTTGTGAACTGCGATGATTGGCTCAACCACCTGCAACAGTCGCGGGGCGACGAATTCTTCGGCCGCGACCTGGCCTGCGAGTGCTGCATCGGCAAGGTCGGCGCGATAGGCATGGAGACGGGGATCGAGCGTGTTCATGATCTGCTCACTAGAGCTTTTGTGAAAGATTTCCAATCCTATCCGCCAGGCGCTCCAGATAGAGGGCACCCTTGACGGTGCGCTGAACCAGCACGTTCCGCCGGTCTTTATCGTCACGCCGCCGGCTCACCAGTTCAAGCTTCCCCATCGTATCGAGCGCCCGTGTGATGACGGGTTTGGTGACGCCAAGTTTCTTCGCGAGATCGCGCACCGTGTGCGGCGGCGCCTCGAGATAGATGGTGAGCAGAATGCAGATCTGCCGCACCGAGAGATCGGGCTCATCGTCCCTCACCAGAGCAAGGGCCACGTCGTGCCAGAGGGTCAGGGATTGGGCGGTGGTCAACGCAGCGGACATGACAAACTCTTGAGCCGCGTTGGTTGTTTCGGCCCCGTTACAGTTTGGCCGCAAAGCGTGAAGCTGGCAAGAGCCGCTCACCCATAGCGCTGGCGGATGACCTCGAACAATGCACGCATGGCCTGGGCCTCGCCCCCCTTCGGCCGGCCGGGGCGCGCAGACGGCGTCCAGGCGAAAACATCAAAATGTGCGTAAGACTTCGCTTTCTCGACGAAACGCCTCAAGAACAGCGCCGCGGTGATCGAGCCCGCGAACCCAGAGTCACCGGCATTGTTCATATCCGCCAGTGAGGATTCGAAGAGGCGCGTGTAGGGCCGCCACAGCGGCAGCCGCCAGACAGGGTCATTGACCCGCATTCCGGCATCGGCCACTGCCGCCGCCAAGCGATCATCATCCGTATAGAAAGGTGGAAGATCGGGCCCAAGTGCCACGCGGGCGGCGCCCGTCAGCGTCGCCATGTCAATGAGGAGGTCCGGGGCTTCCTCATCTGCCAGGGCCAAAGCATCGCCCAGGACAAGGCGGCCTTCAGCGTCGGTGTTGCCAATCTCCACCGTGATGCCCTTGCGGCTCTGCAGCACGTCTCCCGGGCGGAAGGCGTTGCCGGAGATCGCATTCTCCACTGCCGGTACGAGAACGCGCAGGCGGAGCTTCAAGCCTGCTTCCATGATCATCTGGGCCAGGCCAAGCACATTGGCGGCACCCCCCATGTCCTTCTTCATCAAGGCCATGCCGGCGGCAGGCTTGATGTCGAGTCCACCCGTATCAAAGCAGACGCCCTTCCCCACGAGAGTGACTTTGGGCGCACGCGCGGGGCCCCACGTGAAGTCGATCAAACGCGGCAGGCGCGGGCTGGCCCTGCCCACGGCATGGATCATCGGGAAGCCCTTCTCCAGCGCCTTGCCAGAGGTGACGCTGAACTTCGCCTTGTGGACACGCGCCATCCGGGCGGCAGCGGCCTCCAACTCATCCGGCCCCATATCGGAGGCAGGCATATTGACGAGATCGCGCACAAAGTAACTTGCTTTCGCCGCGCGCAGTATTGATTTCCGGTCAACCCCTTTCGGGCAGACGAGCTTCGCTACAGCTGCAGAGGTCTTGCCATAGCGGTCAAAACCATAGGCCTCGAGGCACCAGCCCAGCGCCAGGAGATCGGGCGCAGCAAACCCCGCCTCCAGTGAATAAACCCCTTCCGGCAAATTGCGGCAGAGCTTGGCCAGCGCAAACGCATCGCCTCCCTGATCCGCCCCCACGAGAACCTGCTTCAGCGCGCCTCCCGGGCCTGGAACAGTCAGCGAGCGGCCGGGCTGGCCCTTGAAGCCATTTGCATCGGCCCAGTTCCGCAGGTCTGCAGACATGGTTTTCCGGGTCTTTTCCCACGCGGATGAGGCAATAGCGGAGATCGGAATGCCGCGCCGCTGCGGATCGAGAAGGATGGTTTCAACGTCAGTCATGAGGCCGTCTCCCAGGTTTGAAATCCCATAACGCCAATCGCGATCATGGTTAATCAAATATTGACCAGTACCCGCCAAAGTAGCCCCATTAACCGGGAGTGGAGCTCCAACATGTCATGGATGTCACGAGCGGGCCGTCCCGCCGCAGCAATCCTCATTCTTACCACCACCGTTGTGCTGACCGGCTGTAACAAGACCACGAGCCAGACGACGGGCGCCAGCGATCTGGCGACAGCCTCGACAGCACCTGTCTCTCCCGAGGCCCTGGCAGATCTTGGCGTCAAATGGCAGACAGACCCAAAGAATGTGAACAAGGGTCTTGCCTATGCCAACGGCCTCGAAGCCGTGGGCAACACCGAACAGGAGCTCAGCGTCTATCAGCAGCTGACGGTGATGAACCCGAAAAATGGCAAGCTCGCTGGCCTCTATGGCCGGAAACTCGTCAGCGCCGGGCAGTCCGAAACAGCAATCCCCGTCCTCGAAGGGGCTGAGAAAGCCGGTGACTCCGACTGGCGCATCGCGTCGGCACTGGGCTCGGCTTATGATCAGCAAGGCCTTTATCAGAAAGCCCGCGAACAGTATCAAAAAGCCCTTGCTGCGGATCCGCAGAATCTCACCGTCATGAACAACCTTGCCATGTCCTATGCGCTCGAAGGCAACCTCAAGCAGGCCGAGACGGAACTGCGCAGCGCGGACGCACTCCCCCGCGCCAAGAGCGTTCCGCGCATTCGCCAGAACCTGGCGCTGGTGGTGGGGCTGCAGGGCCGCTTCGATGAAGCCACAAAGCTTGCCCAACAGGACCTTCCGCCGGAACAGGTCGAAGAAAACATGGCCTATCTCAAGAAGATGCTCTCGCAGTCCAATACATGGCAGCAAATCAGTGATGGAAAAAGCCAGGGCTGAGACCTGAACCCGCCCTCCTACATCTGCTTAAAGCCGTTCAGCACCACTGGCGCAAGAATGACAAAGAAGATGACAGGCATAAAGAACAGCATCATCGGCACAGTGAGCTTCGGGGACAGGCCGGCCGCCTTGCGCTCAATTTCTGACATCCGCATTTCACGGTTTTCCTGAGCGAGCACCCGCAGAGCTGTTCCCAAGGGCGTTCCATAGCGCTCTGACTGAATGAGACTCATCACAACCGACTTGACCTGTGGCAGCCCTGTTCTGTTGGACAAATTTTCAAACGCCTTGCGCCGTTCTTGCAGGTAGGAGAGCTCTGCAACGGTGAGAGCCAGCTCCTCTGCCAAAGCGACAGAAACTGTTCCTATCTCTCCGGAGACGCGCTGCAAGGCGGGCTCAACAGCCATACCGGCTTCTACACAAATGAGCATCAAATCAAGCGAATCAGGCCACGCCTTGCGAATTGATTCCTGCCGCCGCGTGACCATGTTTTTCACAGTCAAGTAGGGAATATAATTGCCAAGAACCATGGCCATTGCGGCCGCCGCAATGCGCAGCGAGGGCAGTGACTCAGAGAAAAACGTCGACATATAGAAAAACGTCAGTAGACCTAACGCAATTGGCGAAACAACGCGTGCTGCGAGATATATTGCAAGATGATGCTGGCTTCTGAGCCCAGCCTGCCGGAGGAGCTGGCGCGACGAATTGGCTTCAAAGATCCGGCGCAAATGTAGAACATCAACGACCTGTTGAGCAGCGCCCCCCTGCTGCCCCGATCTCAGCCGCGGCTCCACGGTGCCGATTTGCCCTCTCTGACTGACACGGAGCTTTTCGCGCTCCTTGCTGACTGCCTTCATACGAGACTTGAGGGGATCGCGCTCTGTCAGAGTTGCGGCAAGGCCCAGAACCGACGCGAAGGCGAGGAAAGCGATCAGCACTGTGATGATCGTCCGCGGCTCGATTAGTCCTTCCAATATCTCAAGCATTGCTTGCCTTGGCCCTTCGCTTAAACTTCAAAGTTAATCATCTTACGCATAACAACAATGCCTATCGACATCCAGATCGCACTGCCTGCCAAGACAAGGTTCCCGGAAGTCGTCGAGAACAGCGGCGTCATGTAGTCGGGATTGAGAAAAAGCAATGCAGCGATGAGGAAGAATGGGATCGAGCCAATGATGATCGCTGAGGTTTTCGCTTCCTGAGACAAAGAGCGAATCTTGGCTTTCATCTTTTTGCGTTCACGAAGAACTTTGGAGAGATTACCGAGTGCTTCTGACAGATTGCCGCCGGATTTTGCTTGAATGCCGATGGCAATGCCGAGGAAATTCACTTCTGGCAATGGCATTCGTTCAAACATGCGTTCAATACCTTGCTCAATTGTGATTCCCACTCGTTGCCCTTCCACAACGTCAAGGAACTCAGGCCCTAGCGGAGGCGGAGACTCGGTCGCGATGATCCTCATTGCATCCGAAAGCGGCAAGCCGGCCTTCAAACCACGGACCATAACGTCAATTGCATCCGCCAGATCGGCAAGAAAGGCCTTCTGGCGGCGCGACGCCAAAAATCCCAAAAACCAGCGAGGAAGCCCAAAGACCCCGGCGATTCCGCCCAGAATAGCGATGTAGTTTCCCGTGCCGAGCAGCGTGCAAATAAACCAGATGGACAGACCGGTGAGCCCTGCGGCCACCCAGTATCTCCTGACAGATATTCGGAGCCCAGCACGGATGATAAGCACCCGGAGGCCCAGTCCCTTCTTTCGCTTCTTTTCGAGTTCCGCAAAATTCTTGAGTGACTCCTGGACCTGGCGGCGGCGGTTGTCTTTCTGACCATCCACAAGGCGGCTGACGGCCGACTGCTTCTTCGGTTGGGCCGCCTTTCGGTCCGCCGCCATCGTCCTGAGCTTCGCCTCAGGGCCCCGCTCCGCCAACAGTGGTGCTAAAAGGAAAAAAGTCGCACATCCGACAGCCAATGCAATCAGTGCGATGACAGCAATTTGCGTGAGATTGATCCCCTCCATCATCAAATTACCCTCCGCCGCTTGGATTCTCTGCCTTTTCAAGCGTCTCGGCGAGCCGGCGGTCTTCATTGAAATAGCGCGCGCGCTCCCAGAAATGGGGGCGCCCTATGCCGGTAGATCTGTGACGGCCGATGATCTTACCCTCGGCATTTTCGCCGGAGATCTCGAACACCATCAAATCCTGAGTGATAATGACATCGCCTTCCATGCCCACAACCTCAGTGACGTGGGTAATCCGCCGTGAGCCATCGCGAAGCCTGGACGCCTGCACAATCACATCAATGGAGCCGCAGAGCATCTCCTTGATTGTCTTTGATGGAAGGGAGAAGCCACCCATCGTGATCATTGACTCGATACGCGACAGCGCCTCACGCGGACTGTTGGCGTGCAGCGTGCCCATTGATCCGTCATGACCAGTATTCATGGCCTGCAGCAGGTCGAAGGCCTCAGGTCCACGCACTTCGCCGACAATGATTCTCTCGGGCCGCATGCGCAAGCAGTTCTTGACCAGATCGCGCATGGTAATCTCGCCTTCACCCTCGAGATTAGGCGGTCTCGTTTCCAAGCGCACCACATGCGGTTGCTGCAGCTGAAGTTCCGCTGCGTCCTCACAGGTAATGATGCGCTCGTCGTCATCGATATAGGCCGTGAGGCAGTTCAGAAGCGTCGTCTTTCCTGAACCCGTACCCCCTGAAATCAGAACGTTGCAACGGACACGCCCAATGATCTGCAAGAGCGTTGCGCCTTCAGCAGTAATGGAGCCGAATCTGACGAGATCGGGCAGTTTCAGCCGGTCCTTCTTGAACTTGCGGATGGTGAGGGCTGGTCCGTCGATTGAAAGTGGTGGAACGATGACATTGACACGCGAGCCATCCAGGAGGCGCGCATCGCAAATGGGACTCGCCTCATCAACCCTTCGGCCGATCTGGCTGACGATACGCTGGCAGATGTTGAGGAGCTGCGTGTTGTCCCTGAAACGCACCCCTGTGTGCTGCACCCGGCCACCGACTTCAATGAACGTCGTGCCGGCACCATTCACCATGATGTCCGATATTTCATCGCGCGCCAGCAATGGTTCTAGAGGGCCCAGGCCAAGCACATCATTACAAATGTCCTCGAGCAGTTCCTCCTGCTCCTTGACGGACATCACGACATCTTTCAGCGCGATAATCTCGTTTACAATATCCCTGATCTCATCCCGCGCCGCGAGCCTGTCAATTTGGGATATTTGCGTAAGATCGATCGCGTCAATCAGTGCGTTGAAAATGGTGCTTTTGATGTCGTAGTAATTTTCCGAACGCGCCTGCTGCAGACCAATGTCAATCTTTGGACTCGGTGTGGGCGTGCTGGCATTGGGCGCCAGAACTGGTGAATTTTGGGATGTTCTTGGTTGGTCAAGGGCACTGAAACCGGGTTGCAGGCTGCCTCGTTTTTGCTCGAGTTCAATTCTCAGTGCGGCCTCTGATTTGGTGGCCGACTCAGACGGAACAAGCAGCTCCTTGGATGGGCTCCCCCCAGAACGCTTTCCGAACATTTACGTCTTCCCTCTTAGCGAAAGCCTCTTGAAAAACGATGGACGGGCGGGGGTCGGGCTGACAGGTTTCTCAGATCCCAACAGGCTGTCAGCAAAGTTTCGCAAGGCTTCCGCAGGCTTGCACTTTGGCGCAAGCTCAAGCAAAATCTTGCCATTGTTCAGTGCCGCTCCAAAATTCTGCGGATCGTTCGGTATACTGGCACTGACGCTGATCCCAACAGCCTTGGCAAAATCTGCGCTGGAGATTTCCGCCCGCTTGGGAGCACCCACCTGATTCAGGAGGAGGCGCGGTGGCGGATCGTTGGGTCTGCCCGCAGTAAACAGATCTACAAGATACCTCGCGTTTCGCAAGCTCGCCAAGTCAGGTTCCGCCGTGATGACAATTTGATCTGCGTGCTGCAGTGTAAATTTTACCCAGGGGGACCAGCAGTGCGGCAGGTCAACAACAACGCAGGGAACGCTTGAACGAAGAGCCGTGAGGATCGTTTCAACGGCATGGGCCTCTATATGAATATCGCGCTCGATCCCTCCAGGGCCACTGAGCAGGCTCAACTTTCCACCCAGTTTGATCAGCAGCCGATCAAGGAGCAGCCCGTCCACCCGCTCAGGCTGGCTTAATGCCTCAAGGATGCCCACGCTGGAGTCGGCGTTGAAATTGAGAGCTGCGGTGCCGTAATGGAGATCGAGATCAACAATCACGGTTTCGATCGCGGCCGTTCTTGCAAAGTTCCACGCACAATTATGTGCGACTGTGCTCGACCCCGTACCACCTCTCGCCGCAATGAAAGATATCACTCTACCGACCGGCTGAGCCTTCTCACTCCGGTACAGTCCTGCGATCGTCTCCACGAGCTGAATCGGATTGCTTGGTGCAACAACATACTCACTCACACCCTGGCGGATCAGCTCACGATAGAGGAGAACGTCATTGTGCTGTCCGATGACCACGACCTTGGTCTGTGGTTGGCAGACGTCCGCCAGACTCGCCAGCTCAGCGAGAAGTGCAGTCGCAGAGGCAGTCGATTCGACAAGCAGGAGGTTGGGGGTCGACTGAGATTGAAAGTAACGTACCGCCGCCAGAATTCCCCCGGACTCAACAGAACCGTGAGCACGTGACATTCTCCGATCTGCAAATGCTGCTTCAATCGTGGCCAGTGTCTGCGGAGTTTCACAAAATGCGTGAATATTGATCCGTGGCACGATTGCCACCGGTCGATTCTCGACGATGGCCGTTTCCGGAGATGGCTCTGCGGGCGATGGGTTCATGGTAACAAGTCTTGCCTCAGGAATGTGGAAGCGGGATCAAGAGCCTGATGCGCCGGAACCCGACGTCATGCCGCTGCCGGATGGCTCGGTCCAGCTCCCGTCATAATAGTCTTTCAAGGCCGCGCCTTGAGCTGCACTTGGTGCAGGCGACATTGTCCTCGAATGTTGAAGATCTTCTGGATTCGACACCATCGCAGCGACGTTCTGCTGAGTAGAACATCCCAAGTTGGGATCAGGCTCGTTGAACTGGTTGCCGCGCATGTTTCTGTCCCAGCTTCCGCAGGGTTTGGTGACTGCCATTTTGGTCGTGAAGGACAAGGTGACGGAGTTCGAACTGCCTTCATAAGGCGTCATCGAAATCGCAGCGTGAGCGACACCCTGCCGGGAGAGAATGCTCGCCGCTTGGGCGGCGCTGCGGCGCGCCTTGCTGCTGCCCGCCGGGTATGCAACAGTCACCTTGGCAGAGGAAGACGCGGCACTTCGCGCAAAGTCTTTTACATTGCTTACATCACTGGCTTCGATGCCATTTGACGTGGCCGAAACGGTGAGCTTCACCGGTCTGTCCCCCACCTTGATGGGATTGTTCTCAGCGACGCTGGCGGGTACATAGACATCGTCTATGCTCGCAAAGTCGCTTGAACATCCAGACAGAGCGCCTGAGGCCAAGGCCAAGATTGCGGTGGCGGCAAGTCGCCGAGGGAACAGAGGGATGCGGCGGAGGTTCATGATTGGTTTCACTTTCAATCGACAATATGGCCAACCTGGCCGTGATAGGTACCAGCGCTTTCACTGCCCGGCAGGCCATAAACCCGGTTCAGACGGCCGAGGAAAATCTGCTGCAGGTCCGTGGGTGAATTGAAGCGGTCAATCGGCGTCGCCAGCTTGCTATCCTCTGTGGGGCCCACGAGATAGGGCGTAACGATAACCACGAGCTCGCTTTGATCACGCTGAAAATCCTGACTGGAAAACAGCGCTCCCAGTATCGGCAGTGAACGCAAACCCGGCGTATTATTGAGCGTCTGCTTTGAGATATTCTTAATCAAACCTGCAAGCATCATGGACCCGCCCGACGGAAGTTCAATAGAGGTCTGCGCGTTGCGGAGATCGATCACGGGTTGATTGCCATATGGATTGGGCGCTATGTCGCTCACCTCCGTGAAGATGTTGAGAGCGATCCGACCTCCCGACAGCACGGTGGGTGTGAAGTCTAGTGTAATTCCATATGGCTGAAATTGGACGGTGCAAGTGTAATTGAAAGTCACTGCATCCGGCAGGGAACAGTTTGAATAGGGGTACTCGCCGCCCGCATGAAAGCTTGCAGGCGCACCTGAGACTGCAGTCAAAGTTGGCTCAGCAAGGACGGTCGCAAGCCCTGTGTTTTCCAAGGCCTTGATCGTTGCGTCGATCTTGAGGGGGGAGCCGGGGAAGCTTGCAATGCCCTTCAAAACATCCTGACCGGAGTCAGCAATTGTTTTGTTTACAAAGTCAAAGTTGAACGTGCCGGCCGTGATGTTGCCTTGCAGGTTAATTCCAAGCTGTTTCAAGATTGTCCGCTTCAGTTCAACCACACGGACGCGGAGCATGATTTGATTGCCTTCGGCGATCTTGAGGAGGTTGACGACGCTGTCTTCACCCCCACCATTTCCAGACATGAAGCGCTTCGCCAGATCTTCGGCAGTCTTTCCCTGCTGGGCGTCAGCGACGGTGCCTTTGAGCACGACGTTGGCACCCGAACTGTCGACCTGGATCGCGTTTCCTGGAATCGAACGATCAAGAAGTTCCTTGAGGGACTTTGTATCGAGCGTCACCTCGAGTTCCAGCTGCATGATCTGCCTGCCGGCCGCGTCGAGGAAGAAGATGTTGGTCTGACCAGCGGCACGCGCGAACAGATATGCGGTATCACGGCTTTTGAGAACAACGTCCACAAGCTCGTTGTCGCCAACAATGACATCTTTCGCGGCAGCTGGCAGTTTGAGGACGGCGCTCTTCTTTAGTCCAAGGCGAAGCAATCGGGAGCCTTGCTGTGCACCGGACACATCGACCACGGCCTTGTCTGCCGCGTTTCCACGGGTGAGTGGAAACGGGAAGCAGAGTAAAGTTGCGGCCAGTGCAACGCTTGCGGCTAGCCTTGCGCAGGCTTTGGCTCGATTTGAAATCGACTGGGCGGTGCTGAACTTGGACATGATTGCGCTCCTGCCTCACCGGTTCTTGATAAGTTCTTCGCGGCCGTAACGGATCAGAAGCGGTCCGTCTGCTTTGTTTGTTCGCCTGCTCATGTAAGAGTCAGACAGAACTGGACGTTCGTCTGCCATGCCGGAGTCGCCTTCTTCTGCGAGGGAGCGGAGTACCAGCGAAAGTTCGCCTGAGGCAGCAATCTTGGTGAGGATTTCGGCCTGCCTCGGCTCAAGCTCCACGACGGCATTCCGCCCTCCCGGCATGGCGGGGCCGTCTTCGGGTGAAATCAGGGATTGATTGATAGCCAGAACTTTGACGTTGCTGAAAATCGTCTCACTAGTTGCCTGGGAGTCGGATCCGCCATCGGATCCACCCCGGCGTGTTAAAATCACGTCGACCCGGTCGTTAGGAAGGATGAAGCCGCCCACTGCCGAGTTGTCCGATATTTCTATTGCGATTCCACGCATGCCTTTAGGTAGAATGGCGGCCATGAATCCCCGGTCGCCCGGCTGGACGATCCGGGATTCAACGATCGGTTCCCCCGTCACGAGCGGCAGCCTTGCACGGGCATCCTTTAGCGTCTCGATGGCATCTGGCAGGGTTTCGCTCGTGATCATATTTCCCACCACATTATCCCGGGGCCATGGCCGCCATTGCAGTCCGAAGCTGCCGAGCTTCTCGCCCTGGGCGAGGTCCTTCGAGGCCACAAGAACATCAACCTTGTTGGACTTGACGTCCACCACAGGGGCTGGAGGAGGATCTGTCGCAAATAGTCCCTGCACCAAAAACACGGCGAGCAATGCGGCAACGGCCGCGATTGCCAGAGCGATTAACCGTGTCCTGTTCATTTACTTCACCTCTCGGCAGCCGGAATTCTCAATACTTTAGCGTGTATTGGTCAAATTTGGGTTAATTTGTACGTTTTAGTTGTATATTAAGTTGAATACCAGCTGTAGGGCGTTGCAAGGATGGCTCCCGCCGCGATTGCAAAGCCGTAAGGAATATCAGGTGAAAATGACAGGAACAGCCTGCCGAGCCTGTCGCTGCGAAGGCCAGCTTCAACATTGAAAACAAACCAGACGCTCATTGCCAGTGCCAGAACACCGCCCGAAAGCGCGGTGAGCACGAGAAAAATCGCTGAACAGGGAAAGCCGAGCCAAAGCCCTGCGGCAGCGATGAGCTTGGCATCGCCCCCGCCAATATAACCAAACCGAAACAGCAAGTACCCCGGCACCAGCAATGCGAGCCCAGAGGCGAAGTGCACCCAGATATCTGCTGGCGCCATGCCAGATGCGAGGGCCGCCGGGAGAAACAAGGCGGAAATCAAAATTGTCAGCCGGTTCGGAATTCGCATCATCATCGCATCCCCAGCACCTGCGATGATCATCAAAAGACAGAAAACAATAATGGCCGGCTGGGAACCATCCATAGAGGTCCTCCAGAAAGATATGCCTCGACTACGACCGGACAGGCACCCCACTGGCAACTGATGCGAGTGGAGCGCCGCCGGGAAATTGAGATTCTTAAAGTGAAGCCGAGATATTGGTGAACACGGTCTTCAGCTTGGTGCCAATGAGCTTGACGGATGCAATGATCGCAACCGAAATCAAACCAGCAATCATGCCGTATTCAATTGCAGTTGCACCCGAGTCATCCTGCAAAAAGCGTTCAATACTGTTCATTTTGAATTCTCCAATGTTTATCTGACTGCTCAGGCTCAAAGATGGTCCCAAATGGGCGCGTCCTTAGACCTTCGGTTGCATCATCGCGGTTCTGCTTTAAGAACAGGTAAAGACCAAGTCAAGCAATGTTTACATGGTTCGACGGAGAAATTATTTTCCTGGTAATTTTACCTAATATTCATTGCGTAAAAACGTGCGTCTTAAAAGTATAAATTTCAATTATACTGTAATACAGCTGTTTAAACTTCGCCCGCATTTTGCCATGGGCAGTAAAGCCTTAAAATGAAAACATTTGCAATCAGTAATTGATGTCGGGGCGTTGTCCGCGCGGCCATCCCTGTGATGATTTTCACCAGGACTGGCAAAGAAACTCAAGTGAAATAGGGTTTCCTTGTGAGGCCGAAAGAGAAGAATTGATGAGACCCTTACCACTCCCCCTTCGACCGCATTAAGAGAAGATTCACCGTTCGAGGCACATATTTCGGCCATTCGCCTCTTATGATCGGAGTCTGCCTCATGCAGAAATACTGCGTTGTACTTGCAATTACAGCATTTCTTGGGGGCGTACTGCCCTCCACTGCCAAAGCAGATGACCAAGCGCCGGTGGAACTTGTCCTGACGTTTGATCAGTCCCAGCGCCTTGCACTTCCCGCACTGCCATCAACGATTGTGGTGGGCAACCCCGCAGTGGCGGACGTAACATTGGATGGAAAGTCACTGTTTCTTCATGCGCGCGGGCACGGTCTGACCAATCTGGTGATCTATGACGAACAAGGCGGAAAGATCGGCAACTACCTATTGCGGGTCGTTTTTGATGATCCCCTGAGTATTTCTGTTTACACGCCCAAAGGGCGGAACACATTCACATGCGTAACTGACTGCGAGTCGACCCTGCGCATCGGTGACGCCAGTGAAAATTTCGGGAATTATATGGCGCAGACAGGCGCTCGGAACGGTTTCGCTTCATCTCAGGCGTCAGGCGACGCGTTTTTCGCACCAACTTTCCGGTCGGAAGGTTCCGTGCCCATGGCTCCACTTTCGCCCGCGCTTGTGGCACCTCCAGCAGCTATCACTCCGGCTCCCTGAATGCATCTTATAATTGTATTTTCACCTCTAAAGGTGCTACACTCTATGCGTTGAAGTCGTTCGACGCAGGAGATTTAGCCAAATGGTACCCAGATTTATCAGGCCGATACTGCCTGTTTCTCGGGGCGCCGAGCGTGGATCCACTGCAGTAGAGTTCGCTCTTGTCGCATTTCCATTGTTCTTTCTGATCGGCTGCATCCTGGAAGTGGGGCTGACCTCGTTAGTTCAGTTTCAACTTCAGAACTCTGTTCAGGCTGGTGCTCGGTTGGTCCGTATCGGCGCAGTGACCAATCACGCTACATCAGCAATAACTGTCGATCGGACAGCAATGACAGCCCAGATCTGCAGCACCATCAGATTTCTTCCAAACTGCGCAGCGAACCTCAAACTTGAGGTATTGAGCGCCGGCAGTTTTGCCAATCTCAATTTCACCGGTCCCAATGCTGTCGGATCACTTGCCACCCCCACCTACAACCCTGGCGGAAGCATGGCGATGGGAAGCATGGTCGCCACATACGACTGGCGATTTTACTTCCCCTTTGTCGGGGAAATGTTTGGCAACGTCGCGGGTCAACCCAATATCAGGCGTTTGAGTGGGGTTGCCATTTTCCGGAACGAACAGTTTTGATGTCCGGATCAGTGAACGCTTCCCACAATCGGCGGCGATTCGAATCGGGCGCCGCCGCAATGGAGTTCATCCTCTTCGCTCCCTTGCTCATCATTCTGTTCATGGGAATGGCCGACGTCGTGAATTATGTCTCCACTCTCCGGAAGCTGAACACTTCGGCAGAACTGATGGCTGATCTCGTCACCCACAGAGGCCCATTCATAAACGCAAGCGAGATAGATGATTTCTTCGTCGGCGCAGAACTGGCGCTCACCCCTATCCCCATAAGCAATGTGAGGATCACGGTCTTTGGCTATTTTAGGAATCCTGTTACCAAGAATGCGGAGTTGAGGTGGTCCAGGTCGTCGACCAGCGCCAGGGTGAACGGCAATGCGATGACGAACGGCGCGACCGCGCCGACCTGCGCAGACCCCGATACAGTTCGCTTGACCCCACTGACCGAAAACAGCGATATTGTGGTGGTTGTCGTCTGCGCAAACTATGTTCCACCCCGGGTGACAATACTGGACATGGTCAACATTCTCGGCTTTTCCAGCAAACTCATACGGCGCGAGATTGTCATGCGTCCGCTGCAATCCGCCACGCTTACCTGCAGACCTCCCACGGGTCAGCCAAATTGCTGAAGCCTCTGGCGAACCATCCATCGCTGCGCTAAGCCCATCGGGGCGGAGCGGATGTCTTGGAATTAAACGTCTTTTTGGCCGTGCTTGCCGCTGCTGTCATGCATGCGGGCTGGAATGTGCTGGTCAAGCTGAAGCTGGACCGGTTTCTGTCACTGTGCCTGATCCAGACGCTGATGGGCTTCATGGGTCTCGCCATGCTGCTGGTATTCCCTGCCCCTGCGCTTGCGAGCCTGCCCTACGCCATCACCTCGGGCGTTCTGCACCTTGGCTATAATTTGTTTCTGGCGCGGAGTTACCGCACGGGGGATCTGAGCCAAGTCTATCCGATTGCCAGGGGTGCGGCACCTCTGCTGACGCTTGCAGTCACCTGGACCTTTCTGCACGAGGAACTGAACGCCGTGGGAATTGCGGGCGTCGCAATCCTGGTGCTGGGGATCTGGGTGATCAGCCTGCTCGGGCACCGGGGATTGCGGCTGGACGGGCTCACGCTGTTTTTTGCCATTGGCACCTCGGTCTTCATTGCGGCCTATACGATTGTGGACGGGATGGGCGGGCGGGCGTCTGGGCAACCGTCTTCCTATGCAGGGATGGTGTTCGCTTTCGATGCCTTGTTCCTGGGCATCACGGCGCTCTTCATGCGGGGCCCAGGAATCGTGCGCGAGGTTGCCCCCTATTGGAAAACGGGCATCGTCGGCGCGCTTCTCTCGGTCGGCGCATACTGGATCGCGATCTGGGCGATGACCGAGGCGCCGATTGCGAGCGTTGCGGCGTTGCGCGAGACGAGCATTCTGGTCGTCATGCTGCTGTCGATGCGGGTGCTGAAGGAAACCGTCACCATCCCCCGCCTGCTGGGTGCGGTGCTGATTGTGATCGGCGCGGTGCTGATCCGGCTGTCATGAGGCTCAGGCGCCGCTCCCGATAAGGACGCCAGTGAGGAAGACCAGCAAGCCCCCCACCGCGATCTGCAGCGCAGCCTTGAAGTAAGGCGTGTCCATGTATTTGTAGCGGATCCAGGAAATCACCCAGAGCTCGCAGAACACCACGGCGATCGCGATCCATGTGGCCGTCCAGAAATGGGGGATGAGATAGGGGAGTGTATGCCCCAGCCCGCCCACGGCCGTCATGATGCCGGCCGCCAGGCCACGGATGAGCGGGTGGCCGCGGCCGGTGAGCTTGCCATCATCCGACAGGCCCTCGGCGAGCCCCATGGAAATACCGGCACCTACGGAGGCGGCGAGGCCCACCAGGAACGTTTCCCAGGTGCTGCCCGTGGCAAAGGCGGCGGCAAAGAGCGGCGCCAGGGTCGAAACGGAGCCATCCATGAGGCCCACCAGCCCGGGCTGGATGACCTGGAGCAGGAACAGCCGGCGCTTGGCTTCCCCCTCCTCGATCTTGGCATCGGCGGTCAAATGGGTGGTGCCCAGCTTCACGGCAATCGACTCATGGCCCTTCTCGGCCTCGGCGAGCTGCAGGAGGAGCTTCTTCACGTGGTCGTCCTGGCTGCGCTCGGCAGCCTGCTTGTAGAAGCGATAGTTCTCGAGTTCGATCACTTCGGCGCGCTGGCGCATTTCTTCGATGTTGAGCTTGCCGATGGTCCAGGCCGGCTTGTGGCGCACGAAGCCCTGGATGTCGGACCGCCGGATCAGCGGGATGAAATCCCCAAATTTCCGCTGGTAGAGATCGGTGAGCCAGCGGCGGTGCTCATGCTCCTCTTCCGCCATTTCGATGAAGACCTTGGCGGAGGCCGGATAGGTGTCCATCAGCGCATGGGCAAATCCCGCATAGGAGCGGGCGTCGTCATCCTCGCTGGAAATGGCGAGCGCCAGAAGTTCCTGTTCGGTGAGGTCGGAGAAGCTCTTCACGGCCGGTGAAATCCCTTTCGGTCAGGCCAGAGTTTAGAATCATTCCAAACTACGGTCCAGCACCGAATGAGGATCAGCCTCAGTTTTCATCCATCTTCAGGGCGGAGATGAAGGCTTCCTGCGGGATTTCGACCTTGCCGAACTGCCGCATCTTTTTCTTGCCTTCCTTCTGCTTGTCCAGAAGCTTGCGCTTGCGGCTGATGTCGCCGCCGTAGCACTTCGACGTCACGTCTTTCCGGAGTGCCGACAAGGTCTCGCGCGCCACGATCTTGCCGCCGATCGCCGCCTGGATCGGGATCTGGAACATGTGGCGCGGGATCAACTCCTTCAGCTTCTCGCACATCACCCGGCCACGCTGCTCGGCCCGCGCCCGGTGGACGATCATGGCGAGGGCATCGACGGGCTCGCCATTGACCAGAATGCCGAGGCGCACGAGATCGCCCTCTTCATAATCGGTCATCTTGTAGTCGAAGGAGGCATAGCCGCGGGAGACGGATTTGAGGCGGTCGTAGAAGTCGAACACCACTTCGTTCAGCGGCAAGTCGTAGACGACCATGGCGCGCGAGCCCGCATAGGTGAGCTGCTTCTGGCGGCCGCGGCGGTCCTCGCAGAGCTTGAGGATGGAGCCCAGATAATCGTCCGGCACCAGGATCGTCGCCTCGATCCACGGCTCCTCGATCGATTCGATCAGTGTCTGGTCGGGCAGATCCGCCGGATTGTGCAGGTCGATATGGGTGCCGTCCCGGAGATTGACCTTGTAGATGACGGACGGTGCGGTGGTGATGATATCGACGTTGAACTCGCGCTCGATCCGCTCACGGACGATTTCGAGATGGAGCAGCCCCAGGAAGCCGCAGCGGAAGCCGAAGCCCAGGGCCGCCGAGGTTTCCATGTCATAGGTGAAGCTTGCATCGTTCAGGCGGAGGCGGCCAATGGCCTCGCGCAGATCCTCGAAGCGCGCCGCATCCACGGGGAAGAAGCCCGCAAAGACGACGGACTGCGCCGGACGGAAGCCGGGCAGCTGCGTGGCCGTCATGTTCTTTTCATCGACGATGGTATCGCCCACCCGCGTATCGGCCACCTGCTTGATGGAGGCGGTGAAGAAGCCGATCTCGCCCGGGCCGAGCTCGTCCACGGTCTCTTTCTTGGGGCGGGAAACGCCCACGCGCTCCAGCTGATAAACGGCATTGGTGGACATGAGCCGCACCTTCATGCCCTTCTTCAGGACGCCGTCGACGATGCGCACCAGAACCACGACGCCCAGATAGGCGTCATACCAGCTGTCGACCAGCAGCGCCTTCAGGGGCGCATCACGGTCTCCCTTGGGGGGCGGCAGGCGGTGGACGATGGCTTCGAGCACATCGGGGACGCCCACACCCGTCTTGGCGGAAATCGGAATCGCGTCGGACGCATCGATGCCGATCACATCCTCGATCTGCTGGCGCACGCGGTCCGCATCGGCCGCCGGAAGATCGACCTTGTTGAGGACGGGCACGATCTCATGATTGTTGTTGATCGCCTGATAGACATTGGCGAGCGTCTGGGCTTCGACGCCCTGAGAGGCATCGACCACGAGGAGCGAGCCCTCGCAGGCGGCGAGCGAGCGGGAGACCTCATAGGCGAAGTCCACGTGGCCGGGCGTGTCGATCAGGTTCAACACGTATTTCTCGCCATTCTTCGCGGTGTAGTCCAGGCGGACGGTATTGGCCTTGATGGTGATGCCGCGCTCACGCTCGATATCCATGGAATCGAGGATCTGGTTCACCATGTCCCGGTCCGCCACAGCGCCGCAGAGCTGGATCAGGCGGTCCGCCAGCGTCGACTTGCCGTGGTCGATATGGGCGATGATGGAGAAATTGCGGATGTGAGCGGTGTCTATCATGATTGCCGGGGTGTTTGGCATTGGGGGTGGGCGAGGTCAAGCTTTGCCGGATCTCTGGGTGTTTTGGGCACGGATCATCCTTGGTGAGGGTGGCATTTGTCCCCCGGAGGCAGAAAAGGGAGGCGCGGGCGCTGCCCGGCGCGGAATGCTGATCCGGTGAAGGACCAGCGGTAGGAGCGCTGAGCAGCGCCCGCGATCCGGCAGGTTTTTAGGCCTTGGGGAGGAAGCTTACCCGGCAGTCCCTCGGACGGCCCGGCGTGCCTCTCGGCGCGGAGGTCTTAATGCCTCCGGGTTCCTCCTTCAGCCCCCGGGAGTGTGGCACACGTTACGCCGCACCCGCAGGCCTGCCCTCCACCCCGCCCGAGCTCACCGTCATGAGCAGGACCCCGACTGGGGGGAGTGGGAGGTGGTTAGCATGGGGTAGGAATAAAGTCAAGTAAAATCCCTGGTGTTTTTCCCTTCTCCCGTCCGCGTGAGCCGATGGGAGACGGTGGCGCGCAGCGACGGATGAGGGCCGCTTTCGGCATCGGGACTCGTGGCGAGAGGCCCTCATCCGCCCTTCGGGCACCTTCTCCCATCGCGGTGCGACGGGAGAAGGGAAAACATATCTGGCGCCTGTGCCTGTGGCCCCCACCCCTACCCCTCCCCACGAGGGGGAAGGGCTAGGGGTGGGGGTACCACGGGGGAGATGCTTGTGCTTCGGCTATGCCTCCACAACCCGCAGCCACGGCCAGCGGATGCGGTAGGTTTCGGCTTTCGTCTGCCACTTGCCGGGCTGCGGGAAGAGCGGGTTGATGCGGAGGAGCCCGGCTTCGAGGTCGGCGAAGCCGTCCGGGGCGATGACCTCTCCGGTTGCGGTGTCGATCCCCACGCAGGTGCAGCGCACGAGATAGCGGGCGATGCCGTCCAGTGCCGAATGGAGCTGCGGATAACCACCACCGAAGCGCTGCGGATACCAGAGATGGACGCGGGCCTGGTTCTTCACTTCGACGGGAAGGCCGAGCGCCTCCGCCAGGGGGGAGACACGGCGGATGACGGCATCTTCCGCTTCCCAGGACAGGTCCGAATCATCGAAATAGAAGACGTCATAGTCCTTGATGTTCTCCAGCGGCGGACGGTTCGAGAGCACGTTCCAGACGGTCTGGAACAGGCAGCCAGCGGTGAGGTGGCATTGCGGGAGCCCTAGCTCCGCCAGCCCCTCGATGAGCTGGCGGTTTGCGGGGTTGGTGTATGCAATGTCCCGGAAGGTGGCGGCATCGAGCATGGGGCGAGATTAGAGCGAGTCGCCCTCCCCGTCCCCATCGCCCGGTCTGCCTTCATCTAGAACCGCCAGTGGAACTCATAGCCGCCGGTTGGAGCGCCGGCCTGGTCGAGGCCCATGAAGACCTCCGAGGAGCCCTTACGGTCATCGAAGTACCAGATGTTCCGGAGCGTGGCGGTGCCGAGATAGTGGCCGGGGGCGGCTTCTCCCTTGACGCTCAGGCGGATTTCCCTGTCCCCTTCGGGATTGATGTGGGCCAGGTCCACGCCAAGGCCAACGCCGCAATACATGTCGTCGTCGTGGCCGAATTCATATTGGCAGAAGGCCCGCGGCGTTACCGCCCAGCTGGTGAGATCTTCAGGGGCCGCCAGATCGCTCAACGGAGAGATTCGGGTTTCGATGCCAAGGCGCGCCAGCCCGACATCCGGAAGATCGAAGGTACCGTTTTCCTTCACCTGGCCCTGCGAAAGGCTGAGGCTGTCCATCCATGGCAGCGCATAGGCCACATCCGCCGTCGCGCGCGGCTCGAAGGCATAGCCTGACCGTTCGAAGCTGCCATTCAATGCCGCACCGAGATAACCGGCCGCATAACGGGACTGGCCTTCAGCGCGGATCGGCAGGTCATTGCCGAACTGCAGGTCGAAGTCCTGGTTCCCGGCGCTGATGGCGGCATAGCCGTCAACAATGGTCTTTTCGCTGATGCGATGGGCACCATAGACGCCGGCGTGAAGGCCGATCCCGGTGATGTCACCCTCATAGTCACCGCTCTCGCCCGGCAGGTCGAAATAGATGCCGGCGAATTCGCCGATCACCGTATCCGGGTTGACGAGGGTTTCGCGCAGCAGCGTGCCCGAAGCGGTGACGGCGGCCGTCTCATCCATGTAGCGCGCATCGAGCTGGGCATCGAAGATGTAGCGGGTGCGCCGCGCGCAGGGCGTGAGATATTTGTGAATGGCCGCGTTGCCGTTGACGGACAGGCCCTGAAGCGTGTTCTCGCCATTGAGATTGCCTGTCAGGTCCCGCTTGCCGGCATCATCGCAGTTTTCCGCGCTGCGCAGACGGTCCGCACCCTGCTTGCTGAAGCCGTTGAAGCGCTCGCTTTCCGTATAGATCATGCCCTGCACATAGTCTGACAAGGCATCGGTGAGCTTGTCGCGCACCTGATCGACCAGCTTCTCCATGCCGACAACCGTCGGCTCATCATTGTCGAAGGCCGTGCCGCTCTCGTCGGACACATGGCCGCCGGTTTCGGTGTCGCCCTTCACCTCCGCCTGGTTCTTGACGAAGCCGCGGCCACGGTCAGCCGAGGTGACCGTGTAGAGGGCGCTGAAGGTAGAGTCGTCCACAGCACCTGGCGCAAGGGATGCGATGGGGCCGCCCTCGACGGTGACGCCGTTCAGGCTGTCCGTCAGGGTGATGTTCTGAAGCGTCACCGTGCCGGTATTCTTCACCGCGAAGTGGAAGATGACCTGCGTGCCGTCCTGGCTCAAGGCGCCGGTCTTCACCACGGCGATGGCGGGGGCTTGGGTGAGCGGGGTTATGGTCGGGTCATTGTCGCCCGCTGCCGTGCCGCTCTCGTCTGAGAGATCCTCCACGGTGCTGCCCTGGGGCTGCTTGCCCGTGGCCTTGGCCTGATTGGTGACGCTGCCGGCATCGATATCCTGCTGGACCAGCGTGTAGCTTGCCGTCCACGTCATGCTCTGGCCGGGGGCGAGATCGCCCGATCCATTGCCGCCGCTCTGATAGGCGGGAATAGGAAGCGTGCCCTTGCCGGTGAAGCTTGCGGCGTCTTCGGTGACGCCGATACTGCTGAGTGTCACGTTTCCGGTGTTGGTGACCACATAAGTATAGTCGATGGTGCTGGCGTTCTGGCTCACGGCCCCGGTTTTGACCACGGCAATGGCGGGGGCCTGGCTCACGGGGGTGACCGTCGGGTCATTGTCGCCCTCCGACGTGCCATTGTCCGCGATCGTTCCGCTCTCATCCGACAGGTCGGACACGGGGCCGCCCGCGGGATCGTTTCCGGTGGCTTTCGCCTGGTTGGTGACGCTGCCTTCATCGATATCCTGCTGGACCAGCGTGTAGCTCGCCGTCCAGATCATGCTGTCACCCGGGGCGAGGCCGCCTGATCCGTTCCCGCCGCTCTGATAGGCGGGAATGGGCAGCGTGCCCTTGCCGCTGAAGTTCGACGCCTCTTCCGTCACCACCACGCTGCTGAGCGTGACGTTGCCGGTGTTGAACACCTTGTAGGTGTATTCGATGGTGGTGGCATCCGGGCTGACCGTTCCCTCTTTCACGATGGCGATCTGAGGGGACTGGCTGACGGGCGTGGTGGTGGGATCATTATCGCCCGCCGCTGTGCCGCTTTCGTCCGAGAGGTCATCGATGGTGCCGTTTGCGGGGTCCTTCGCCGAGGCTTTCGCCTGGTTGGTGACGAGGCCTGCGTCAATATCCTGCTGGACGAGTGTGTAGCTCGCCGTCCACGACATGCTCTCGCCGGGCGCAAGGCCGCCTGAGCCATTGCCGCCGCTCTGATAGGACGGCTGGGGTAGCGTGCCCTTGCCGGTGAAGCTTGAGGCCTCTTCCGTCACCGCCACATCGCTGAGCGTCACATTGCCGGTGTTGGTGACCACGTAAGTGTAATCGATGGTTGCGTGATCCTGGCTGACGGCACCGGTTTTCACCACGGCGAGTGCGGGGGACTGATTGATCGGTGTGGTGGTGGGATCATCGTCTCCTGCCGCCGTGCCGCTTTCGTCCGAGAGATCATCAACGGTGACGCTTGCCGGATCTTTCGCGCTGGCCTTCGCCTGGTTGGTGACGCTTCCGGCATCGATGTCCTGCTGGACGAGCGTGTAGCTTGCGGTCCACGTCATGCTCTGGCCGGGAGCGAGGCCGCCCGCGCCATTGCCGCCGCTTGTGTAGGCGGGAACGGGCAGCGTGCCCTTGCCGGTGAAGCTTGCGGCATCTTCCGTAACCTCGACGCTGCTCAGCGTCACGTTGCCGGTGTTGGTCACCACATAAGTATAATCGATGGTGCTCGCATCCTGGCTGACCTTGCCCGTTTTCACCACGGCGAGTGCCGGGGACTGGCTGATCGGCGTGGTGGTGGGATCATCCTCGCCCGCCGCCGTGCCGCTCTCGTCCGAGAGATCATCGATGGTGGCGCCGGAGGGCTGATGGCCGGAGGCTTTTGCCTGGTTGGTGACGCTGCCTTCATCGATGTCGTCCTGGACCAGCGTATAGCTCGCCGTCCATGTGGCGCTCTGGCCTGGCGCGAGGGCGCCCGAACCATTGCCGCCGCTCTGATAGGCGGGAACGGGCAGCGTGCCCTTGCCGGTGAAGGCCGCAGCCTCTTCCGTGACCGCGACGTTGCTGAGGGTCACGTTGCCGGTGTTGGTGACGACATAGGTGTATTCGATGCGGGTTGCGTCCTGGCTGACGGCTCCGGTCTTCACCACGGCGAGTGCCGGAGACTGGTTCAATGAGGTGGTGGTGGGGTCATTGTCGCCCGCCGCCGTGCCGCTTTCGTCAGACAGATCGTCCACGGTGCCGCTTGCCGGATCTTTCGCGCTTGCCTTCGCCTGGTTGGTGACGTTTCCGGCATCGATGTCCTGCTGGACGAGTGTGTAGCTCGCGCTCCACGTCATGCTCTCGCCCGGCGCGAGGCCGCCCGAGCCGTTGCCGCCGCTTTGATAGGCGGGAACGGGCAGCGTGCCCTTGCCGGTGAAGCTTGACGCCTCCTCGGTGACGGCCACGCTGCTGAGGGTGACGTTGCCGGTGTTGGTCACCAGATAAGTATAGGTGATGGTGCTCTGGTCCTGACTGACCGTTCCCGTCTTCACCACCGCGATGGCGGGTGACTGTAGGATGGAGGTGGTGGTCGGATTATTGTCGCCCGCCGCCGTGCCGCTCTCGTCCGAGAGATCGCCGATGGTGCTGTTTGCCGGGTCCTTCGCCGAGGCCTTCGCCTGGTTGGTGACGTTTCCGGCATCGATGTCCTGCTGGACGAGTGTGTAGCTCGCGCTCCACGTCATGCTCTCGCCCGGCGCGAGGCCGCCCGAGCCGTTGCCGCCGCTTTGATAGGCGGGAACAGGCAGCGTGCCCTTGCCGGTGAAGCTCGCGGCGTCTTCCGTCACATCCACGCTGCTGAGGGTCACATTGCCCGTGTTGGTGACCACATAGCTGTAGCTGATGGCGCTTTGGTCCTGGCTGACTGTTCCCGTCTTGACCACGGCAATCGCCGGCAATTGGGTGACCGCGGTGGTGGTGGGATCATCCTCGCCCGCGGCCGTGCCGCTTTCGTCCGAGAGATCCTCGACCGTGCCGCCCGAAGGCTGCTGGCCCGAGGCCTTCGCCTGGTTGGTGACGAAGCCCGCATCGATATCCTGCTGCACCAGCGCGTAGCTCGCGGTCCATGTCATGCTCTCGCCCGGCGCGAGGCCGCCTGACCCATTGCCGCCGCTCTGATAGGCCGGAACGGGCAGCGTGCCCTTGCCGGTGAAGCTCGAGGCCTGTTCCGTGACCGCGATGTTGTTCAGCGTCACGTTGCCGGTGTTGGTCACCACATAGCTGTAGCCGATGGTGCTCTGGTCCTGGCTCACCACGCCGGTCTTCACCACGGCAATTGCGGGGCCCTGGGAAATGGGTGTCGTTGTGGGGTCATTATCGCCAGAGGTGGTGCCACTCTCGTCCGAGAGATCATCCACGCTGCCGCCGGCGGGATCGGTGGCGGACGCCTTTGCCTGGTTGGTGACGCTGCCCGCATCGATGTCCTGCTGGACCAGCGTGTAGCTCGCGGTCCAGGTCATGCTCTCGCCCGGTGCGAGGCCGCCTGATCCGTCGCCACCGCTCACATAGGCGGGAACCGGCAAGGTGCCCTTGCCGGTGAAGCTTGAGGCCTCTTCCGTGACCGCCACATCCTTAAGGGTCACGTTGCCGGTGTTGGTTACCACGTAAGTATAATCGATGGTGCTTTCGTCCTGGCTCACCGCACCGGTCTTCACGACGGCGATTGCGGGAGACCGGGTGATGGCGGTGGTGGTCGGGTCATTGTCGCCAGACGTGGTGCCGCTCTCGTCCGAAAGATCGTCCACGGTTCCGCTTGCCGGGTCCGTGCCCGTGGCCTTTGCCTGGTTGGTGACGCCGCCCGCGTCGATATCCTGCTGGACCAGCACATAATTCGCGGTCCACGTCATGCTCTGGCCGGGGGCGAGGCCGCCCGATCCATTGCCGCCGCTCACATAGGCCGGAACGGGCAGCGTGCCCTTGCCGGTGAAGCTCGACGCCTCTTCCGTGACGGAGACGCTGCTCAGCGTCACGTTGCCCGTGTTGGTGACGACGTAAGTATAGTCGATGGCGCTCTGGTCCTGGCTGACCGTTCCGGTCTTCACCAGGGCAATGGCAGGTGACTGGGCAAGGGGCGTGCTGGTCGGATCATTGTCGCCCGCCGCCGTGCCGCTTTCATCCGAGAGATCCTCGACCGTGCCGCCCGACGGCTGCTTGCCCGAGGCCTTCGCCTGGTTGGTCACCACGCCAGCATCGATATCCTGCTGGACGAGCGTGTAGCTCGCCGCCCAGGTCGCGCTCTGGCCGGGCGCGAGGCCCCCTGATCCATTGCCGCCACTCACAAAGGCCGGAACGGGGAGCGTGCCCTTGCCGGTGAAGCTGAGCGCCTCCTCCGTCACATTCACGCTGCTGAGAGTCACGTTGCCGGTGTTGGTGACCACGTAAGTATATTCGATGGCGCTCTGATCCTGGCTGACCGCCCCCGTCTTCACCACGGCAAGCGACGGAGATTGCGCCACAGGAGTGGTCGTCGGGTCATTGTCGCCCGCTGCCGTGCCGCTCTCGTCCGAGAGATCAGTGACGCTCGTGTTGGCGGGATCCTTGGCGGAGGCCTTCGCCTGGTTGGTGACACCTCCGGCGTCGATGTCCTGCTGGACCAGCGTGTAGCTTGCGGTCCAGCTCATGCTCTCGCCCGGCGCAAGACCGCCTGTTCCATTGCCGCCGCTCTGATATGCCGGAACGGGCAGCGTGCCCTTGCCGGTGAAGCTTGGCGCCTCTTCCGTCACCGCCACGTTGCTGAGCGTGACGTTGCCGGTGTTGGTGACCACGTAAGTATAGCTGATGGAGCTCTCGTCCTGGCTCACCGTACCGGTCTTCACCACGGCCATCGCAGGCGTTTGGGGGAAGGTGGTTTGCGTCGGGTCGTCGGTGCTGTTGCCGTCCGTGTCATTGCCGTTGTCGGTGACGTCCGTCACGTCATCGCCATAGGGCGGCGTGCCAGCGACGGTGGCCGTGTTGGACAGGCCGCCTGCGTCGATGTCAGCCTGGGTGACGTTATAGGTGGCGGTGAAATCCGCCGACTGGCCCGGCGCGAGCGATGTGGTCGCGTTGCCGTCCGTCTTGAAGTCGCCCGCACCGAAGCCACTGACGGCCGTGGAGCCCTGGCCCAGGCGCGTCAGCGTATCCGACTGGATGGCGACATTGGTGAGCGCCATGGTGCCGGTGTTGGTGACGGTGATCGTATAGGTGATGGCGTTGCCATTGAGGGTCGCAGTCTTGACGCCCTCGATGGCGGCAATGCCGGTGACGCGTGACGTGTCCGAGGCGCAGCTCTTCGATGGCGCACAGTCCGGCCCCGGCACTGGCGGCGAGCTGCCGCCAGTGGAATCCACCGAGGCATAATTGGTCAGCAGCTTGCCGGCTACCGAGAGATCAGGTGTGACCGTGACCGCGATCTCGCTGGTGCCGCCGCCATAAGCGATCGATCCCCCGGCGAAATCGCAGACCACAACGCCGCCGCCGACGCTGCAGCTCCAGTTCTGCCCCGTTGCCGAGACCAGGTTCAAGCCGTCCGGAAGCAGGTCCTGAACCTGGGCCGTGGTTGCGTTGCCAGTTCCGGTGTTGGTGACCTTCAGCGTGTAGGTGCTCTCCACGCCATCACCCAGGGCGGGCGACGGCGGTGATTTCGCAATGGTCAGATCCGGACCTGCGGAAATCCCTGCGGTGTTGGATGCACAATTGGCCGAGGGCGCGCACGAAGGACCGGGCGACGGCGGCGTCGGGCCGCCAGTGGGATCGATCGATGCATAATTGGTCACCGACTGTCCGCCGGTTCCGGCGTCAGGCGTGACCACGACGCTGATCTTCGCGGTGCCGCCGCCCGCGGCAATCGTACCGCCGCTGAACTGGCACGACACCAGCTTGTTGCTCTCCTGACAGGACCAGTTGTTCCCATCCGCGGAGACGAAGGAGAGCCCGGCCGGAAGCTTGTCCGCAATCTGCGCCGTTGTGGCATCCAACGTGCCGGCATTGGTGATGGTGAGGGTGTAGGTGCTGTTCTGGCCCACATTGAGCGCGGGCGAAGGCGCCGATTTCTGAACGGCGAGGATCGCTTCGGGATTGATGGTGTTGGTGAGATCGAATTGCGGTGTCTGGTTCACACCCGCCACGGCTGCGGTGACGAAGTAATTCCCCACCGTGCCATTGGCCGTGGCCACCGCACTTGCGACACCGTTCGCGTTGGTCTTGACCGTGTATTGCGAGAGCGTGGCGGTGGCGCCCGAGCCCGGCACGGTGAAGGTGACGTCCACATTGGGAACCGGGTTGCCGCCGCTGTCCACCACCGTCACGTCCAGCGGCAGGACGAAGGCCGTGTTGATGAGTGCCGACTGCTTGTTACCGCCGCTGGCGGAAATGCCGGCGGGAGCACCATTGGTGTTGGTGAGCGAATAATTGGCCTGGTTGGTGACGCCTGTGACCGAGCCGGTCACGACATAGGTGCCGACCGTTGCGTTGGCCGTCGCCGTGACGGATGCGACGCCCTGGGCGTTGGTGACAGCCGTCAGGGTGGAGAGCGTGGCGCTGGCGCCGCTCTGCGGCACGGTGAACTTGACCACGGCCCCCTGGACCGGAATGTTGAGATTGTCCCGGACCGTGGCCTGCAGGGGCACGCCGAAGGCGGTGTTGATGGGCGTGGACTGGGTGTTGCCGCCGGTCAGCGTGATGCTGGACGGAAGGGGCGAGTTGGTGAGGCTGAAATTGACGAAGGCGCCGGTGCCGATGGACGCCGTGATCGCGAACGAGCCCCGGATGTTGTTGGCCACGATTGCGGGCGCCGTGGCCATGCCGTTCGCGTCCGTGGTGATAATGACCTTGTTCGCGCCGCCGGGGAATTTGGCCGTGGAACCGGCCATTGGCGCGAGGAAGGTGACGGGCGCATTGGGAACCGGGTTCCCGTATGCATCCTTCACCAGCACGATGAGCGGCGTTGCGTAGCTGCTGCCGACGACGGCAAATTGCGGACTGCCCTGAACGATTGAAATGGAAACCGCCGAGCCGGGCCGATTGGTGAGGGTGAAGACGGCGGGCTGGTTGACGCCCGCAACGGCCGCCTGCGCGAAATAGGTGCCCGACTTGGTATTCGCCTTGATGGTGGGTGACGTTGCAAGGCCGGAGGCATCCGTTACCGCCGTCACCGAAATGGCGGCACCGCTGCCGAAGGTTCCCGATGCGCCCGAATTGGGAAGCGTGAAGGTGACGGTGATCCCCGACGCGGCATTGCCGAGCGTATCGGTCACCTTGGTTTGCAGCGCCGACCCGAACACCGTGTTGATGAGGGTCGACTGGGCCGAGCCGCCGATGACGGCGAGAGCCGCCGGAGCGGCGGCGGTGTTGGTCAGCGAGAAATTGACGCTCGGCGAACTGTTGTTGACCTTGGCCGCGACGGACACCGCACCCGTGGCGGTGGTGGCCAGCATGACCGGAGAGGTGGCCTGGCCGTTGCTGTCGGTGATAACGGTTGCAGTGCTGGCAAATTGAACGCTGGCTCCGCTCCCCGGTGGATTGAAGGTGACGGACGCGCCGGGAATGACATTGCCGTAACTGTCCTTGACCACGGCGACGAGCACCGCGGCATAGTCTGACCCCAGCGGAGCGGATTGACCGCTTCCCGAGACGATGGCGATCGACGATGCCGCCCCTGGCGTGTTGGTGAGGGCGAAGGTGGTGGCGATCTGCGTGCCATTGAGCGTCGCCGTGACCTGATAGGACCCCGTGACCGTTCCCGCGCGCGCGGTTGTGCTGGCATAACCGCTGGCGTTGGTGGTGGGCGTGGCGGAGGTCAGGAAGGTGGCCTTGGCGCCGGAGGCGGGGGCGGTGAAGTTGATCTGGTAACCTGACATGGCATTGCCCGCGTCATCAAGGAGGCGGACCTGCAGGTTCGTGCCGAAGTCGGTGTTGACGACGGCGGACTGCGGCGTGCCCGCGGTTACCGTGAGGGTGGGCGTGAAATTGGTGAGGGAGAAGGTTGCAGCTGTGGCGTTGGCCACGCTGGCGGTCACCGAATAGCTGCCGTTCGTTCCATTCGCTGTGGCAGTGACACTGGCCTTGCCGGAGGAATTGGTCTTGGCAGTGGTCTGCGAGAGCACGGCACTGGCGCCGCTGCCCGGCACGGTGAAGGTGACGGTAGCATTGGGCACCGGATTGTTCGAACCGTCCTTCACGGTGACTTCGAGAGCCGTTCCGAATTGCGTGCCGATGATGGTTCTCTGCGTGCCGCCACCAGAGGCCGTGACGGCGGCCGGCTGCAGGTTTGTCAGATTGTAGCTGGCGCTCGTCGGAACGCCGCTGACGGAGGCCGTGACGACATAGCTGCCGGCCGTCCCATTGGCCGTAACGGAGCGCGTCACGACGCCCGATGCATTGGTGCTGAGCGTGGAGGTTGAT
This sequence comes from Aestuariivirga sp., assembly GCF_965227715.1. GTDB lineage: Bacteria > Pseudomonadota > Alphaproteobacteria > Rhizobiales > Aestuariivirgaceae > Aestuariivirga. The sequence goes on along the minus strand of NZ_OZ245771.1, from coordinate 3,635,138 downwards.
GCGGAGCTGAACAGGGCAGACGCGCCAGAACCCGGCGCGGTGAAGGTGACCGGGGCGTTGGGAACCACCGTTCCCGAGGAGTCCTTGACGACGGCCTTCAGGTCCGTTGAGAAATTCGTGCTGATGGCCGTGCTCTGTGTGCCGCCGCCCGTGATGGTGATGGTGGCCGGGGCCAGGATCGTGAGCGTGAAGGTCTGGGTTACAGAGCCTGCCGTGGCCGTGACGGTGAAGGTGCCGGCGGTGCAGCTGGCCGTGAGCGCCGTTGCGGTTGCCACGCCCGCATTGCCGTTTGTGCCGGTGTTGACCGTGACGGTGCCCGTGCCATTGGCGAAGGTGCCGCCTGCACCGTTCACCTCATTGACGGTGAATGTGACGGGATAGTTGGTGAGGGGCACACCGTTGACGTCCGTGACGGTGATCCGGAGAGCAGTCGAGAACGCAGTGCATGTTGCCGTCGACTGGTTGTTGCCCGTGGATGAGGAAATGCCCGAGCCCGAGGGCACCAGATTGGTGAGGGCAAACTGTACGGGCGATCCGATGCCGGTAACCGATGCCGCCACATTGAAGGCGCCGGCCGTGCCGTTGGCCTTGATGTTGATCGTTGCGATGCCGCTGGCATTGGTGACCGCCGTTCCGGTGGTCGCGCTGCCGGTGAAGGTTCCGGAGGCGCCGGAGCCGGGCGCGGTGTAGGTGACCGTCATGCCCGGGATCCCTGCCCCCTGCCCGTCCTTGACGATGACGGAGAGTGCTGACGGATAGGTGGTGTTGATGGTGGCCTGCTGGGTTCCGCCGCCGTTGATGGCGATGGAAGCCGGATTGACATTGGTGAGCGCGAAACTGACGGGCGACGGCCCCGGCACCGATGCACTCACGTTGAACGCGCCTGCGGTTGCGTTGGCCTTGATGGTGACAGCGGCAATGCCGCTTGCATCGGTCGTGGCCGTGATCGTGGTCACCGAACCGGTGAAGGTTCCGGACGCACCGGAGCTTGGCGCGGTGAAGGTGACGGTCATGCCCGGAATGCCGGTCCCTGAGCCATCCTTCACAACCACGCTCAGGGGCGTTGCATAGTCCCTGGTGATCGTCGCCTGCTGATTATTGCCGCCATCGATCGCGATGCTGGCAGGGTTGACGTTGGTCAGCGCGAAGCTGGCCGTTGCGCCGTTGCTGGCGAGCGTTGCGGTGGCGTTGAAGGTGCCGGCAGTGCCATTGGCCGTGGCGGTGACGCTGGCGATGCCGGACGCATTGGTGACCGCAGAGCCCGCAGAGAGCGTTGCACTGGCGCCTGAGCCCGGAACCGTGAACTGCACGGTGACCCCGGCCACGCCATTGCCGAAACTGTCCGTCACCTTGGCGGCAAGCGCATTGGCGAAGGGGCGGGTTATGGTCGTGGTCTGCGGGCTTCCGGAATCGATTGCAAGGCTGTTACCGCTGGCGGGAGTGTTGGTCAGCGTGAAGTTGACGGGTGTGCCGCCCAGATAGGTTGCGGTGGCGGTGAAGGTTCCTGTCACCGTGTTGGCAGTGAGCGTGGAGGCGGTGGCGATGCCGCTGGCATTGGTCTGGACCGTGACGGTCCGGGTTCCGTTTGCGAAGGTGCCGCTCGCGCCCGTGGCAGGCGCTGTGAAGCTCACATCGAGATTGGGAACGGTGTTGCCCTGCGCGTCCTTGACGACGACCTGCAAGGCGGTTCCGAAGGCCGTTCCAACCTTGGTCGACTGGGATGAACCCTGGACGACGGCAATGGAGGCCGGTGGGCCGGGCGTGCTGATGACGCCGAAATTGGCATCCTGCGGCAACGGCCCGACCGTCAAATTGGCGGAGACGTTGAAGGGGCCGGCCACGCCGTTGACCGAGAAGGGCGTGGCGGTGGCCAGTCCATTCTCATCCGTCACGGCGGTGATGACTGCCGATCCGCTGAAATTTCCCGAGGGTCCTGATGCCGGCGCGGTGAAGGCCACTTCCTGATAGGCGACCGGGTTGCCATAGCCGTCCGTCACGACCGCCACGAAGAGATCGGGGAGCGTGGTGAGGACCGTGGTCTGCTGGCCGCCCCCCTGGCTCACATCGATCGAGGCCGCATCCCCCGCTGCGTTGATCAACAGAACTTCGGATGTGGCTGTGCCTGCGGTGACAATCACATCATACTGGCCAGCCTTGCGGCTGGCCTTCACGCTGGCCGCGGGGACGGTGGCGAAGCCATCCGCATCCGTCTGGACCGTGATGCTGTTGCCAGCGCCGCCGAACACGGCCGTGGCGGTGGTGGTGGGAAGGCCTGCGGGAGACGTGAAGGTCACTGCGGCATTGGGCAGAGGATTGCCCTCGTCATCCTGAACATAGGCAACGAGATTGAACGGGAAGACCGTGTTGACGGCGGTTGACTGCCCGGAACCATCAACGGGCGTGATGGTCGTCGGCACGCCCGCGGCATGGGCGCCGGTGCTCAGCAGAAACAATCCTGCCAGGATTGCGCCGAACAGAAACCTGATGTAGTCGCCTGGATTGGAACGATCTAACAGATAACGGGCAGCGGCCGATTTCGCAATTTTCAGTTGATTAAACAAGTAGCCATGCCCGTTGCAAGTTGCATTTTTTCGGGTGTTTCTACTTAGCTCGCCGCAATAGGCAAAGTTAATTTTAACCATAAGTTGGCTGTTTCTTCGATCTCCTCAATCCTCAGTAGTGAGTACGTGAAAATACTTGCCAGTGTGGTTTGTATGCGACACATCGCCTCAACCAGAAGTACCTAGCTGCAAGGCGTTGGCACCATCGAATCAGACGGGCCGGTGCGGGCTATCTCAGCCGGCGGGGTTTCACCGGTGCGGCATTGAGCGGGTCTTCCGGCCAGGCGTGTTTGGGGTAGCGGCCGCGCATGTCTGAACGGACGGAGGGGTAGCCATTGGTCCAGAAGGTTTCCAAGGACTGGGTGACGGCCAGGGGGCGGCCGGCGGGGGAGAGGAGTTCGATACGCAGCGGGCTGCGGCCTTCCGCGATGGCGGGGGTGCGGGCGAGGCCGAACATTTCCTGCAAGCGCACGCGCAGCACGGGGTCACCCTCCGTCTCATAATCGATGCGGACATCGGCACCCGAGGGGACTTCGATGCGGATGGGTGCGAGGCGGTCCATCTTGCGGGCGAGATCATGCGGGATCAGGCCTTGCAGGATTTGGTGCATGTCAAGCCTGTCCAGATGGGCCTTGCGGCTGATGCCGGCGAGATAGGGGGAGAGCCACTCTTCCAGCGTGGCGAGAAGGGCCTCATCCGAGAGATCCGGCCAGCCTTCCTCTGGATAAAGGCGGCGGAGGAACAGGACCCGCGCGCGGAGGATTTTGGACCCCTCCGTCCACGGCAGGCAGGCGAGGCCCATCTCGCGGATGCCTTGCGTCATGGCGTCCGCAATCAAACTGGGGTCTGCGGTGGTCGACGGCTTCTCCTCCAGCACCAGCGCGCCGAGGCGGCGGGATTTAGAGGCGCTGACGGATTTGCTGCGGCTGTCCCAGAAGACGCCGTCACGCTGCTCAATCTGCTGCGCGAAATGCTCTTCGATTTCGCTGAGCAACAAGGGTGCGGCGAGGAATATTTTCTGGTCGCCCGAAGCGCCATCGGTGGTGGCGACGGCGAGGAAATCCTGGGTGACCAGCGCATCATGCTCCGGCAGCACGGCGCCGCCACCACCTGAAAGACGGTAGCGCCGGTCACCCCCGCGGCGCTGGGCAATGCGATCCGGAAAGGCCCAGGCGATGAGCGTGCCGGGGCTGACCTCGCTCTCCTCCTGCCCGATTCCTGCGATCTGGCGGATCTGCTTTGCCGTCTGGCGGATGCGGTCCCGCGCGGGGCCGCGGAGTTGCGAAAGACGCGCGGTGATGTCCACGCCTGCATCCCGCGGCAGGCCGTCACGCTCCGAGAGAAGAGCGGCCAGATCGGCGGCAAGGGTGCTGTGGCCCTTCACCACCATATGGGCCAGGCGCGGGTGCAGCGGCAGCTTCACCATCTGCTTTCCCAGGGGGGTGATCTTGCCCTCATCATCAAGCGCTTCGAGGCGCTTCAGCAGGTCCTGCGCCTGGGCGAAGGGTGCTGCAGGCGGCGGGTCCAGCCAGGGAAGCGCTGCGGGATCGGTGACGCCCCAGGCGGCGAGCTCCAGCACCAGGGGTGCGAGATCAGCCACGAAGATTTCCGGTGCATCATGAGGTTTGAGCGCGCGGCTTTCGGCCTCGGGCCACAGGCGGTAGCCGATGCCGGGGCCCAATCGTCCGGCGCGGCCGCGGCGCTGGTCAGCCGAGGCGAGCGAGACGCGGATGGTTTCAAGCGCCGTCATGCCGGTGGCGGGGTCAAAGCGCGGGGCGCGCTTGAAGCCGGTGTCGATGACAGCGCCGATGCCATCAATCGTCAGGCTGGTTTCGGCAATGGTGGTGGCAAGCACGATCTTGCGCTCCCCCGGTGGCGAGGGCCGGATCGCCGCATCCTGCTCGGTGAAACTCATCGCGCCATAGAGGGGGCGGACGAGCGTGCCCTTGGGAAGGCCCGCGGCGGTGAGCGCCACCTCCGTGCGGCGGATTTCCGCTTCGCCGGGGAGGAAGACGAGGATACTCTGCTCCGTCTCATCCAGCGCGCGGTGGACCGCGCGCACCGCATCGGCCGAAATGGTCTGGCGCTGGGCCTTGTCGAGGTAGCGCGTCTCCACGGGGAAGACGCGGCCCGGCGCATCGATGACGGGCGCGTTCCCCAGATGCGCTGCCACACGCGCGGCATCGAGCGTGGCGGACATGACGAGGATTTTCAGATCCTCCCGCAAGCCCCGCTGGATATCGAGGGTCAAGGCCAGTCCAAAATCAGCATCGAGCGAGCGTTCGTGAAATTCGTCGAAGATGACGAGGCCGGTGCCGGTCAACTCCGGGTCCTGCTGGAGCCTGCGGGTGAGGATCCCTTCGGTGACGACCTCGATCCGGGTTTTGGCCGAGACGCGGCGTTCAAGCCGGACGGTGTAACCCACGGTCTGGCCCACCTCCTCCCCCAGCGTTTCCGCCATGCGGTGAGCCGCATTGCGCGCGGCGAGGCGGCGGGGTTCGAGCATGACGATCTTCTTGTTCGCGAGCCAGGGAGCATCGAGAAGCTTCAGCGGCACGCGCGTGGTCTTGCCCGCACCGGGTTCGGCCACGAGCAGTGCCGAGGGGCCGGAGGCCAGCGCTTGGGAGAGCTGCGGGATGATGAGGTCGACGGGGAAGTGCATACAGCTCGCTCACAATGCTCCATCCCCTTTGTGGGGAGGGCTGGGGTGGGGGTGATGCCCAGAGCTTACCTACCACCAGCAACCGCGCGGCACGACCCCCACCCCTGCCGCTCCCCACAAGGAAGCAAGAAACCATACTGTGCCATTCCTCAACATATTGAGCTGGATACCCATTCTCTGCAATTATCCATCCGAAGGTATTCGAAGGTAGTCCATAGGTAACGAAGTACCGATCAATTTCTCGCGGAAAGGTTTGGCGGTCTGACCCACACCGACGAAAATCACCTTTGATTTCCCACACGTATTGTGCACCGCCATTTACTAGAGGGTCTCGGGATCGTACCCGCCGGACCCACCCACCAAAAACAAACACGTTGGTCCTTGTCTGCGCCCCAATAGAAAGCCCCCAGGGACGCTAATGGGATGCGGTAAGAAATGCGAAGGCAGACCCTTCGATCTGCCCTCAGAGTACTATGAGTTAGGACCTGTATAGACCGCATCTCGCCCACTAAGTCTCCACCTCCGAAGACGCTATTGCTCGAAGGGGTCACGCCTCATGGTTCGCTCCGGTATAGTTGCTGGTGCCAAGGGCCACGGCCGTACAGTTGGCGCTGCCATACAGTTGGCGCTGCCATAGAGGACGTTATCGGCCTGATTCGTTTCGGCGATGATGACTTTCGCGTGGATCAACCGACTCTTGCCGAAAGCGCTGAGATCGAAGATTTTTGCGCCCGTCAGCGTGCTCGCAGCTTCGGCACGAAACAGTTCGGTGTTTCTGTCGGTGAGAATCGCGAGCTTCTTCGGAGCGAGCCGGGGGACCAGAGCGCCGAGTGCAGCGAGCTCATCGCCCCAATAGGGGCTCAACACAACAAGCGCTCGACGCGCCTTCCGACGATGATATTTGTGAAACGCGTCCCGATTCCGGCCGCCGAACCACTTCCGCTGGCCGTCAGAAGCGCGTCGTCGGAGCCGTCCACAAGATCAACGTCATCCGCCGCCACGGCCTACCAGTGAAGTCAATTCCAATAATCTTCATCTAAGTAGCGAGCGACGCCTTTGAAAAAGTCCGAGTTTTACCTTTGGGTGGTATATGCATGTTTGGGTGTTGTGCGGATGCTTGACGGACGGGGCTCTCGTCGGTTGTAGTTGGTATCTGTATGCTGCAAACGGTCGCCGTTGGCGTCAGTGGAGACAAGCCGCGCGCCACCTTTGCCATTCTTCGCCAATACAAAGTCGGTATAGATTCACCCCCTCAAACTGTAGTCTGCACTGTCCTCGGTTACCTAGGGAGTCTGCACGAATTGCCAGTAGATTCAGCAGGCGGGTAACCAGGGAGGATTTTGGGACTTTAGCCAATTGCAAATTTCGGCCGCACATCTCACATACTTATCGTTGAGCTGAAGACTTCCAGTTACCCCATCGCCGTAAAATGCCTTGTCATTACAATGCGCAAAAGCGTCATACGCTGTCTCTCCATCTTCAGTCACTCGCTTTACAGCACAAGCTCGAGCGTCCCGGTCGTTAAGAACCCATACCAATCCAACCTTCATTTGACCTAAGTCACTGTCACTACAGTTATCCGCGCGCGCCGAAAGTGGGCATAACATGGCTAGACAAATGAACACAATTGAAGCTCTAATGGATACATTCAGCATCATAATCTCTCCTGTTAAACATCCATCACATCGCTGCTTAGTGACCTTCAACATTGAGGCAACTTAATCAAAGTCTTGAGATCGACGAATTGTCTCTCCGTTAGATCAACATCCGATTTAGTATGCTGTCTCACGGGACATCTCCTCGAAGAGGTACCGTGCCAACAATGCAGTAACGAAGCACTGTCGCCAGCCCAAATCCATGGCAAGTAACACTTAAACTCTGGAAAATCAGTAGACCTTTCTGATTTCATTTCACACTTAGCGTTACCATCGTCTTTCCTGGGATCGTACGGAAACTGGGGGACTGCATCGAACTCAGTTGTTGCCTTTCCACAATCATCGGCACTTACCGACACCGAAGCACCTTTGACTGAGACTTGTTATTTTGGACTAATGAGTACTGTAGAGCCCAGCAGCTGCCTCACGATTCCGAATACACTGAGTCAACCACTTTGCCGAATGCGCAAAGGCCGAGGATGGGCGTAGCCGGACAACAAATCCGACGAAGCGCTCTGTGGAAAGATAGAATTGTCAAGCCCGAACGTCTGAGAACAATACATTAGTTTGCGCTTTGATCAATATTTCGTATTTTGCAGAGTGCGCCACCATAAGTTGATCGCTAGTTGGTGATGAGTTCGATGTTGCCTGTTGTGGCACTGACCAAGCGTGACGACATACCACCTTCGGTCACCAGCGATTCTGATACGCTACAGAAGGTGTTGTCTGCCGGGCGTACCGCCTTCGCGATTTTTGCTGATTCAGTACGCTATATTGCAGGTTTCTGCTGTGCCCTAGAGCACTTCGTCACCCTTGGGCCAAATGTAATTCCATTTGAGTGCAGCTTGGCTCACGTAGCAGTTCCGGGTAATCTCGCGCTTTCCACTAGCTTCAAAAAGCCCTTATGTAATGCGATGAATACATCGGCGTCGAGTTCCGCTCCAGGGTAAGCTTGCGCCAGTTGGAAAACCTCTTCGACGGACATCCCGTTCGCAATGCTTTCAAATATCTTCCACCGTGCTCCACTCGATTGCGTTGGTCGTCTCAGAACTCCCTCAAGCGGCACCCCGGTCTTTCGGAGCTTGGCAGTCGGATCAAAGAAGTATTCAGATCGGAAGCGACGGTAGTCCGAGGCATTGGGAAATCGGCATCTAATCGTTTCCCAATCCTGCTGATTTCGTACGATCTGCTTAGAACATGAGTTCGACTCCATCTTTGACGCAAGATTGAGAAGAGTGATGGTGACAGCTTTCCCCAGCTCTTGAGCTTCCTCAGGTGTGATGCTCGATATTCTCTCGCTTCTGATTAGGACCTGAAACCAATCTGTAAATCGCACAAACATAACCTCGTCTGTTGCGGGCCCTTCAGCAGGGAGATGTAAATTGCGCATTGCGCGCCGGAGGCCGGTCTTATTTGTCGCTCTGGCCGCGGCAAGCCGGAGAGAGGTCGAAGAAGGTCTGGTTTGAAGTCGACTGGTATCTTCAGGTCGATCATCGAGTATGCCAGGCGGAATTGTACCTTCCAACGTGGGAATTAGATGCTCAATATCTTGCATGGATGTCTGACTTAGATGCAAAGCAATCATGTGTAACGTCCACCCGTTCTGGAGCAGTGTCCGAGTTGCGAGAAAGCGGACAAGATTGTCATGATTAAAGATCAACTCTTTTCCGGTGCGCACCATGGGACCGAGCAGTCCCCGTTGAACATAATCTCGGACGAGCCGGATTGTCGGAGCTTCCGCCTCAGGTTGCCCGGTAAGACGCGTCAACTCCCCAACTTTCTTGGCAAGCTCATCGATATTGCCCGTCCACAGACGGAGAGTGCTAGTGATTGGGATCATGACATCAATAGATGTCATTGACATTATATTATGTCAATGACTTTTTGTAGATATCTTGAGACCGCTTCTCACCCTCTAAGTTTGCAGCCCCCCGAAGACGACATTGCTCGATCGGTCTGAGCTACCGTTTGAAGTCGATGATTCAAAGGGTTCGCTATCACCCGTGCTGGTGCCGCCAATCATTGCGTCCAGTTGCCGAGTGGGCTGAGGACTACAACACCAAAAGGCCGCACTCGTAACTGGCGTACGAGACGCCCGCGGCTTACGCCGCGAAGTTCACTGCAACAGGCTGGCACGCTCCTCCGGGGCTCCGCATGCTAACCTGCTGCCCCACCAGCCCCACCGGGGCATACGACAGGGCAAGGCTCTAAGAGCTTCTGGCTATGTTCAGTGGGAGGTCACTGGTAAATGTCCCTCTTTTGCAATCATTAATTTTATGTTAAAGTTAAGTAAGCGGAGCTAACACGCGCGTAGGAGCAGGATATGAGTATTTTGCGTCTATTCTGGGTGGCTATGGGGCTGTTCTTATTGTCAGCCTGTGCTCCAAAGACCACATCCATTTGCGGCGGAACAGGTGCGTGTTGTGCGATCGGCGCCTACGACGCAGCCGGAAAGCCTGACTACACTGTTTATCAGTGCGTGGCTCCTGATGCCTGCGGATCTGAATGCCGCAACAAATATGACGGATTAACGTCATGTCCTTACAAGGATGCCCCCGAGGGATCATGCGGGGTAGTAAAGAAGACCGTTTGGATCTGGGATGGCGATTTCTGGAATTCGACAACGTCCATCAATTCAAATGCGCAACTGTCGATGCTGCAGAAACAGGCAGACAACGAATTCAACAAGATGGGCGTGTCAGGAGTTGGCCGGTGCCAAGCAGCATGTAAGGCTGGGTCAGGAACATTTTGTCCATCTGCAATTGTCCCAAACTCCGTCTCGCTTGGACTGCTTACAACTATGGCAGCAATCGCTGGCTCTGGGGATCTATCAGATCGCACGATTCCTATAAGTACAATTGAAAAGAACTTTGGCGTTTCTAATGCGCTGGGTTCGTGTCCTCGAGGTGACATCCTCGTGAGGTCTGGCAAGATATTAAATTCGGGATCGGAATGTGTCGCGGGGGTCAATCCTTTGAAAGAGGACAAAAAAGTGGACGCCGATTTGACCACCGATCCTGTGGTAATCGCGGACATTGCCGCCAACCCTGGATTTCTGACTTTTAGCGAAGAACGAAAGGGATTTATGCTCTCTATGGTCGACAAAGGAGTGAATGATCTTTTCGGAGGAAGTCTCTCATATGCCGCGACAGCACGAGAGACTACAGTTGCCGTGACATTGAAGCGACCAGAGGGTCAGGAACAGCCATGCATTGGCGTCGAGGGCATAGCTACTGCTTCCAGCTCATTTCATGAAACTGCACGTTTGCTCTCAGCAAACCCGGAAATTCTATCGTCTGCAGTTCGAGATGCGAAATCAATCATCGGAAAATTAAGTCCGGAATCCAAAGCGCCGTCCGATGATGATGCCGACGAAATTGAACCGAGACTTCTTCCAATGACGGCCGAATACGAGCGAATTTTAAATGGGCCGGATTCAGCCGAAAAAACTTCACTCCGAAATACTATGTATGATGTAGCAATCGAGGGCGTGAACTACGGAATATCTTTGCCTCAAGCGTTGTTATTTGTGGACTTGGACATCTGTCAAAAATCGATTGGAACCATTAGCGATCAAGACCTGCCAAAGCTCATTCCCGTATTGGACCCAATTGTTGGTCTGTCATCAGGCGAAATGGACAAGCGCGAGCGTTTGGCTGGCGAAATTTTGCTTTGCCGTTACGGATATAACTCTCTTCCGAAAGTTCTTCGCTTAGGCATGCATACTGCAGCCGAAACCGCTTCGACGAAGTGATGACGATGATCTGTACTCGAGTAATTCTGATACTCTTTGCTGGTCTAGTTCTGGTGGACTTGACTTCTTTTGCACAAGCGGAGGATGGAAGCCAATGCAATCTAGCACCAATAGTCCAACCGTTAGATATGGCCGGGGTACAAGGTGAACCGCGGCCTGACTCTTTGGAGATGAGGTTCTCCTTAGAAGATTATGAAGAAGAGATTGACGGGAACACGTTCCAAACCAAGGTGGTCTTGCCGTCGTTAGATTTGATATCAGACATTTCGTCATTCGTTGATGCCAAACTTCAGAATATGGAGTCTGCAATTCGGGAAGAGGTTGACAAGAACAAACTCAGTTTTGCTGGATGGAGAGTCCAAACGGTGACGCCACAGGGAGCGGACCTCCTAATCCAAGGAGAGATTACAGTTAGAAAATATGCAAAATTTGACTGGATGTGTTGCCATTGGTTCAGCTGTCATCGCTGCCGAAAGGAAGTAAGACTCTTCCAACGCACCGTGCCCTTCACCGCCTCGGTATCAAGATCCATTCAACTTGTACCCACGCGCATATACTCAAAAGTATTACAAGAAGTCGGAGACCGGATGAAAATAGTTACTTCGCCGGCTGACTATCCGGTTAGACTTGAGCTTAGCGCTACTGGTAGCAGCAGAGGCGACACCAGTGCGCTGGAAGACCTTTATGACTTTGTCGCCGGATTCTTTGAATTTGTGAAGGCTAGACTGTTCGGTGGTAAGCCGAAGTGGCAGATGAAAGATTGGATCAGTCAGACCTTTAGTGAAAGTTTTGACGGTCCTAACCCTTACGTCTTTCAGCAAAAATTATACACGTTCGCCCATATTCAGCAGAGTGGTGCTTCAACTCCCCGGCCAATATCTCAACGTTGGTTTTGGCAGTCGTTCGTAGCAGGGATGAAGCTGGACTATGGGAGAACAGCATTTTCCAGCGTTAATGGCCGCAACAAATTTATTAGTGCGTTCTATACAGATTATCAGGAATATGCGAAATACCTCAATCGCCTCGGCTTCGGCGAAAGCGGGGTAGTAGTTGACTATCTTAATTACAAGAATTTCTGTGCTCTGGGTGGTCGTAAAGTACTTGAAGATTTCATGGAGAGTCTGAAGAGAGATTTCGAGGGAAAGAGCGTTGGACCTTCAGAGGCTGTGATCCCCAAGGGACATCTAACTCAAGGAATTAGGGACTATTTTGGCGCGTGGGGCTTGGATGAATTCATCAAATCCTCACACAGGGTAGTTCGCTCTTCAAATGGGAAGTCTTGGTCTGTTAGCTTTCCGGACCTCGCATCTATTTCCTCGAGCAGAATACTAACGCCCATAAATGGAAATCTTTGGTCCATGGACGCTGAGCAGGGCTGGTCACGAGAAGAACGAGACTGCATTAACATACTTGTATTGAAGCGTTCGGGGTCGCTCAACAAGATATATCCCGCTCAAGATTTTAGTGAGTGCCTTGAAAGCCCAGGGGGGCTTAGCGCTGATCAAGAGAAAGCGCTAGATGTGGTAGGTGCTGATACGGGAGCGTTTTCGGCTGCGTCTGGCACAGTATTTGGTCCGCCGATCGTTGGCGGTTCGAATTATCGGGGTTGGTACTATTGCTACACTACGTCATCTCTATGTGCTGGTAGGCAACGCATTATCTGGACTCAAAGAGAGAGCCTATTCGGCGCAAGAGGCGGACGGCATGGCGGAGTTGATATATTTGATTCGAATGGGGATGATGAAAACATTCCGATATCAGCGATTTCGGACGGGAAGCTAATCTATAACAATCTCGATCCAACAGAATGGGGAAATGCGCTAATTCTCCCATTCAGAAAGGATAACAAGAATTACTATGCTGTGTACGCACACCTTCCCTCTTCTTCAAAGTCGCTAGATGGAAAGCAAGTAAAGCTTGGAGACAACATAGGGATTGCAGGTTGTACTGGTAATGCGGGAGACGGAAAGGGAAACTGCAACAATTATTGTTTGGTAAATGGTGGGGGGCGAAGTGATATTCATCTACACTTTGAAACTATCGAAATTGGGGATGATGGTAAGCGGAAGAAGGTTGACCCTACAACGATTCTAAATTTTGTGCCTTCCAAGAACTCAGATATTCGTTTGTACGCTTGCGACCAAACGTCAAAAATGTCGGACCTGGGTCGCTAGGACAGTTAGTGCCCGGCCGCAGCATTCCAGAAACAAACAGTGCGGCTTGAGGAAGGGAGGATTTCTGGCTCATCTTTGCCCTGAGGAGGAGCGTAGATGAGGTGACCTGCCACTGAAGATTTCCTCCAGATGATTTAGAGTCCGGCCCAGGAGATGGAGACGGACGATGAAGAGGAAGCGGTTCACGGAAGAGCAGATCATCGGTGTCCTGCGGGAGCAGGAGGCTGGCGCGAAGACGGGGGACCTGGCGCGAAAGCACGGGGTCTCCGAGGCCACCCTGTATAACTGGAAGGCGAAGTTCGGCGGGATGGACGTCTCGGACGCCAAGCGCCTGAAGGCTCTGGAGGACGAGAACGGGAAACTGAAGCGTCTGCTGGCTGACGCCATGCTGGACAACACGGCCCTGAAGGACCTGCTGTCAAAAAAATGGTGAGGCCCGCCGTCAAGCGTGAGGCAGTCGCCTATCTGAGAGAACACTTCCAGATGAGCGAGCGCCGGGCCTGCACCGTGCTTGCCGCCGACCGAAAGATGATCCGCTACACATCACGGCGGCCACCGGAGACAGAACTCCGGGAGAAGCTGCGCGACCTCGCCAACCAACGCCGAAGGTTCGGCTACCGAAGGCTGTTCATCCTGCTGCGGCGGGAGGGCGAGGCATCGGGCATCAACCGCATCTACCGGCTCTACCGGGAAGAGGGCCTTGGGGTGCGCAAGTGCCGAGGTCCGCAAGCGGGCCATTGGCGTCAGGGCTCCCCTTCTGGTGGAGGCAGGGCCGAATGCCCGATGGTCGCTGGACTTCGTTCACGACCAGATGGCCAACGGCCGGCGGTTCAAGATCCTCAACGTGGTCGATGACGTCACCCACGAGTGCCTCGCCTCGATCCCGGAAACCTCATTTCCGGCCACCGGGTTGCCAGGGAGCTTACCACCCTCATCGAACGGAGAGGCAGGCCCGGCATGATCGTCAGTGGTAACGGAACTGAGCTCACCTCGCATGCCATCTTCGCCTGGGCGAAGAATCAGCGCATCGAGTGGCACTACATCATGCCGGGAAAGCCAATGCAGAACGGCTACGTCGAAAGCTTCAATGGCAAGATGAGGGACGAGCTTCTGAACGAGACGCTGTTCTTCTCACTCGACCAGGCCCGGGAGGCAGTCGCCGAGTGGATCGAAGACTACAACACCACAAGGCCGCAGTCGTCGCTTGCCTACGAAACGCCCGCGGCCTACACCGCGGAGCTCGCCGCAACAGCCATACAACAGGCCAAGACTCGAACGGCTGCTGGATGAAAGTTCAGTGGCAGGTCATATGCTGTCAGTCTGGCGCTAAGCAGGGTCTAGCTCCTCGTGCATTAGCCGTTCCCTAATTAGAGCCATTCTCCGAGAAGCCTCGATCCCGCTGGCGAGATTGTAATTCTCTGCGATCACGCGGTCGGTCCGGTCTGCGAGAAGGTCCTTCGCGCCTGCGAAGTTGACGGGGTCATGGATCGCCCACGTCGTGGCAGCAATGCGGCGTGTGTCATGCAGTGTCAGGTGAACGCCGAGCGCTTTGTATGTCTCCTTCTGGAATGCAAGGTAAAGTGCAACACCTCCGGCCGGTACTCCCTTCGCCGTTGCCCAGAGTCCTTGGTGGGTCGCACTGCGATAGATGAGTGGCCGGTAGACCTCAAGATAGCGATCGACACGTTCGCTGATCCAGACCGGCAATTCGGCATCGATTGGTTCTCCATTCTTGACCTGCTCACCTGGCATGGAGATCAACCAGCCCGATGTACCACGCAGGAGTGTGGATCCGATGACCAGTTCTGTCAGGTTGCGGCGGCGCAATGGCTGGAAGCCTGCAAGTGCCACGAGCAGGCCATCGCGATAGCGAAGTGCGAGGTACTGGATATCTTTGCCGGTCGTGTCGGGATGACAGTTTTCATAGTCGGCATCGACGGCATCCAGGCGAGCCAGGCTTCTATCAATCAGTACCTGGGATGTGAGGAGAATCGGTTTTCGCCCGCGCTTCGGGATGCCCCGTTCCAACCTTGTGGTCATCTCCCTGAGCCATGCCCAGTCACGTTCCGGGTACATGTAGCGGAACGCGTCATGAAGTTTGGCGATCTGGGTCGCCACCGAGCGCTCGTTGCAACTCTCCCTGAGGTGAGCCACATAGTCCTTGAGCAGCGCCGGGGTTACTCGGAATTCCGGCGGGGCATCCATTAGGTCCGGATGGGAGGAGCGGATCCAGCCCATCCAGCGGCGATAACTGAAGTGGATGGCGTCCTTGGTGGCCGATCTCAGGTGCGTTCCGCTTGCAGTATCGGCGAACATGTCATGAGGCTGGTAGAATGCTTCGGCAAAGCGGCGGCGATCGCCCTCCGGCCAGTCAGCCTCCGGCAAATGCAGCAGTACGCGGATGGGCTTCGGAAAGAGTGGGGATACCTTCTTTCTGGGCATGATGGGAGCTACTTCTTCCTGCGGGTGGAGGAACGTTGCCTGGCTTCCTCGCGAAGCCTCTCGATCAACGCACCATTGTGACGGCTGGCGCGGCGCGTGTCGGTACCGCCATAGAACTTGACGACGTTCTTGGTTCCGGTGTGACCGAGGTTCTGGGCGACCGTCTCATAGGCGCCGGGTTCCTGATCGAGCAACAGCTTGGCGGAGACGTGGCGGAACTGATGCATGGTCATATTGATGCCGAGACGCTTCTCCAGGGTCAAAACCAAACGGTTTGTTACGGCCGCCTGGCTCTTTGGCTTGCCGTCGAGCCTGACGAAGAGCGCTTTCGGTAAGCGTCCGGTAATCGCTGGTGCCAGCTTGGTGCGGTATTGATGAAGTCGGCGTGACAGGTCCAGGGGGAGCTCGCCAATATAGTCGATCTCCGTCTTCATTTCCGGGGCGGGCACCTGGATCAGGGCCGGGGCGTTTGGTCCACCAGGCCACGTGATGTGGCGGTCGAACTCCAGCGCACACATGTTCACCCGCCGCAGCGGCGTGATCTGGAGGATGCCGATCAGCAACGCCATTTGCAGCCGTACCAGGCGCTGGAGAGGCTCCAACTTGTCCGGAAGGGCCTCGGCCCAGAGCACATCGGGGAGCATGAGAAAGCGGCGGCGAAGGTTGGGATCGTCGATTCTGACCAGTAGTTCGCGGTTCTTTAGGGTCAGGCCGGGGCGAAGTTTTGGCAGTTTGGCCTTGATTTTCTTGAGTTCGGCAATCTCTGCCAGGGATAGCTTCAACCAATCCTTGGCGACGATCACTACCATGGTGGCGACGCCATGCACGCGGGCTGTCGCGGTCTGACCAGAGTCCGCCATCATCTGCCGAAGAATGCGGCGATAGACGTCAGCGCGGGTCAGAACAGCAATGGAAGTGATCTCACTAAACGGAAGGCCAGACCGTACTGCCGCATCAGCTGCGGTATGGAGATTGCTGGTGTAGGATATCACCGTCTGCGTCCGCAGCGCCTTGGAGCGCACCTCGTCGTCCAGGGGATCGGCCGTGACGCACCAGGTCTGGAACGCCAGAAGGTCTTTCTGGAAGGACGCGGAAAATGACGCCAGTGGGTGGCGGCCGGGCGGCGGCGCCGTTGGCGACGCCGGCACCTCTACGGAAGATAGCCCTGCCACTCCCTTCGCCAACTGAGACCAGGCAAGCACTGCTGTCCGGTGGACAGCTTTGGCGTTGCGGACAAGCGTGGAGGTCGTGAGCGCCACCAGATAGCCGTCAAACGTCTTCTGCGCCACCTCTACGGGCGCAATATTCGCCTGAGAGCAGAACCGGGCAAAACGGGACAATGCCAGGCGTTGCCGAGTTGCAGTGATTTCCCCGATCAGCGCGGACCAGGCAGGGGCGAGCCGAATGTTCGCCGTCCGCAGCACCTTCGCCTCCCCGGTAAGCTCGAGAGCACGCATGAACTGGCTACGCACCACGGAGAAGCGTGCCGGTGACAGGCCGCCAGCTTCTGGCCCAATCTTCTCCAGACGGTTCTGAACGCCGGCAATGTCGCTGGCGACTGTTGCCCCGGGATCAATATCAATCAATCGGCAGATGCAGCGAATGGCGCTCTGCAGGTCAGCGGCGGTGCGCGCGGGGAGATCAAGCTGGTCAAGTTTTCGGATCGTGTCTGCGAGTGTCGAAGTGGCCGGAGGCATGGGTTTCACTTTCATTGGAATGGGACAGGGAAAGCCAAGGCACGACAGGTGACGCCATACAGCGTCATACATAAGAACAGTTCTATACACAATGGGACATAGTCGCGTATCTAGTTCTTATGTGAAACTATAAAATACTGTCAGACAACGACAATTCATGTCAGGTGTTACATCGATTTGACACGGCGCGAGCGCGCCTCGAGTGTCCGCAGATCGTCGTCGGCAACACGCACGGTCGCGCCGAATTTGTGACTTGGGAGAACCCCGCTCGCGATGATCCGCTGCACAGAGCGCTCGCTGATGTTCAGAATGTCCGCGACCTCCTTCATGGAATGATATTTGGGAGCGGCGGTCGACTTTTTGGCTTTGCTCATGGCGGACATGATCCTCTTTGTGCGGTCTTGATTCCTTGATGGGTTACGGAGTGAAGGCAGGGCCAAAACTCCGAGTCACGGCCCCTGGGAAGTCGACTGGCGGCGGCAGCGCGCGAGATAGTCATCCAGGTCAGCGGTGTCGTAGACAACGCGGCCACCGATCTGCAGGAACACAGGGCCATCGCCCTTGAGGCGGGACTTATCGAGCCAGCTCAAGCTGGTGCCGATGTATCCGGCCGCCACCTTGCGATGCACGCGCTTCGGGATGGGCATAGGGCCACCGGAGCCAATCACCTCGCGGGGCATACCCGCAATGACGCGACCCATGGGCTCGGCAGCCGGCGGTTCGTCGAGCGTGGCGGACTTGCGATGGGGGGAAGAACCCGGAGAGACCTGGCGGCGGAGGTGGGCTTTGGGCTTCGTTGTCATGACAGGTGCTCCCTTGGCGTGCGTGGCACCGGGAGGCAAACCACGACAGAAAGGGCGGCGTCCTAGGCAATCAAATGGGGATGGCCCCCAAGTGCACCTTGTGGTCAGGACCTGTCACCGCATTTTGCGGGGAATGCCTGCGAGACTGCGGATGCTTTGCATCCGGAAGCCGGCCCTCCTGGCTGAGGCGCGTGCCGGCGGAACAACGATCTTCAGAAACTGATGGAATGGGCCATCCTCGACGTAGGAGGGTTGCCGTTGGGGATCAAACCGCGTGATCCGGACGATCTTGCCGCCAAAACTCTCGAAAATACCGGCCAGGTCTAGGATCAACTCGTTTTGGAGCACCAGTCTCTGTCCACCCCGGTGTGAAGCATCGCTTATTTCCAGGGCCAGCTCATTCACAACCTTGACCACTGCTTCCGCAATCGCTTCCAGGTCCGGCGGAGGACCCTTACCCCACTCAAAGTCCTCCAGCACCTTGCTCCTCTCCACAGAGTCGCCAATAAAGGCACCATAGACCCGCGCCACGGCCTCGGGATCGTAATTTCCAACGTGCTCCAGAAAAACCAGCGGGCTCTCGGCGATTGCCCGCACTGTCGGCATGAGCTGCCGCGGGGTCCGCAGGGGCATGGCATTGCAGTTCAACGCAAAATCCGTAAGACGCCGCCTGAGTTGCGCGATCAGTGCTGCGCAATCATCGAATTCAAGGAGGCGAAGCTTCCACCGCTCGAAGAGAGACACAAACTCCTTGTCCCGACCCGTGAAGTACAGGTCGATCTCGTCAAGGTCATTGCAATAGTTCATTGGGACATGGTCCCTGATCGCCCTATAGTTTCGGGGCACGTGCAAGATCCTTCCACAACATCGCAGTCACAGATGTAGTGCGTGATGTTCGGAGCGAAAGAGGGAACGACAAATCTCAAGCCGCGAGCCGGAAGCCGGCTTAAATTTTGTCGGACGAGGTGCCGCTGAAAAATCCCGACAGAGGGAGTTGGTTGCCAAGTCACAGCACCCCTTGGTCTGACAGTCGCCGGACGAGACTTCACTTCGGTAGATTCTTGCTACGCCGCGGGCAAACGCTCGCGGTCGCTACACGTGGCAGTAGCTCCGCACACCGTCAGATAATACCATTGATGGAACTAGTAAATTCACCTATCGTCAACTTGATCAGGATTTCATCATGTCCGACGTAGACAGAGTTTACCGCATACTTTCGATAGACGGTGGAGGGATCAGAGGTGTCTTTCCAGCCGCGTTCCTGGCGCGACTTCAAGATCAGCTACCCGAACACATCGGTTCATACTTCGACTTGATCGCGGGCACCTCTACGGGCGGCATAATCGCTCTGGGCCTAGGGTTGAGAATCCCACCTAAAACGATTATCGACATGTACACGAATAACGGCCCCGCCATCTTCGGACAGGATCACAACAGGATCACCAACTGGCTATTGAACAAATGGCGTTGGGGCAAGCATCTGTTCCATACAAAATATGACTCCCAGCCATTGCGAGATGCACTGACAACAGTACTTCGCAATCAGAAGATCGGTGAGAGCAAATCTCGTCTGCTGATCCCATCATGGCATCGTGAGACCGAGCGGGTCTACGTTTACAAAACAGCTCACCACGAGCGTTTTGCCTCTGATTACCGCCAGCTTGCCTTGGATGCTGCAATGGCAACTGCTGCTGCCCCCACCTTTCTTGAGCCTTATCTTACGTCCGACGAAGTGGAACTCATCGACGGCGGAGTGTGGGCCAACAATCCTATAGGCGCTGCGACGGTGGAAGCCATTGGAGTTTTGGGATGGCCGGCAAACAAGATTAGAATTCTAAGTATTGGCACGTTGAATGAAGCCGTTGCGCCACCACGACTCTCCGGTGGTTTACCATTCCTGCTAACGCAGTACGTAAGCAGGGTCCTCATGGCGGGGCAGTCGCATAGTGCGATGGGGACTGCAAAGTTGCTGACAGGAGATGTTCACTCTCATCAAGCAATATGGAGAGTTGACCAAACCGCTCCTGCTGGCCGCTTCAGTCTAGATAATACGTCACGGATTAAGCAGATGAAGGACCGAGCTAACGTGGAGGCACGAGAGCAATTTCCAATACTGAAGAATATCTTCTTTCAAGCACCCGCTCCCAGATTCAACCCATTCCATACGCTTGAAGGACTTCGCCAGTGAAGCACGTTGACCACTTTGCTTCATTCTTAAATGAAACGGTCAACCTAAACCAGACAAGGATCGACACACTTCAGCAACGTGTTGGGGCGGTTTCTTCCTTTCTGAGGCAAAGCGAATACAAGCCCACCATACGGAGTTTCGCGGCGCAAGGGTCATGGGCCCATAGAACAATCATCAAACCAGTAAATGCCGACGGTGAATTCGATGCAGACCTTGTTTTGTATGTGGACGAGGTAGAAGGCTGGAACCCAAAAGATTACATCGTAGAACTGAGGCGTGTCTTGTGGGACCACAAGACGTATGGTGATAAGACATCCTATAAGACGCGATGTGTACAGATAGACTACGCCAACGACTTCCATTTGGATCTTGTGCCGATTGTGGTCAGGAACGCAGGAGCTTCTGGTGTTCAGGTCTGTTATGTCTGCAATCGCGCGGAGGACAAGTTCGAGCAGACGGATGGAAGTGGCTTCGCAGATTGGTGGCTGGGACGGAACCAAATCGTAGCTGGCAATGATCTCCTTAAGGCAGCTCGGATCATCAAATATATACGGGATACAAAAGGAACATTCTCTGCAAAATCGGTGTTGCTGACTACGTTGATCGGCAACCAAGTATGGGACGCAGATCGCTTCTCCAACTCGCTCTTTGTTGATGTCCCGACCACACTAAAAACCATCGTGGGTCGTTTAGATGAATGGCTGCAAGCTCATTTTGAACTCCCACCCGTTTATAACCCCGTATTGGCAGGGGAGAGTTTCACGCGGAACTGGACACAAGACCAGTATGAGAATTTCCGCGACAAGGTACATTTGTACAGAAATTGGATCGATGAAGCATTCGATGAGCGAGATAATGATGCAAGCATACAAAAATGGCGGCGAGTACTAGGTGAGAAGTTCGCTTCGGGTGTAGCTGCGTCGAGAGGTGTCAGCGTAGTTGCTGCGCTTGCAGAGGGGGTAGCAAGAGGACAGGATCTCGTGGCTGCAGTGCTGCAGCACGGAAAGCAGCTGCTTCAGAGGATGCCTCGAGTGCTGCCCCATGTACAAGCCGTACCCTATCTCGAAGCTGGAAGCTTACGCATCATCGTAGATGCTTGTGAGGAGCGGTACGAAGGCGCTCCCAGAGGGCGGCGTCTTGAAAGTGGCGACGCGATAGGATCCTCTAGCGGAATACGGTTTTTCGCTCGTCTCGGGACTGGCATGCCCATATCCCCGGAATATCAGATCAGTTGGCAAGTTGTGAACACCGACAGGGCTGCTGCGGAAGCAGGTCAGCTTCGTGGCGAATTCAATCCATCTAAACCACACGCCGAGCGGTGGGAGGCCACAAAGTACCGGGGTGTGCATTGGGTGCAAGCGTTCATGATTAAGAATGGTCGTCTCTATGGACAGAGTGAGCGATTCTTCGTGGTCTTAATCTAATCGCCCACGTGCCTGCGTCGGGCGCAACTTCTGGCCTTCTGCCCATTCTGTCGGATAACAAAATGCATATTCTGTTATCCAACCCGCTAAGCTGCACGTTTCAACGCCGCGGTCTATGGCTTCACTGCCACCATCTGCTATTATCCGATTGAAAACTCGCTGCAGCTTTCCGTGACGGGCCACCGACGGCTCGCGCGCCACTCCGAGACGATTCTGCGGTGGTGTCCGGCTAAGGAACGCCGTACCGGCGCCTCACCAGGTTACGACATCAATTGGCCCGTTCTGCCAGCGCCTCCGCAAGCCAGGGGAAGACTGCCGCCGCCCATACTTGCTGGCCGAGGCCGCCGCAGTGTCCGCCCGCACCGCTCTGGGCGTTCAGTCTGATCATCTGCTTGGGGCAGGTGAGGGCGGCGAAGAGCATGTCGGACTGGGAGGCGAAATCGCCCTCGCAGTCGACGACGAGTGTCGGGCAGCGGATGAGCGCCGCCTTGCCGTCGAGCGTGTAGGAGCCCTGCTTGCGCAGAAAGTCGCCCACGGTCCTGGCGCCCAGCGTCACCATGCGCGGAGCCAGCATGTCGCGCATGGCGGGGATCGACCGCACCTGTTCGAGAAGCGCATCGGTCGCGGGGGAAGCGGCCTCGATCATCTGCCAGGTGAGACCGCCGGCGCTGGCGAATTGCCGTGACAGCATCCCGGTGATGCGGCTCACGAACTCCACCTGTCCCGGATCGCACACGAGGGCGGCGATACGATGCTCGACGGCCGCGGCCCGAGGCGCGAGATAGCCCGCGTAGCTCCTTCCCACGAGCGCAATCCTGCCGCGGTCCACACCCTGCTGACCTTCGAGCCAGTCGAGCGCCGGGGCGAGCACGGACTCATAGTCGGGCCGCATCGGCACGTGATCCTCGTAAAGAGCTCCGCCCTGGCCTGGTCCTTCGATCGTGAAGGCGTTGAAGCCTCTTTCGAGCGCCATCCAGGCTGTTTCCACGTAACCGCACTCCGCCGTTGAATCATATCCCGCAGGCAGCACCACGGTAGCGCGAGAATCCACCGCGCCAGCAGGCCGCAACAGATAACCGGTGAGATGGCAGCCGTCGAAAGGAATAGATGCGATGGTGCAGGAGACCGGAAGGTGGGGCACTGCAGCGCGGAAGGCGGCGCGGTGCCGTTTCCAGCAGGTCAGGAGCCTCGTGTCGCCAAGGTCGCCGCGCAGGTAGAAGAACGCCTGCCTCCAATACTCCGCCGCCCGCAGCCAGGCTCCGGCGGTGCTCGCGTCATCGGTCGGAGACTTCGTCGCCAGCGCCTCGGCACGCATCGCAGCAGCGGACCACTGGTCGTGCCAGCTTGCAGGATCTCCCGGTGTCACGGCGGAGGCGGCGACCAGCATCTCGCCCAGATCGGCAGCGCCGCAATAGGCCGCTGATGCCGTTCTCTTCAGCTGGTCGTCATAGTCGGCATCGTCGAAATAGAACTTCATCTTGTCCCTCCCCAAGACAGCGGCTGATCTCAGAACATCACTCATGTCCAGCTTGCGGTGATTGTCTAGACATCACTCATTCTTCAGCCGAGGTGTGTCCGTGGCGGAGGCCTTGACTTGACCTTGCGGGAACAGTCTGCTCGTGATCAAGAATGAAGCAGTTACACTCTCCGCCTCTGACTGGACTCTCTATGCCGTTGTTTCATGGTTCAAGTTCCGCCATCCATTATGAACAGACGCGCGCCGGGCCTGACATCGTATGGGTGGGCGGCGGCGGCACGCAGGGCAAGGACTGGCAGCGCTTTCAGACGCCCCACTTCGACCGCTCCTTCCGCAGCACGGTGTTCGACAACCGAGGCATCGGGCTAACGGTCTGCAGGGCGCCTTTGCCATGGCCCATCGAGGACTTCGCATCCGACCTCGCGGAGCTCGTGCGCGGCGTCTGCGCCGGCCCTGTGAACTTCGTCGGAACGTCGCTCGGTTCGGCCATCGTGCAGCAGCTCGCCATCGACAGCCCGGAACTCGTCCGCTGCGCCGTCGTCATGGGATCGGGCGCTTGGAGCACCGGCTGGGGCTGGGACTACCAGCAGGCGGAGATCGAATTCCGCAACGGCGGCGGGAAGCTAGATGGGCTCATGGGCGTCACGCATTATGCGAGCATGCTCTATCCCGCGTGCGCCTTGGGCGACCGGGAACTATGGCCGCGGCTGAAGTCGCTCCTGATGGAATGGATGGACTCGGGCGAGAACGAGACGTCGCTGGTCTCGCAGTGGGATGCCTCCCTGAGGTTCGACCAACGCTCTGCCCTGGCGGGGGTGAAGGTGCCCGTGCATGTCATCGCCTTCGAGGAGGACGTGCAGGCTCCGCCGCAGGACGGCGCGGAGCTTGCGCGCCTCATGCCGGGTTCCGTCCTCCATGAGATGAAGGGCATGGGCCACGGCTCCTGGTACGGCCATGCCCATGACGAGATCAATGCGCTCGTCGAGGAAATCTTCCGGCAGCATGCGTGACCCCAGTACTTCCGATAGCTGGAGGTGCTCGCTCGGTCTTGAGTACCCAGTCTACTGCACTCATACAACGGGAACGTTGTGGAAAGCCGGCTCGTTTAAACTGCTCAGTTGAATGACAAAATGCGTATTCTGTTATCAAGCTCACTATCTCATTGATCATCCGAAGAACTAATGTGCGAACCGTGATGCGCCATCGGATCTACCGGCCGCTGTCTCTATCTAATGCTTTGGGTGCTCGGTCGATAATGGATTCAAGGACTCGTCGACATACTGCGACCAGAGTTCGGAGGCGGCCTTTCTTTCAGCCAAAAACTCATGGCGCTGGTAGATCGCAGCGATCCCGCTGATTGTCCCACTCTGATGGTTCAGTATCTTGTCGGCCACGTGGGGCGCTACGCCGAGACCGGCCATGCCGGTGGCGACCGTACGACGCAGATCATGAAGGACCCAACCCGTCACGCCCGAAGCTGAATCCAGGCGCTTCTTGGTTATGCTGAAATATTGGTAGATCTTACCTTGGGCTGTAGCAAACACCAGCGGTTGGTCATCCTCAGCTCTCGGCAGTAGTGAAAGCATAGGTGGCGTCAGATGGACAATATGTGCTCGCCGGTTTTTGGTACGACGTGCGGGAATGGTCCAAATGCCCTTATCCAGGTCTAGCTCATTCCACCGCATGCCAGCCACCTCACTGCGACGCTGTCCGGTGAGGGCGAGCATCTTCACTATAGATCCGAACGGATGGGGCAAAGACATTGCCGCCGAGAGAACACATCCCAGTTCCTCATCTGAGAGGACCCTGTCGCGCGACCTCCCGGTCGGAGGCGGCATCAGACCAGCACAGGGAGACAGCTCCATCAGGCCGCGTCCGACACACCACTTGAAAAATGCGCGGATAGCCTTGAAGGCCCGGCCCGCCATCGCAGGGGCCCCGCGCGAAATAATAGCGTCAATGCAGTCCCTGACATCCCCCTTGGTGATCTCGTCAATTTGTCGGCCGCTCCAGCGCGCAAGCACGATCTTCATCAGAATGCGCATTGTCTCCTTGCCCACGCCGCGGGGCTCCAGGTATTCAGCCTTGTACTGCTGTATCACTAGCTCGAGACTCAGGCTGCTGGGGCGCTTTCTCCTCGATTGCTTCTCTGCGGCGGGATCCTGTCCGTCCAGCCGGGCAAGCATGATTTTCTGAGCGGCTGCCCGTGCCATGAACAAGGTGAGAGTGCCATAAGGGCCTAAGGTGTACTTCCGGAGTTGGCGTCGGCTGTCAGTCGTCCGGTACATGACAATGAAGACTTTCCGGCCGGCAGGTGTGATCTTCAGTCCAAACCCTCGCAGTGTCTTGTCCCAGTACACCTGATCAGTTGCGTCGGCCCGCAGGTCATCGATTACCGTCTTCGTCAGCTTCAACGTTGGCATCGTTGTCTTTCCCCATGCTACCTGCGGCCCACATAGGTAACGCCGCAAATGATACACCGGGCACCGGCAGACCAGAGCTTGACACGAAGTTCAAGGAACATCAGTCACTTGTACTACGCTCTGCAACGCGGTACCACACAGGGAAAGCTTAATTCACTTCCCACAAGGGGGAGGGAATTGCATATGAATGCGGCGTGTCTGGTGCCGAGCCAGTTTTCCCCTTCTCCCGTTGCAAGGCAATGGGAGAAGGTGGCCGATAGGCCGGATGAGGGCCTCTTTCGGCATCGGGACTCGTGGAGAGAGGCCCTCATCCGCCCTTCGGGCACCTTCTCCCATCCTGTGGACGGGAGAAGGGTATTTATATGCAATTCCCCTGCCCTTGTGGTGAGGGAACCTATTCCTGCGTTACACCATCTCCCGTGCCCAGGGCGGGTCGGCACCTGGCCTTGAGCAGGTGATGGCGGCGGCGCGGGCGGCGAAGGACATGGCGGTTGCGAGATCGCGCTCGCCGATGGCCGCGAGCTTCGGCTTGTGCAGCAGCTTCATGGCGCGGAGTGCGGTGAGGAGGCCCGCGGTAAACGTATCCCCTGCCCCAACCGTATCCGCCACCTTCACCTTTTCGGCAGGGCGGCTGATGGCATAGCCGCCGGTGAAGGCGTCAACCCCCTTGCCCCCTCGGGTGACCAGCACAATCTTTGCGCCGAGCTTCAGCCATTTGCGGGCGGCGGCCTTGGCATCGTCCTTCCCCGTCATCCACACCACGTCCTCATCCGAGACCTTCACGATATCCGCCATTGCGATCATGCGGTGGAGGCGGGCCAGATGCGCGCGGCGGTTGGCGATCATGCCGGGGCGGATGTTGGGATCAAAGGAGATGACGCGGGCCTTCGCCTCCCGCTTCATCAAGGCTTCCAGCGTGTCTCCGCCCGGTTCGGGAATCAGGCTGATCGAGCCGAAATGCAGCGCCTGCACTTTGGCCTCAAGCTTCGGCAGGTCTCGCCTGGTCAGCATGCGGCCGGCGGAATTGTCATCGAAAAAGGAATAACGCGCGTGGCCCTTGGTGAGCTTGACGAAGGCCAGCGTCGAGGGCTTGTCCCAGCTTTTCGCATAGGAGAGGCTGACCTTGCTGGCGGCCAGGCCCTCGCGCAGCATGTCTCCGAAGAAATCCGTGGAGAGGCCGGTATAAAGGCCAACGGGCACGCCGAGACGGCCCAGCGCAATCGCGGTGTTATAGACCGAGCCCCCGCAAAATGGCTGATAGGCCGTGCCGCCATCTGCCGTTTTTCGCGGCAGGAAATCGATCAACGCCTCGCCGCAGCACAGGATCATGAGCCCGCCTCCCAAGCATCTGATTTTTAAGCAACTATGAGGCATGACTTGGGAAAAAGCAATAAATCACTTGCCTTGACGAATTGTCGCCTTCATTGACTCGTAATCGAAAGCCGCTATTTGAGTGGCGCACATCAAAACACGGCGGAAAGACAATCAATGACCCCGCGCATCATCCCGGTGGAGCTGTTTGACCTGGTGGTCTTCGGCGCAACGGGCGACCTTTCGCAGCGCAAGCTTTTGCCCGCACTTTTCCACCGCGATTTGCAGGGCCAGATCCCGCCCGGCTCGCGCATTATCGGCTGCTCGCGCCGCGCCATGTCCAACGAAGACTTCGCGGGTTTCGCGCGCAAGGCGATCGAGGATCATGTGCCGGAGAGTGACCGCCCCGCCGATGTGATGGCGCGCTTTCTGGAGCGCCTGAGCTATGTGACGGCCGATGCCGCGCAGGATGCGGGCTGGGCCGACCTCGGCCGCACCCTGGAGGCAGATGCCGGGCGTATCCGCGTGTTCTATCTGGCGGTGGGGCCTGATCTGTTCGGCCCCATCTGCGACAGGCTCGGGGCCTTCCATCTGGTCACACCCAGCACCCGCGTGGTGATCGAAAAGCCCCTGGGCAAATCCGGCGCTTCGGCGCGCGCCTTGAACGAGTCGATCGGCCGCGTCTTCAGCGAGCCGCAGATCTACCGTATCGACCATTATCTCGGCAAAGAGACCGTGCAGAACCTGATGGCGCTGCGCTTCGCCAACGCGCTGTTCGAGCCGGTGTGGAACTCCGGCCATGTGGACCATGTGCAGATCACCGTGGCCGAGACTTTGGGTGTTGAAGGCCGTGCAGGATATTATGATACGGCGGGGGCGCTGCGCGACATGGTGCAGAACCACATGCTGCAGCTTTTGTGCCTGGTTGCCATGGAGCCCCCCACCTCCACCCAGGCCGATGCGCTGCGCGACGAGAAGCTGAAGGTTCTGAAGGCGCTGAAGCCCATCACCGAAGATCAGGTGAACCACCTGACCGTTCGGGGCCAGTACAAGGCAGGTGCCGCCAATGGCGGGGCCGTGAAGGGTTATCTGGACGAGCTGGGCTCAAACACCTCGCGCACCGAAACCTTCGTGGCGCTGAAGGCCGAAATCGCCAATTGGCGCTGGAGCGGGGTTCCCTTCTACCTCCGCACGGGGAAGCGCCTGCCGTCCCGCGTGTCCGAAATCATCGTGACCTTCAAACCCATTCCACATTCTGTGTTTGACGGGCAGGCGGGCCCCATTGCGCCCAACCGCCTTGTCATCCGGCTGCAGCCCGATGAAGGCGTGAAGCTGTGGCTGATGATCAAGGACCCCGGCCCCGGCGGCATGCGGCTCTCTTACGTGCCCCTCGACATGAGCTTCGCGGACGCTTTCAATGTGCGGAACCCCGATGCCTATGAGCGGCTGCTGATGGATGTGGTGCGCGGCAACCAGGCGCTGTTCATGCGCCGCGACGAGGTTGAGGCCGCTTGGGCCTGGATCGACCCCGTGCTTGAAGCTTGGGCCAATTCGGGTGACACGCCGAAGCCCTATACATCAGGCACATGGGGCCCATCCGCCGCCGTGGCGCTGATCGAGCGCGACGGCCGCACCTGGTATGAGGACGACGACATTGATTGAAGCCGAACGCATTTTCGAGGCCCGCGAAACCCTGGCCGAGACGCTGGCGCGCGACGTGGCAGACGAGCTGACCCGCGCCATTGAAGCCAAGGGCAAGGCGACGCTTGCCGTCTCCGGCGGTTCGACGCCCAAGCTGTTTTTCGAAAAGCTCTCGGAGATCGACATTCCGTGGAGCCGCGTGAGCGTGACGCTGGTTGACGAGCGCCAGGTGCCGGAGACGAGCGAACGCTCCAACGCGCGCCTGGTGCGCCAGCATCTGCTGCAGAACCGTGCGGCGGCAGCGAAATTCATTCCGCTTGTGGGCAACCCGGATGCAGCAAAGGTGCCGGCTTTTGACGTTGCCATCTTAGGCATGGGAAGCGACGGGCACACGGCCTCTTTCTTCCCCGGCGGCGACCGGCTGGCGGAAGCACTCGACGCGGATTCGGGCAAGCGGCTGATCGAGATCAACGCGCCAGGTGCGGGAGAGCCGCGCTTGACCTTCACGTTGCCCATGCTGGAACAGGCGGGGCGCCTCGCACTTCACATTGAAGGCGCTGAAAAGCAGCAGGTGCTGAAACAGGCGCTGGCGGCCGGGCCTGAGGAAGACATGCCGGTGCGCGCCGTGCTGCGGGGCGCTGCCCCGGTGACGCTCTATTGGTGCCCTTGAACCCGAACAGGTGATCCCATGGCCGTGAAAGAGATTGTCTCCGCCGTCACCGAGAACATCATCGCGCGGAGCAAGCCCTCGCGCCGCCGCTACCTGGACAAGATCGAAGCCGCGGTCGCCTTGACGCCGAAGCGCAAGGCGCTGGGCTGCGCCAATGTGGCCCACGGCTTTGCCGCATGCGGGCCGCAGGACAAGGACGCGCTGCGGAACGGCCATGCGCCCAATCTGGCGATCGTCACCGCCTACAACGACATGCTCTCCGCGCACCAGCCTTTCGAGACCTACCCTGAACAGATCCGGCAAGCCGCACGCGCAGCAGGTGGCACCGCGCAAGTGGCGGGCGGCGTTCCGGCAATGTGCGATGGCGTGACCCAGGGCGAGACGGGCATGGAGCTTTCGCTGTTCTCGCGCGATGTGATCGCACTTTCGACGGCGGTCGCCCTCTCGCACCAGATGTTCGATGCGGCGGTTTACTTAGGGGTGTGCGACAAGATCGTGCCGGGCCTCATCATTGGCGCATTGTCTTTCGGGCATCTCCCCGCCGTGTTCATTCCGGCAGGGCCCATGACCAGCGGCCTTCCCAATGGCGAGAAGGCCAAGATCCGCATGCTTTACGCGGAAGGAAAAATCGGCCGCGCGGAATTGCTGGAAGCCGAAGCCCAATCCTATCATGGCCCCGGCACCTGCACCTTCTATGGTACGGCCAATTCGAACCAGATGCTGATGGAGATCATGGGCCTGCACCTTCCGGGTTCCACCTTCGTGAATCCTGGCACGCCCTTGCGTGATGCGATCACCCGTGAGAGTGCAAGGCGCGCCCTCGCCATCACCGCGCTCGGCAATGACTATCATCCCATCGGCCGCATTTATGATGAGAAGGCCGTGGTGAATGGCGTGGTGGGCCTACTCGCGACGGGCGGCTCCACCAACCACACCATGCATCTGATCGCCATGGCCGCAGCGGCGGGGATTTCGCTCAGCTGGCAGGATCTGGCGGAGCTTTCGAAAGCCGTGCCGCTGATGACGCGCGTCTATCCCAATGGCAAGGCGGATGTGAACCACTTCAACGCGGCAGGCGGCATGGGCTTCCTGATCCGCGAACTCTTGGGCGCTGGGATGCTGCACGAAGATGTCTCCACCATCATGGGCGCCGGGCTTACAGGCTACACCAAGGAAGCGCGGCTGGGGCCCGATGGCGACCTCATCTATGCCGATGCCGCTGCGGCCTCACATGACGAGAGCGTGCTGCGGGGGGCAGCCAACGCGTTTCAGCCCACAGGTGGCCTCTCTGTGCTGACCGGCAATCTTGGCACCGCCGTCATCAAGACCTCATCGATCCCCGATGACCGGCATGTAATCGAAGCGCCGGCCCGCGTGTTCCATTCGCAGGAGGAGCTGCAGGCAGCCTTCAAGGCGGGGACGCTCAACCAGGATGTGATCGCCGTGGTCCGCTTCCAGGGCCCCAAGGCCAATGGCATGCCGGAGCTGCATCGGCTGACCCCGCCGCTTGCAGTGCTGCAGGAGCGCGGGTTCAAGGTGGCGCTTGTGACTGACGGGCGCATGTCAGGCGCTTCAGGCAAAGTGCCTGCGGCAATCCATTTGACGCCAGAGGCGGTGGATGGTGGGCCTATCGCCAAAATCCGCGATGGCGACATGCTGCGGCTGGACGCGGTGAATGGCACGCTCGAGGTTCTGGCGGATATTTCCGCGCGCGAGGCGGTGAAGGCCGATCTTTCCGCCAATGCGCAGGGCACGGGCCGCGAATTGTTCCAGGCCTTCCGCAGCATCACGGGCGGTGCTGACCGTGGCGCATCGATTTTCGAGGCTGTGTGATGACGAAGACCTATCAGAAGGGCCTGGCCGAAGCCCTGGCGCTTGCGCCTGTGGTGCCGGTGATGGTGATCGAAAATGTCGAAGACGCCGTGCCGCTGGCCCGCGCCCTCGTCAAGGGCGGGCTGCCCGTGCTTGAGATTACTTTGCGGACGGCCAAGGCGATGGACTGCATCCGCGCCATCATCGCGGAGGTCGAAGGCGCGATCGTGGGCTCCGGCACGGTGCTGACGCCCGAACAGTTGCGGGAGAGCCATAAGCTCGGCTGTAAATTCGCCGTCTCGCCCGGCTCCACGGGGCGCTTGCTGGGTGCGGCGGAGGATTATGACATCGCATTGCTGCCCGGCGGCGTGACCGCGTCCGAATGCATGGCGCTGCTGGAATGGGGCTATGCGATCCAGAAGTTCTTTCCCGCCGAACCGGCCGGGGGCGCTGCCTATCTCTCATCCCTCGCCTCACCCCTGCCGCAAATTCGCTTCTGCCCGACGGGCGGCATCACGCCGGAAAAGGCGGCGAGCTATCTGAAGCTCTCCAACGTCATCACCATCGGCGGCTCCTGGATGGCACCGAAGTCGATGATCGCGGCAAAGGACTGGGCGGGGATTGAGAAGCTGGCAGCAGAGGCCGCGGGGTTGAGGGGCTGATTGGCATTCCCTTCTCCCGTTGCGGCACGCAATGGGAGAAGGGATTTACTGCTTCGCGCCTTTCAGTGTGTCCACATATTTGGCAATCGCCCTTGCGGTGGGGGAGAAGAGCTGGCGGTAATAGAGCAGTGCGGTGATGGTCAGCGTTGCCGTGATGCAGGCATAGGGGCCGGCAAAGAGGAAGATGGCCGCAACCGCATAATAATAGCCGCGGATTCCGGTGTTGATGGAGCGCACGGCCTCGGTCAGCACCACGGCGCATTGTTCCACCATCAGCTTGGCTTCGAGCTCATCCGTGGGCGAGGCCTGGAGGCCGCCTAGCATGGCGAAAGTGTAAGCCATCTTACGCAGCGCATAGGTGAAGGAAAAGAAGCACTGCGTGAGGATGGCGGTCAGCAGGAAAACGCAGAGCGTGAAGAGATGGAGCGACATGGTGCTGTCGACGAAGTTCAGGCCGCGGGTGAGCTCATACACATTATTGACATTGGCCAGCGCGCCGATGAGGCCCGCCAGCACCAGCAGCGTTCCCGAGCCGAAATAAGAGATCGAATTCGAGATGTGCCCGAGAAGGATCGCGTCGAACATGCGGTGCTCGCGCCGGGCGGCCTGGTTCATCTGCAGCCAGCGGAGCCTGACGGCGTGAAGCTGCGAGTTGAGGGAGCCCCGGCCCAGCTGCCGCAAGATGGGCGTATAAAATCCCCACAGCACGATGATCAGCCCGATGGCGGCGCCGTGCGCGAGGCCGAAATCATCCGGCAGGGAGAGGTTCAACACGCTCATTGGGACTTGTGCATCTCCTTGATCTCGGTGGTGCGGATCTCCGGCGCGCGTTCCAGCGTATAGTTCAAACTGAAGGCCGATTGCGCCATGAAGACGGGGTCCCCGTCAAGGTCGCTGGCGATTGAAAAGCGGTTGGCGGCAATGAACTCATCAAGTTTTTTGCGGTCATCGCTCGAAATCCAGCGCATCACCTCATAGCGCGACGGCTCGAAGCTGACGGGAACGCCATATTCATTGGCAAGCCTGTCTGCCAGCACATCGAGCTGCAGGGCGCCGACCACGCCGACGATCGCAGGCGAGCCATCGGCCGGGATGAAGAGCTGGACAACGCCCTCCTCCGCCAGCTGCTCCAGCGCCTCGCGCAGCTTCTTTGCTTTCATGGGATCGCCCAGTTTCACGCGGCGGAGAATTTCCGGCGCGAAGCTGGGAACGCCGGTGAACACCACGTCTTCACCCTCAGTCAGCGTATCGCCGATGCGCAGGAGGCCGTGGTTGGGAATGCCGACCACATCGCCCGCATAGGCCTCATCCGCAATCGAACGGTCCTGCGCGAAGAAGAATTGGGGCGCATTGAGCGCCACCATCTTGCCGGTGCGGACGAGCTTCACCTTCATGCCGCGGGTGAGCTTGCCCGACGCGAGGCGCATGAAGGCGATACGGTCCCGGTGGTTGGGATCCATGTTGGCCTGGATCTTGAAGACGATGCCCGTCATCTTCGGTTCCGTTGCATGAACGACGCGCGAGGAGGCGGCCTGGTCTCTCGGAGGCGGGGCGAAGGCGATCAGCGCTTCCAGCAGGTCACGCACGCCGAAATTCTTCAAGGCGGAGCCGAAATAGACGGGCGACAAATGGCCTTCGAGGAAAGCCTTGCGGTCGAAGCTGGTGCAGAGATCCTTGACGAGATCGATCTCATCCCGCCACTTGGCGAAGGTGTCGGGCTTGACGAGCGAGGCGATCAGCGGATCGTCAGGCCCTGAGACGGCAACACCTTCCGGCGCCTGATCCGGCTGGCGGACTCGGGGGCTCATCAGATCATAGGTGCCGGCGAATTCCTTGCCCTGGCCGATGGGCCAGACCATGGGGGCGACGGAGAGCGCCAGGCCCTTCTCGATCTCGTCCAGAAGATCCAGGGGATCGCGCGATTCGCGGTCCATCTTGTTGACGAAGGTGATGATGGGAATGTCCCGCAGGCGGCAGATTTCGAACAGCTTCCGGGTGCGGGCTTCGATGCCCTTGGCGGCATCGATCACCATGACGGCGGCATCGACCGCAGTGAGGGTGCGGTAGGTGTCTTCCGAGAAGTCTTCGTGGCCCGGCGTATCGAGCAGGTTGAAGACGGTGCCTTCATATTCGAAGGTCATGACCGAGGTGACAACCGAGATGCCGCGGGCGCGCTCGATCGACATCCAGTCCGAGCGGGTGCGGCGGCGGTCGCCCTTGGCGCGCACCTGGCCCGCAAGCTGAATGGCGCCGCCGAACAGCAACAGCTTTTCGGTGAGCGTGGTTTTGCCCGCGTCCGGGTGGGAGATGATGGCGAAGGTGCGGCGGCGCGCCACTTCCTGTTCGAGCGGGTTGGTCAAAGCTAACCTGAAAGCTGAAGGGGTTTAGACGGCTTCCTAGACGGGATTGCAGGCAGGGTAAAGCTTGCCGAAGCGCGGCCTTCGTGGCAGTGGAAGGAACGGGGGGAAATACATGACGGAACTGGCACTTGTGGGCGATATCGGGGGCACCAATTCCCGCTTCGGGCTGGTGGAGCCGGGCTCGACCGTGGTCCAGAACGCCGCCGTCCAGAAGAATGACAATTTCGCCTCGCTGGAAGACTCGATTGCCGCCTATGTGCAAGAGATGGGGCTGACCACGCTCGCCGGCGCCGCCGTGGCCGTGGCGGGACCCGTTGAAGGGGAGTGGGTCTCCCTCACCAACCGGGACTGGCGCTTCACCCGGGAAACGCTCCGCCTGGCCGCCAAGGCGCGGCAGTTCCGCCTGCTCAATGATTTCGAGGCGCTGGCCCTTTCCCTGCCGCACCTGCAGGGGGATGACGTGGTGCAGATCGGCGGCGGCACGCCGGAGAAGCCGGCCGTCAAAATCGTGCTCGGCCCCGGCACCGGGCTTGGCATGGCCACACTGGCCCCCTTACCCCAGGGCGGCTGGATGGCGCTACCCGGCGAAGTGGGCCACATCACGCTCCCCGTCGTCACCCAGGCGGAATTCGATTGGCGGGCGCGCATGAGCAAGCCCGGCGTGCTGTTTGAATCCGAAGATGCCATCACCGGTGGCGGGCTTTTGCGCATGTATCAGGCGGCGGCGGAGACGCCCAATCTTGCGACACCGGAGGACGTTCTCCAGGCGGCGCTGGCGGGAACCGATGCTGCTGCGGTGAAGACGCTGGACCAGTTCATCACCTGGCTCGCCCGCATTGCGGGTGATGCCGCGATGACCATGCAGGCCAGAGGCGGGGTCTATCTGGCAGGCGGCATTGCGCCGTCCATTGTGGAACAGTTGAAGGCGGGCCCGTTCCGGTCCATCTTTGAGGAGAAGGGCAGGCTTGCCTATGTGATGCGGCCGATACCCGTCTATGTGATTGTCGACCGTTTTCCGGCCTTCAAGGGCTGTGCCGCCGCCATTGCCGATATGAGGTGACGCCATGTGGAAGGACACCGACCTTCTCCTCGTGATCGATGTGCAGAACGATTTCTGCCCCGGCGGCAAGCTGGCCGTGCCGGGCGGAGATGAGGTGATCCCGCTCATCAACCGCCTGGCCAAGAGCTTCGCCCATGTGGTGCTGACCCAGGACTGGCACCCGTCCGAGCACAAATCCTTCGCCACGCAGCATCCGGCAAAGAACCCCTTCGAAATCGCCATGATGCATTATGGCCACCAGACGCTGTGGCCCGACCACTGCATCCAGAACACGCACGGTGCTGAATTCCACAAGGACCTGCACATTCCGCATGCGGAACTGATCCTGAGAAAGGGCTTCCGCGAAGAGGTCGACAGCTATTCCGCCTTCTTCGAAAATGACCGCAAGACGCCCACGGGTCTGGGCGGCTACCTGAAGGAGCGCGGCTTCGAGAAGGTGGTCTGCGTGGGCCTCGCCTTCGATTATTGCGTGCGCTTTTCGGCCGAGGATGCGCGGCGGCTTGGGTTCGAGACCGAGGTGATCGAGGCCGCCTGCCGGTCCATCGACCTCGACGGCTCGGCAGATGCTGCGCGCAAGAGCTTCGCCGAACACGGCATCGCGCTGGCCTGAGTGCCGGTCTCCCCCCGCCTCAAGGGCATCCTGCTGATGGTGTCCGCCATGGTCTTCTTCACCATGCTCGATGCCACGGCCAAGCATCTGGTGCAGACGCTGCCGCCGGTGGTGGCGGTCTTCGGCCGCTACACCGTGGCGCTGGCGCTTTCGGTTCTCGTCATCCTGCGCAGGGGCAGCCTCAACTCCATGGTGACGAGCCATCCGGCACTTCAGGTGCTGCGCGGGCTCTTGCTGATGATGTCCACCGTCCTCAATTTCATGGCCATCATGCATCTGCAGCTGGCCCAGACGGCGGCGATCTTCTTCAGCATTCCGCTGTGGGTCTGCGCCATGTCAGGGCCGATCCTGGGGGAGCATGTGGGCCTGCGCCGCTGGCTTGCCGTGACGGTTGGCTTCTGCGGCGTGCTCGTCATCATGCGGCCAGGCACCTCAAGCTTCCACTGGGCGATGCTGCTGTCGATCGCGGCCTCCTTCTGCGGCGCCATCTACAATATCGCGACGCGCAAGGTTGGCGGTCGCGACCGGGCCGAAACCTCGCTTTTCTATGTGGGCCTCGTCGGCGCGCTCGCTGCCACCGCACCTCTTCCCTTTGTGTGGAAGACGCCGCAGGGCTTCGAATGGCTGCTGCTCGGCTGGATCGGGCTTGCGGGCACCATCGGCCATTTCATGCTGATCCAGGCGCACCGCATTGCACCGGCAAGCGCGCTGGCGCCCTTCATGTATACGCAGATCGTGTGGATGATCCTGGTGGGCTATGCCGTGTTCGGCGATGTGCCCGATCTCTGGACGCTGGTGGGCGCTGCAATTGTGGTGGCAAGCGGCCTCTTCGTCTTCGCGATGGAGGCGAGGCAGGGAAGAACCCCTGCCTCCGCCCAGTGACGGTTAGGCCAGCGTATAGGCCGTCTTGACTGAAGTATAGAAATCAGCCGCGAAACGCCCCTGCTCACGCGCGCCATAGCTCGAGCCTTTGCGGCCGCCAAACGGCACGTGATAATCGACGCCGGCGGTTGCGAGGTTCACCATCACCATGCCGGCGGCGGACTTCTTGCGGAAATCCGTCGCATGCTTGAGCGAGGTGGTGATGATGCCTGAGGAGAGGCCAAAAGGCGTGTCATTGGCCACACTCAGCGCCTCGTCATAGCTGTCCACCTTGATGACGGAGGCGACGGGGCCGAAGACTTCCTCGCGGTTGATGCGCATGCTGTTGGTGGTGCCGGTGAACAGCGCCGGGCTCAAGTAATAGCCCTTCGTGTCCCGGTTCAGCCGCTCGCCGCCCCAGGCGAGTTCGCCGCCCTCATCGCGCGCGATCTGGATATAGCGCTCGTCCTGCGCCATCTGGTTCTCATCAACGACGGGGCCGATCACCGTGCCTTCCTTGAGCGCGTGATCGACCTTCAGCTTCTTCATGCCGTCCACCATGCGCTCCACGAAGGCATCGTGCAGCTTCGACTGGACGATCAGCCGCGAGGAGGCCGTGCAGCGCTGGCCCGTCTGGAAGAAGGCGCCATCAAGCGCCGCGGCAACGGCGAGATCGAGGTTCGCATCGTCCAGCACCACGAGCGGGTTCTTGCCGCCCATTTCGAGTTGGAACTTGGCACCGCGCGAGGCGCAGGCCATGGCGACCTTGGCGCCGGTTTCAACCGAGCCCGTGAACGACACGGCAGTCACATCCCGCGATTCCAGCAGTGTCTGGCCGACGACGGAGCCCCGGCCCATGACCAGATTGAAGACACCCTTCGGCACGCCCGACCGGGAGATGATTTCCGCCAGCGCCCAGGCGGAGCCCGGCACGAGATCCGCGGGCTTGAACACCACGGCGTTGCCGAAGGCCAGGGCCGGCGCCATCTTCCAGGCTGGAATGGCAATCGGGAAGTTCCACGGGCAGATGAGGCCGACAACCCCCAGCGCCTCCCGCGTGACCAGCACATCGACGCCGGGGCGCACGGAGGCAATCGCCACACCTTCGACCCTGAGCGTTTCCTGTGCGAAGAACTTGAAGATCTGTGCGGCGCGCATCGTTTCCGCAATGCCGTTCGAGAGGGGCTTTCCCTCTTCGCGGGCAAGCAGCCGGCCGATCTCATCCTTGCGGGCCAGAAGCTCGGTTCCGATGAATTCGAGCGCATCGGCGCGGAGTTGGGGCGTGGCGGCGGCCCATGCAGGCTGAGCGGCCTTGGCAGCGGCAATCGCGGCTTCCGTCTGGGCCTTGTCGGCCTGGGCGTATTCGCCGACGATGTCCGTCAGGTCCGAGGGGTTGACGTTCTC
Organism: Aestuariivirga sp.; assembly: GCF_965227715.1. GTDB lineage: Bacteria > Pseudomonadota > Alphaproteobacteria > Rhizobiales > Aestuariivirgaceae > Aestuariivirga. The sequence goes on along the minus strand of NZ_OZ245771.1, from coordinate 3,597,487 downwards.
GCGAACGCCTTTGCCTTCAAGCCATTCCCCGTTGATGTAATTGCGGTGCAGCGCCATGATGCCGTGACTCCATTGAATTTGGGGCGGAACATAGGGAGAGGCAGGAGTTGAGGCAAGCATGCATGTCGGACTGATCGGGGCGGGTATGATGGGCCAGGGCATGGCGGCCAATCTGCTGAAGCATGGGCACCAGGTCAGCGTCATCGCGCACCGCAACCGCGCGCCGGTGGAGGCGCTGGTGGCCCGAGGCGCCCGCGAGGTGACGAGCCTTGCGAAATTGGCCGAAGCGGAGGTGATTCTGCTCTGCGTGACCACTTCCAAAGTGGTGGAGGAGACGCTGAACCAGTTGCAGCCGCACCTTCGCTCCGGACAGATCATCATGGATGCCGGAACCTCGGCACCGGACGTGACGAAGCGCCTCGCTCATGAGCTGGCCCTGAGAGGCGCCGCCTATGCCGACATTCCGCTCACGGGCGGGCCCGAGCAGGCGGAACAGGGTGTGCTCGGCGTTCTGTGCGGGGCAACGCCCGAAACCTTCGCGCGGATCGAACCACTGCTCGCCTGCTTTGCCACCACCATTCGGCATTTCGGACCGCCGGGATCGGGCCACACCGCAAAGCTCATTTCCAACTATCTCGTCACCGGCATGGTGGCGCTGGTGGCGGAGGCTTTCAGCACCGCGCACACGGCGCAAATCGGCTGGCAGGATCTTTATGACGTGATGCAGAATGGCTCCGGCAATTCCGGCGTGCTGCGCAAGATGGTGGAGCCCGCCCTCAAGGGCGATTTCGACGGCTACCGTTTTGCACTTGCGAACGCGGCAAAGGATATTGGTTACTATGCTGAACTTGCCGAAGGGCTGGGTTGCAGAACAAAGCTGACGGATTCCGTTGCGGAGATCTTCACCCACGCCGTAGATACAGGCCATGGCGGACGGAACGTCAGCCACCTGCTTGACCCTGCAATTGATGATGTGAGCTGATGCTGAATATCAATCCCGCCGTTGCCGCCATCGAAGAAGAAACCGCCTTCACCGTGCTGGACCGCGCCAATGCGCTGAAAGCCAAGGGCTTCCCCGTGATCAATCTCGGGATCGGCCAGCCGGACTTTACGCCGCCCAAGCACATTCTGGAGGCCGGCGAAAAGGCTGTGCGGGAAGGCCCCCATGGCTATACGAGCCCACAAGGCCTGCCCGTGCTGCGCGATGCCGTGGCGCAATATGTGGGCACGCGCTTCAACGTGCCGGTTTCGGGCGATGAAGTGGTGATCGTGCCGGGTGGCAAGGTGACCTTCTATTTCGCCTGCCAGATCTTCGGGGGGCCCGGTGCCGAGATTCTCTACCCTGATCCGGGCTTCCCGCCCTACCGCGATGCCGTGCGCTCGAGCGGGGCGAAGCCCGTGCCCTATCCCATCCGCGAGGAGAAGGACTTCGGCTTCGATGCCGATGAGGTGCTCTCCCTCATCACGCCGGCCACGCGCCTCATTATCATCAACTCGCCCGCCAACCCCACGGGCGGCGTGGTTTCGCGCGAGGAGATCACCAAGCTGGCGCATGGCCTCGCCAGGCATCCGAACGTCACTGTACTTTCGGACGAGATCTACAGCCACCAGGTCTATGATGGCGTCGACTTCGTGAGCTTCCTCTCCTTCCCGGAACTCCGCGACCGCACCATCATCCTCGACGGATGGTCGAAGACCTTTGCGATGACGGGCTGGCGCCTTGGTTTCGGAATCTGGCCCAAGCACCTGATCGAATATGTGAAGAAGCTCATCACGGTTGATCATTCCTGTACCAGCGTGGCCACCCAGATGGCGGGGCTTGCCGCCATCACCGGGCCGATGGACGAGATCGAGGCCTTCCGCAAGAGCTTCCAGAAGCGCCGGGATATGGTGGTGGCGGGGCTCAATAGCATCAAGGGCGTGCGCTGCCGCGTTCCCGGTGGCGCCTTCTACGCGTTCCCCAACATTGCAGGCACCGGCTGGCAATCACGCGACCTGGCACGCGAGCTTTTGGAGAAGGCCCATGTGGCGCTGATCTTCGGCGAAAGCTTCGGCCAGAACGGCAAGGGCTACATGCGCCTCTCCTATGCGGCGAGCGAGGCGGACATTGCCGAGGCGCTGAAGCGCATGAAGGCCTTCATCGAAGCATGAGCCACGCCAATCTCTACGCACGCTTCGAACGCGTGTTCGAGACCCATGCGGAGAAAACCGCCATTCGCAGCGCGGATGGCGGCACCTCGCTCAGCTTCGGCGATCTGGCGCGCGGGGCAGCACGCTATGCCAATGCACTGTCCGCCCTGGGCGTCGAGCGCGGCGACAGGGTGACGGTGCAGGTGGAAAAATCCATTGCCAATGTGCTGCTCTATCTGGCTGTGATGAAGCTGGGTGCCGTCTACCAGCCGCTGAACACGGCCTATACCGCAGCCGAGTTTTCCTATTTCGTCAAGGATGCGCAGCCGAAGCTCATCATCTGCGACCCATCCCGGCAGATGGAGATGCGGGCGCTGGCGGATCAATGCAAGGTCTTCGCCGTCGTCAACCTCGATGCGGCTGGCAACGGCTCGCTTGCCACCATGGCGGCTACGATGGACGACAGGCATGAGACCGTCGAGGCCAGTGATGATGATCTGGCGGGCCTGCTTTATACCTCCGGCACGACGGGCCGCTCCAAGGGTGCCATGATCACCCACGGCAATCTGTTCTCCAACGCGTCCACACTCGTCGATCTCTGGCGCATCACCGGTGCCGACACGCTGCTCCACGCGCTTCCCATTTTCCATGTGCATGGACTTTACGTGGCCTTGAACACGGCCTTTCTGTCCGGCGCTGAAATCCTGTGGTTCGACAAGTTCGATGCAAAAGCGGTGACCGCAAGCCTGGCGCAGGCGACCCTGATGATGGGGGTGCCGACCTTCTACACGCGGCTCCTGTCAGATCTGAGCTTCGGGCCCGATGTGACTCAAAACATGCGTTTATTCATATCTGGCTCGGCACCGCTTCTGGCCGAAACCCACCGCGAATTCGAGGCCCGCACCGGACACGCCATTCTTGAGCGCTATGGCATGACGGAAACCGGAATGATCACGTCAAACCCCTATGAGGGCGCCCGCGTGCCGGGCACGGTGGGCTTTGCGCTTTCCGGCGTCTCGGTGCACGTGAGCGGCAGCCAGCCCGGCGTTCTTGAAGTGAAGGGCCCCAATGTTTTCAAGGGCTACTGGCGGATGCCGGAGAAAACCCGCGAGGAGTTTACAGGTGATGGCTATTTCATCACCGGAGATGTCTGCACCATTGCGGCGGACGGGCGCGTGAGCATCGTCGGGCGTGCCAAGGACCTGATCATCAGTGGCGGGTTCAACATTTATCCCAAGGAGATCGAAGAGGTTCTCGATCAATTGCCGGGCGTGGGGGAGAGTGCTGTGATTGGCGTGCCGCACCCTGATTTTGGCGAAGGCGTTATTGCGGCCATCACCGCGTCTGGGCCCCTTGCCCCCGAAGCAGAAATGATTGCCACGCTCTCCCGCACGCTCGCCAGGTTCAAGGTGCCGAAACGCATTTTCCTGGTGGACGCCTTGCCGCGCAATGCCATGGGCAAGGTGCAGAAGGCAGAATTGCGGAAGCGCTATCAGGCGGTCTTTGCGCCTGAGGGTGGCAGCGTCTGAACAGCGCAAGGGCAGGTAGAGCTAACCCTCAACAATTCACGCGGCAATGCGTTTTCTGCACCCGGGTTCCACTCTCACGGAACCTTTTCAACAGGAGCCCGTTCTCGCAGGGTTAGGTGGAACAGCACCAAGCCGCATGGCCGGCTTGGCCGTGCGGTTCAATGGGGACGGTTCTTCACATGCAGGTCGAGACGACAACGCAGATCGATGCGGGAAAGGTTCCGCCTTCCCGGCACGCTGCGGAGACTTTCAGCATCGACCATCGTCCCTCACATCTCGAAACGCTTTACCGCCTCACCGACCGCCTGTACCGCGCCAACGATATGGATGCGATGCTATCTGCCGCACTCGACGCCATTGCCGAGGGCCTCCATTGCGAGAAATGCTCCATCCTCCTTTTCGACAATGACGGGGTGATGCGCTTCGTCGCGTGGCGGGGACTGTCTAGCGCCTATCGCAGAACGCTCGATGGCCATACGCCCTGGCAGCCGGACACGATCGATCCGCCGCCGATTTTCATCGCCGACATAGCGGTGACGGATGAAAGCGAGATCGTCAAGCGCACGGTGCTGGATGAGGATATCCGCTGCCTCGCCTTCATTCCCCTGACCTCCCAGGGCCGCGTCATCGGCAAGTTCATGGCTTACCACCGGGCGGTGCAGACCTATTCCGAAAGCAGCAAGGCGCTTGCCGTCACCATTGCGAGGCAGCTTGGTTTCAGCCTCGACCGCGCCATGGCGGAGAAGGCGCGGGTTGCAGCCCTGGGCAACCTTCAGGAATCAGAGCAGCGCTTCCGCCTGATGGCCGAGCATGCGCCCGTGATGATCTGGATGTGCGACGCAGAGGGCAAGTGCCTGCACCTCAATCATATGCTCAGGCACTTCTGGGGCGTCGACGATCAGGACTTGAGCGCCTTCGACTGGCGCAGCTCCATGTGCCCGGATGACGTCGAGCGGGTCATGGGAGCCATGGGCCAGGCGTTGCAGCACCAGGCAAAGGTCCGCGTGACCGGGCGCTATCGCAATGCCGCCGGAGACTATCGGACGCTCGAAACTGTGGCCCATCCGCGCTTTGCCGCCGATGGTGCGTTCCTTGGCCTCACTGGCGTCAACACCGACATCACCGAACGCGAAGAATCCGAGAAGGCGCTGCGTGACAGTGAAGAGCGCTTCCGCCTCGTCGTTGAAGCGGCCCCGAGCGGCATGGTGATGACAGACGGCAGCGGCCGCATCTTGATGATCAACGTTCTCGCTGAAAATCTGTTCGGATATGAGCGGGGCGAGCTTCTCGATCAGAAGCTTGGCGTTCTGGTGCCGCCGGACGCGCCCGAACATCCGCCCGCCAGCGCATCCCCGCAGCCGGTGAAGCGTGAAGTGACCGGCCGGCGCAAGGACGGCCGCGACATTCCGCTCGAACTGGGCGTCAACCCCATCCTCACCTCCGGGGGCTTGCGTGTCATCGCCACGGTTTCGGACATTGCCGAGCGAAAGCGTGCGGAAGCGCAGCGCGAATTGCTGCTCGCCGAACTGAACCATCGCGTGAAGAACACGCTCGCCGTTGTGCAGGGCCTCGCCTATCAGACCTTCCGCGGCTCGGAGCAGGTGGCCCGCAAGGCCTTCGAAGGCAGGCTTCAGGCCCTGGCGCGCGCGCATGATCTTCTCACCCGTTCCCGCTGGGAGAGCACCTCGCTTGCTCAATTGGCGAAGGACACGCTGCAGCTCGATGGCGAGAACCGCTCGCGTATCGAAGCTTCAGGCCCTGTCATCCACCTGAACCCGCACGCGGCACTCACCATTGCGCTGGCGCTTCATGAGCTGTTCACCAACACGCTTAAATATGGCGCGCTGTCGAATGACACGGGGTCGGTGCGCCTCGCGTGGCGATATGTGGAAGGCGAAAGCAAGCTCCGCATCGAATGGCGCGAGAGCGGCGGCCCACCCGTGGTGCGCCCCAAACGGCGGGGCTTCGGTTCCCTCCTCCTTGAACAGACGCTGGCGCGGGATCTGGATGGGCGCGTGGCGCTGTCCTTCGAGCCTGCGGGCGTTACCTGCGTAATTGAAATGCCGATACCCGATCCAGGAGAACATGCATGTCTTGGCTAAATGGAAAACGCATCCTGGTGGTTGAGGACGAAGCCCTCATCGCCGTGATGGTGGAAGACATGCTGACCGATATGGGAAGCAGCGTGGTGGGTCCTGCGGCCACCATTGAGGCCGCGCTCAAACTCGCCGCGACCGAGATGCTGGATGCAGCGGTGCTTGACGTCAATGTGCGTGGTGAACGGATCGACCCCGTGGCGGATGCCCTTCTGGCGCGCGGCGTTCCAATGCTGTTCGCCACAGGCTATGGCGAGGTGAAGCTCGCCAACGGCCACCGCGCCACCGTGATCGACAAGCCCTATACCCAGGACAAGCTCGCCCGCGGGCTGGCCTCCGCCATGGGAATGGCCTTCCAGCGCAGCACCGGCTGATAAACACGGGAGCGGCGGTCGCTCCCGTGCTGCAGCATTGAGCTTAACTCGACGTGCCTGATCGGCCCGTTCCCGAACCCGGTGTAGCGGTGCTGGAGGTTACGCTGTTGCCAGCCTGATCCGCCGTGCTGCCGCTACCGAATTGCGTGGTGGCCGTCCTGTTCCGGTCCTTGACGCGGATGTTGTTCTGAACGTGCCGAACGCCGGAGATGGCCTCCACGATGTCTTCAGCGCGGCGCTTTTCCTCTCGGCTGTTCACCTGACCGGTGAGCGTCACTTCACTGCTGGAGACCTGCACCTCGATTTCGGAGGCATCGACCCAGCCGTCTTCGGTGAGGCGATCATTCACGTCTTCCCGGATGCGATCATCGGAGCGGGTATAGCCTTTGGGGCCGCGCCCGCGGTGCTCATCCATCTCCCGGCGGCGCTTCGCCTGATCGTCACCGAACCAGGAGGACACTTCATCCGTCGCGCGGTCCAGAAAGCCGCGCTGCTCCTGCTGGCCATAGGCGCTGTCGGACCCATAGCCACTGGGGCTGCCGAAGCTGCCGCGCGATCCGCCATAGCCCTGCTCGCCGCCATAGCTCCGGCGGGCGTCCTGAGAGCCCCTGGAAGAGCCAAACTGACTGTTGTCCCGGTCCATCCGGTTGTTGCCGCCCTGGCCCCAGCGGCCCTGGCCGCCTTGCGAGGTTTCTTCGCTGTAGCGGCCCAAGCGGTTCCACTGGCCGTCCTGCTGTGGGCCGGAACCACCACTGCCCTGCCAGTTGCCGCCCTGCTCGCCACTGCCGAACGGATCACGATCCTCGTGCCATGAGCCACGGTGCCGTGCCTCATCAAAGTGCTGCTCACCCTGCTGGTCCTCACCGCCACGCCAGCCGCCGCGGCCCGAGCCTGCCTGCTGCCCCTTTTCCTGCCAGTTGCGATCCCTGTTCTGTGCCATGTGTCGATCCTCGCTGTACTTTGTAAACCGTACCCGCGGATGAAACCCGACAGGGCAAGCGAGGTTCCAGACCTTGTCAGACCGGTTGCAGCGCACCCACCTTGAAGACGTCCTTCAGGAGATGTTCCGCCGTGCGCACCGCCTGTGCCACGATGGTGAGAGACGGGTTCACCGCCGTCGAAGATGGCAGGAAAGAGGCATCGACCACATACAGATTATCAAGATCCCACGCCTTGCAGAACGGATCGAGCACCGATGTGGCGGGATCAGTGCCGAAACGCGCGGTGCCGCACTGATGCATCGCGACAGTGATATCCATCTTCTGCGTGATGACGATGGGATAGCCCATGGACCGCATCAGCTTCGTCCAGTGCTTCACCAGCTCGCCGTGGGACTTCAGATTATTAGGAACATAGGAGACACGGATCTTGCCGTCCGTGTCGACCGTCACCCGATTATCGGGGCTGGCCAGATCCTCCGACATGATCCACCAGTCGACGCTGCGCTCGGCAAACCAGCTCATCAGGCTTTCCGGCATCCACCGCATATTGGCCGTCAGCATGCCGCCCTGGAGCTTGCCCAGCCCCTGCACATTGCCCAACGGATAGGGCTTCAGCGCATTCTTGAGATAGAAATCATTGATGCACAGCGATTTCTGGAACACCACGCGGTTCTTGACGAACGGGTTCACCGCCATCATGGCCGTGTTGTTGTGGGCCATGTAGTTGCGGCCAAGCTGATCCGAGGAATTGTTCCCTAACCCTCCCGGATGCCTGTCATTGGCGGAACGCAGCAGCAGTGCGGCGGTATTGATGGCTCCGGCGCTGGCGATGAAGACACTCGCCGCGATGATCCTGCGTTCGCCCTTCTGCTCAACCTCCACCCCCGTCACCTTGGTGCCGGACGGATCGGTGATGAGGCGGTGCACATAGGTTTCCAGAATGAGGTCCACATTGCCGGTCGCGAGCGCAGGGTCGACGAGGCGCACCTCGGCATCGTTCTTTGCCCCGATCTTGCAGGCAAAGCCATCACATGTGCGGCAACGGATGCAACGGCCGCCGGGATGAAGGTCAATGGCGACCGGCAGCGGAAAGGGGTGAAGCCCGATGCCGCGGAGCTTCACGTTCAGCGCCTCGATCTCCGGCTCATGACCAATCGCGCCATGGGGCATCGGGCCGGAGCGCGGCGGCTCCGTCGGGTCGAGCCCCGCTTCGCCATGGGTTCCCATCAATCGCTCGGCCACTGCGTAATAAGGTTCGAGATCGGAATAGCGGATGGGCCATGGCGTGGAACGACCCTCCTCATGCTCGAGGCCTTCAAAGTCCTCGGCACGAAACCGCAACGTTGCGGTGCCAAAGAACTTCGAATTGCCGCCGACATAGTAATATGTGGAGGGCGTGAATTCCGCGCCGCTGCGGTCCCGCCAGGTTTCCCTGGTGGAGTATTTGCGGTCATGGAAGACGGCCTTCACGCTCCAGTTGTCGGCCTCGCGCGGAAGCCGCGTGCCGCGCTCGATGACCAGCACCTTGGCGCCGGCCTGAGCCAGTTGATTGGCCATGGCGCCACCGCCCACGCCTGCGCCCACGATCACCACGTCATAGGACGCACTCACACCGGTCATCACTGTCTCCCGTCTGGCATTCCGCCCTGCCCTCCTATATCAGTTGCGCAGATCAGCAGAAAGACGAACCATGAGCACCATCAGCTATCTCACGCGCATTGAATTCGGCGAAGGCCAGGTGTCACGGCTGCAGGAATTCCTTGACGCTCTCGGCGTGAAGCGCCCGCTGATCTGCACGGACCGCGGCCTCGTGGCAACCGGCATGGTGGCGCGCATCAACGCGCTGCTGGCATCGCCTGCCGCCATCTTCGATGCGACGCCCGCGAACCCGACGGAAGATGCGGTGCTGAGCGCTCACGCGCTGTATCGCGAGATGAATTGCGATGGCGTGATCGGCCTCGGCGGCGGCTCCGCACTTGACCTTGCGAAGGGTGTTCGCCTGCTCAGCGGGCATGAGGCGCCCTTGTCGCAATACACGCTCGTTTCAGGCGGGCTTTCGCGCATCCATGGCCGCATCTGCCCGATGATTGCCATTCCAACCACATCGGGCACCGGCTCCGAAGTGGGCCGCGCCGCCGTCATCATCACGGCGGAGGGGCGGAAGCTTGGCATCATCTCGCCGCACATGCTTCCCTCCATTGCCCTGTGTGACCCCGAACTCACCTACGGGCTGCCGCCCGGCCTCACCGCCGCCACCGGCATGGACGCGATATCGCACTGCCTTGAAACCTACATGGCGCCCGCCTTTAACCCGCCAGCCGATGCGATAGCGCTCGACGGGCTGGCGCGAGGCCTCCGCGCCATTGAAGTAGCCGTGCAGGACGGGAGTGACAAAGCAGCCCGGCGGGACATGATGGTCTGCGCACTGGAAGGCGCCATGGCCTTTCAGAAGGGGCTCGGCGCCGTTCATGCGCTGACCCATCCGCTGGGCGCCATCCGCCAGTTGAACCTTCACCACGGCACGCTGAACGCGGTGCTGACGCCCGCCGTGCTGCGCTTTAACCGGCCGGCCATCGGCGACAAATGGGACAGGCTCGAAACATTCTTCGGGGAAGCGCCTGACGTTGCCGTGGCCAAGCTCAACCGCCGCCTTGGAATGCCAACGGGCCTCGCCGCCATGGGTGTGACCGACGAGATGATGCAGCATGTGGCGCAGGACGCGATGAAGGATCACTGCCACGCCACCAACCCGCGCACACCCACACCCGCCGATTATCTGGCGATGCTGCAAGACTCCGCCTGAGGGAGGGCCTAAGCGTCAGTCCCGGCCGCTCAGCCTTTCGCCTGCGATCGCACCATCGGCGGCGATCCTGCCGCGGAGCTCCACCGGCTGCCCGATGCGGGGCGCGCCCTTAACCCGCATTCCGGGCGGGTGGGTGAAGGCCGCGCCATCCACCTCACTGTCCGCCGTGAGGAGGCCGCGCATGCGCACGATGCGGCCTGCGGGGATGGGGGCAGCGTTGCCGTCATTGTCAAGCGCCCCGCCGTCGATCCAGTCACGCAGCAGTGCGATTTCCTCCGCCGTCAGCCAGGGTGGACCGTCAAATGGCATGCGCGGCGAGGCGAGCCCCTCCACCCGGCGGATGATCTCCGAGGCTTGCGCATTGCGCGGAATGAGAACCACCCGCTCAGATCCATTGAGGATGTCCGCATAGGAGCCGAGGCGCAGGCCCTCTGGCGGCGCGCCCATCTTCGAATTGTCGGAATGGCATTTGACGCAATGCTTGCCGAAAATGGACGACACTTCCGAATAGAGAATGCGCCCGTCCGCCCGCGGATCTGCCGGTGCGGCCGGTGGCGCCTGTTCAGCAGCAGCGGACTCTGACGGCCCCTTCGCACCGGATTTGATCCACTTCGAAATTTTGGCGATCACCTCATCCTCAAGGAATGGCGGCCCATCGAGCGGCATGCGCGGTTCCGCCTTTCCGAGCAGGCGGTGCATGAGCGGACTTTGCTCAGGATCGCCCGGGCGGATCACCGGCCCGTTCTCCGACCCCTTCATCGCGGCCTTGTAACTGTCTAGATGCAGGCCAAGCGGTGCCGCATCGCCGGAGTGGCAGGCAATGCAGCGCCCCTGGAACACCGCGTTCACTTCATCCCAGCTTTCCGCCATCGCGGGCGGCGCGAGCAGCAGACAAGTTACAAGGAATAAAAGCCGTCTCATGCATTGTCCCCGTCTTACATGCACATCATGCGGCGGAAGATCGCACGGCAATTGTGGCGGAGAAAAGCCGGATTTGCGCCACGGCTGTGGAAAACACCGTACACGGACGATGCAATGGTTTTCGGATCGCGTTTCTCTTCTGGTGAGAACGTTTCAGGCCTACTTGCGCGACTCAGGTTCTGGCCTTGGCAAGAGCGGCTTGTCGATCAGCGTGTCCATGATGTGGCTCAGGACTTCGGCCCGGTTTCGCGCGTTGGCCTTGCGGTAGATGGCGTTGAGATGAGCCTTGACGGTGCCTTCAGCCGAACCCCGCACGCCGGCGATTTCAGAGATGCTGAGTCCCTTCACCATCAAGGCCGCCACGTCTCTTTCACTGGCCGTCAGCTTCCACTCATCGAAGTGGCTGTCGATCACCGACTGCATGGCAGCCGATGCCATGCCCACGCTGCGCTCGAGGCTCGCCTTGCGGCGCAACAGCTGCAGAAGATAGACGGCTTCGAAGGCGATTCCGATGAACAAGGCGATGCTCGCCATTGCTTCCGGCAGCAGGCCCCAGTTGGGGCCGCCCAGCTCGGCCATGTCGCTCAGCACATCGACGAAAAACACGATGGCGCAGATAATCTGCACGGCAATGAGCCCGATGATCAGCGCCGGCAAGCCCGTCTTCATTCCATATCCCGCTCTGTTTGACGGCAATCGTTCTAGCCGCTATCGGACCCAGATGAAAGGTTGAGTTGCGGACGGCTTCTCAGAAAATCTTGAAGCGTGTAAGGGGGCGGCATGCAGGCAGAGCCATCGGATTCGGTCATTATGCAGACCTTTGGGCTGTGCGTCATCGCATTCCTGGTCATCGTCGCACTTCATCTCATCGGCCTTCATGTGGGCGCGCGCTTTGCCCGCCAGCACCGCCTTGCGGCTGATCTCCGCATCCTCCCCTTTCAGTACACCGTCTTCCTGATTGTTGCGGTGATGGCGCTGCTGTTCACCCTGCACCTTCTCACCAACTTCGCCTGGGGTCTGTTCATGTATATGGCGGATGTTCTGAAGGGCTACCGCCAGTGCGTGTTCTATTCCCTTGAGAACTATACCTCGCTTGGCCTCACGCGGGTTGATGTGCCGCCGGAATGGCGCATGCTGGCGCCGATGATTTCGCTGTCAGGCGTGTTCTGCCTCGCTTGGTCCACGGCCCTGCTGGTGAGCGTGTTCAACCGCCTTTATGCGATCACCGAAGAAAGCTGAACCGCCCCTAGTTTGATGACTCGAAGGTCGAGCGCACGAATTGCCAGGCGGTGGCAAGATGCGATCGCAGCAGGTTTTCTGCGCTGTCCGGATCGCGGTCCACGATAGCATCGAGGATTGCCGCATGGGCCGAATGGTTCATGCGATTGATGTCAGGACTCCGCGGCATGCGGATCCAGTGGGCATAGAGCCAGTCAACGTAAAGCTTGTGGATGACGGGCAGGATGGGATTTCCCGCAATCATGTAGAGGACCCTGTGAAACGCCACGTCCGTGCGGTAGAAGGCCTCCGGATCGCCCATGGCCGCGCGGTTCTGCTCCAGCGCCTCGCGAAGATCCTGAATGTCCCTGGGAGTCGCGTGCTGTGCCGCGTGGCGAACCAGGGCAGCTTCAACGAAGACCCGCATGCCGAACAGGTTCTCGATCCCCGAGGCATCCTCCACCATATGCGAGACCAGATTTCCGAAGGTCGCCAGAGCCGTTTCATAGCCGCGCCCCTGTATCACCGGCCGGCAGCCGGGCCGCACCTTGAGCACACCGCGCGTGGCGAGCGCGGCAATCGCCTCGCGCACGGCGGAGCGGCCCACGCCATATTGCCCCATCAGCTCCCGCTCCGGCGGCAGCCGTTCGCCGGGCGCCAGTGAGCCTGCATCAATGGCGGCAGAGATCGCCGACGCCACCCGGTCAGACGCCTTTGGCGGTTTCGCGGAACCGGGGCCCGACTGATCACGTTGGGTGATCTCGGGCTGTGCGGGGTCTCTGGCCTTACGCGTTCCCTTTGGCATGGTTTTGGTCCTACCAAACCTGGCGCGTCAGATCAAGCACCGCGTGCTTTTGGCGTTGACAGCCGGTTTTCACCTTCATATGGTTCGACCATAATAACGAGCATCTGCAAATCTGAGCAGACCAAATTTTGAGTTTCTCACCGATTCCGGTGGGCGGCTTCAATCAGGTCGGACCAAACCGGCCCGTTAACACGTGGAGGACCCAACAATGCTTCGTCGCAATTTCCTGACTCTCATGGCCGGAACGGCACTGGTTGCCGTTGCCCGCCCCGCCTTCGCCGAACTGCCCAAGATCCAGAAGAAGGACACCTACAAGGTTGGCTTCGCCCAGACGGAGAGCAACAATCCCTGGCGCATCGCCCAGACCAAATCGATGCAGGATGAAGCCGCCAAGCGCGGCTGGCAGTTGGTCTATACCGATGCCGCAGGCTCTGCCGCCAAACAGGTGGCTGACGTCAACTCAATGATCGCGCAAGGGGTGGACGCGATCTTCCTGGCGCCACGCGAGGAAAAGCCGCTAATCCCCGCCGTGATGGGCGCGAAGAAGGCCGGCATTCCCGTGATTCTGCTCGACCGAAATGTCGACCCGTCGCTGGCCAAGCCCGGCGAAGACTATGTGACGTTCATTGGCTCAGACTTCATCGAGGAAGGAAAGCGCGCCGCCGAATGGCTGACCAAGACCATGAATGGCAAGGCCAGCATCATCCAGCTTGAAGGCACCACCGGTTCTTCTCCCGCCAATGACCGCGCCAAGGGCTTTGCCGACTATATCAAGGACCACCCCGACATGAAGATCGTGGCGAGCCAGTCCGGCGACTTCGCGCGTGACAAGGGGCGCCAGGTGGCGGAAACGCTGCTGCAGGCCCACCCCGAAGCAACCGCCATCTATGCGCATAATGACGAAATGGCCATTGGCGCCATCTCGGCGCTCGAAGCGGCCGGCAAAAACCCCGGCAAGGACGTCATCATCGTCTCGATCGACGGCACGCGCGATGCGCTTCAGGCGATCATTGACGGCAAGATGGGTGCGACGGTGGAATGCAGCCCGTTCTTCGGGCCGGCGGCCTTCGACACGCTGGTGAAATATGCCGCGGGCGAGACCATTCCGCCGAAGATCATCAACACCGACCGGTTCTTCGATGCGGCCAATGCCAAGGAAAATCTGGCCAGCGCCTATTGATCCCGCATCAGGGGAGCCCTCTGCCGGGCTCCCTTTCTCTCTGCCGTGAGACCCTCTGGAAAAGGCGGGATGAACGCCACCACATCGCTCCTCCACATGCGCGGCATCAGCAAGCGCTTCGCCGGTATTCCCGCGCTGACGGAGGCAAGCTTTGCCGTAGGCCGTGGCGAGGTGCATGCCTTGATCGGCCAGAACGGGGCCGGCAAATCCACGCTCATCAAGATCCTGACCGGCTACTACACCCGGGATGCCGGCGACGTGACCTTCGGCGGCCGCCCCTTTACCGCCGCCTCGCCGCATGATGCGCAGCTGCACGGAATCAGCACCATTTATCAGGAAATCAACCTCGTCGGTTACCGCTCAGTTACGGAGAATATTTGCCTAGGACGGCCTTTCCACAGATGGGGCCTGCTCGACTGGCCCGCGATGCATGCCGAAGCCAAACGCCTGCTGAATCGCTTTGCGATCGACATCGACGTGCGCCAGCCGCTCGAAATCTATTCAACCGCCGTCCAGCAGATGGTGGCGATTGCGCGCGCCGTGGGCTTCCAATCGAAACTCGTAATCATGGATGAGCCGACATCCTCACTCCACGAACGCGAGGTGGAGGTGCTATTCGGCGTCATCCGCCAGCTCAAGAGCGAAGGCATCTCCGTCGTTTTCGTCAGCCACAAGCTGGATGAGCTTTATGCCGTGTGTGACCGTGTCACCGTGCTGCGCGATGGCACCACCGTGCGGGAGTCCGCGATGGGTGACATCGGAAAGCTGGAACTGGTGGCCGTCATGCTTGGTCGGGACGTGAACACCGTGCGCCGCAAGGGCGCCACCGCCTTTGGAACGCGCGCTGCGGCCACTCACAAGGAATTGCTTGTGGCAGAGAGGCTGCGGGCGGCTCCGCTCGTCGACGATGTGTCCTTCCGCATCGGCAGGGGGGAAATCGTGGGGCTTGCAGGGCTTCTGGGCTCCGGCCGCAGCGAAACCGTACGACTGGTCTTCGGTGCGGACCGCGCGGAACAGGGCCAAATGCGGTTCGAAGGCCAGGCTTACGCCCCAGCGGAGCCCGCGGATGCAATTGCCGCAGGCGTTGGCTTCTGCACCGAGGACCGCAAGAATGAAGGGATCGTCCCCGATCTTTCGGTGCGGGAAAACCTTACCCTCGCACTGCTGCCCCATTTGACCCGCGCCGGCGTCATCGACACGGCGGAACAGACGCGGATCGTGGAGGATTTCGTTACCCGTCTCGGCATCAAATGCGCCTCGATCGAGCAGCCGGTGCGGCAGCTCTCGGGCGGCAATCAGCAAAAGGTGCTGCTGGCCCGCTGGCTCTGCATGAACCCGCGCCTCCTCATTCTGGATGAGCCGACGCGCGGCATTGATGTGGGCGCCAAGGCGGAAATACAAAGCCTCATTGCAGACCTCGCCGAGAAGGGCCTCGCTGTTCTCATGGTCTCTTCGGAGGTGGAAGAGATCGCCGAAGGGGCAGACCGCGCCTATGTGCTGCGCGACGGGGAAACGGTGGTGGAGCTTTCCGGCGAAAGGCTGGACGAGGCGCATCTCCTTCATGCCATGGCCCATGGCGCAGCCCCCCTCAAGGCGGAGGGCGAGGCATGAGCGCTGTTCCCGCCACCAAGGACACGGGCACGCGGCTGGCCGACCTGCTGCTGCGCCATGGCGCCTTGATCGCACTTGGCCTGCTCGTGCTGTTCAACCTGTTCTTCACGCCCAACTTCCTGTCCTGGCAGACCCTCAACGTGAACCTCACGCAGGTTGCGGGAATCGTCATCGTCGCCACCGGCATGACGCTGGTGATCGCCACGGGCGGGATCGACCTTTCCGTTGGCTCGCTGATGGCCATATCAGGTGCATTGGCGCCCTTGATCTTTCTGGGCACCATTCTGCCCATGCCGACACCCCTGCTCGGCGTAGCGCTGGCCTTCATCGTTCCGGTGCTGGTGGCAGGGCTGTTCGGCGCCTTCAACGGCTTTCTCATCACCCGCTTTGGCATTCAGCCGATCATTGCCACGCTCATACTGTTTATCGCCGGGCGGGGCATTGCGCAGGTGGTGACGAATGGCAACCTCCAATCCTTCCGCAACCCGGACTTCCAGGTGATCGGCCTCGGCCGCGTCTTCGGTGTTCCAGTGCAGGTCATCCTCATGCTGGTGATCGTGGGTTTCGCCTTCTGGCTGATGCGCCGCACGCTGCTGGGCCGCCAGATTCTGGCCGTGGGCGGCAATGAGAAGGCCGCAAGGCTCTCCGGCATTCCGGTGAAGCGGGTGAAGATGGCGGTCTACATCTTCTCCGGCCTGTGTGCCGGCATTGCCGGGCTCATCGTCATCGCCATCAATTCGGCGTCGGACGCCAATCTGGTGGGGATCGGCATGGAGCTTGATGCGATTGCCGCCGTGGCCGTGGGCGGCACGCTGCTGGCGGGCGGCCGCGCCTATGTGGGCGGCACATTGATCGGCGCTCTCATCATCCAGCTCGTCCGCTACACGCTTCTTGCCAATGGCGTGCCCGATGCCGCGGCCCTCATCGTCAAGGCGGCGCTCATCATCCTGGCCGTCTGGCTGCAAGGCGGGATGAAGCGCGCATGAGAAAGCTCACCCCGCTGCTGCGCAATTACGGCGTCGTCATTGCCTTCGCCATCTTCCTGGCCTTCGGCTTCTGGCGCTATGACAATTTTCTGGGCAGCTACAACATACTGAGCTTCCTCCGCTACAATTCGATGTTCACGCTGGTGGCGCTGGGCATGGCCTTCGTGATCTTCACCGGCGGCATCGATCTCTCCGTCGGAACAGTTGCTGCATTGGGCAGTGTCTGCGCGGCAATGGCCTCGCCCTATGGCCTTGTTCCCGGCGTGGCTGCAGGCGTGGGCGCAGGGCTGGTGGTCGGTGCCATCAATGGCCTCATCATCACCAGGCTTGCGATCGCACCTTTCATCGCGACGCTTGCGACTATGCTGGCGGCAAGTGGAACGGCCTTGCTGCTGGCCGGAAACCAATCGGTCTCCGTCTCCTACGAGTCGGGCTTCGTCTCATTCGGGCAGGACGATCTGCTGTGGTTTCCGATTCCGGCCTGGGTGGCGCTTGGCGCCTATCTCGCAGGCTCGCTGCTCCTCAACTTCACCAGCTTCGGGCGCACCACGCTGGCAATTGGCGGCAACGAGGATGCAACACGGCTGATGGGCCTTGAGGCCGACAAGGTGAAGTTCCTCGTCTATCTGATGAGCGGCGGCCTTGCAGGCCTCGCCGGCGCAATCCTCGCGGCACAGTTCGGCGCGGGCCAGCCCATCGAGGGCGTGGGTTGGGAGCTCTTCGCCATCGCCGCCGTCGTGGTGGGCGGCAGCCTGCTCACCGGCGGACGCGGCTCGGTGGGAACCACGCTTGCGGGCGCCCTGCTGCTCGGCCTCATCTTCAACATGCTCAATTTCGAGAACGGCCGCGGCTGGATCAGCCTCTCTGCCTATTGGCAGTCGGTGATCCGCGGGCTGATCCTTCTGCTCGTCGTCATCCTGCAGGTGAAGCTCGTCGAGCGGCGCACTGCTTCCTCCAAACATTGAGAGTTCCGATGTCCAAGATTGCCTCCGTCACCACCGGCTACTATCGCGTTCCCCTGCCTGAGATCCTCACCGACTCGATGCATGGCATCATGCGGGACTTTGAACTCATCACGGCCCGGGTGCGCGATGAGGACGGCGTTGAAGGCGTGGGCTACACCTTTACCGTGGGCCGCAATGGCGGCGCCACCGCCAATATCCTTGAGAGCGAAATGGCGCCGCTCGTCACCGGCCGGGACGCAGACCAGATCGAGGCGATCTGGATGATGCTGTGGTGGGAGCTTCACTATGGCGGCCGCGGGGGCCCAACCGTTCTCGCCCTCTCCGCCCTCGACATGGCGCTGTGGGATTTGAAGGGCGTGAAGCTTGGTACCCCACTGTGGAAGCTGCTCGGCGGCTTTTCGGACCGCGTCACCTGCTATGCCGGTGGCATCGACCTGATGCTGCCGCTCCCCGATCTCCTCAAGCAGACGGACCGCAATCTCGAACGCGGTTTCCGTGCCATCAAGATGAAGGTGGGGCGCAAGAAGCTGTCCGAAGATGTGGAACGCGTTGCCGCCATGCGGAAGCACTTGGGCGAGGACATGCCGTTGATGGCGGATGCCAACATGAAGTGGACGGTGGACGAGGCCATTCGCGCTGCCCGTGCCTTCGCACCCATGGGCCTCACCTGGCTGGAGGAGCCGATCATCCCCGATGATGTTGCAGGCCATGCCCGCGTGGTGCGGGAAGGCGGGCTTCCCATTGCGGCGGGAGAAAATCTCCGGACGCTGTGGGACTTCAAGCAGTTGATCGCCACCGGCGGCGTCACTTTCCCCGAACCTGACGTTACCAACTGCGGCGGCATCACTCCCTTCATGAAAATCGCCCATCTGGCGGAGGCCTTCAACATGCCGGTCACGTCGCACGGCGCGCATGACGTGACGGTGCATCTTCTCGCGGCGGTGCCGAATGGCGCCTATCTCGAAGCGCATGGCTTCGGGCTTGACCGCTATATTGCAGCGCCCTTGCGCATCGAGGATGGCTTCGCCATTGCACCCTCACGGCCCGGCCACGGCATTCAGTTCGACTGGAAGGGCCTCGAAGCGATACGCGCCTTCGGATGAGGATCAACGCGGTGACGACCTTTGATTACATTGTGGTGGGCGGCGGCTCGTCAGGCTGCGTCGCGGCGGCAAAGCTGGTGACGGGAAGCGAGCGTTCCGTTCTCCTGCTCGAAGGCGGGCATTCGCACCGCCACCCGCTGCTCGACATGCCGCCCGGCATCTTCAAGATGATCAACGGCTCCAAGTTCATGCGCTATCACCACACGGTGCCGCAGGAACATCTGGACAACCGCGTGCATGACATTCCCCAGGGCAATGTGCTGGGCGGGGGCTCCTCCGTCAACGCGCAGGTCTATATGCGGGGAAGGCCTTCGGACTATGACGAATGGCATGAGCTGCTGCGCGGCGACAATGACTATCCGGGCTGGAGCTGGAAGGACGTGCTGCCGCATTTCCGCGGCATGGAGGGCAACAACCGCCTCCACAATGAGCTGCACAACAGCAGCGGCCCCTTGCTCGTCTCGGACCCGGGTCACATCGAGGACCTGTCGCGCTGGTTCGTGCAGGCGGTGCAGGCCATGGGCGAGCCCTATAATCATGATTTCAACGGCGCTGCCCAGCGCGGCGTGGGCTTCTACCAGTTCATGAACCGCCGCGGAAAGCGCTCGAGCGCGGCCTATGCCTTCATTGCCCCGCTCGAGGGCCGGAAGAACTTCACCCTGGAACTCAATGCGCGGGTGAGCCGCATCGATATCGAGAACGGCCGCGCCGTGGGCGTCACCTATCAGGACAAGACGGGCCGCATCCAGCAGGTGCGCGCCGCGCGGGAGGTCATCCTGGCTTCGGGTGCACTTGTAACGCCGCAGCTCCTTATGCTTTCAGGCATCGGCCCTGCCGCCCAGCTGAAGGAGCATGGCATCCGCTGCCTCGTGGATCACCCCGGCGTTGGCGAAAACCTCATCGATCATCCGGAGGTGCCGATCATTGCCGTTGCCAATGGAAAATACGGCTATTTCGGCCAGGGCGCGGGCTGGCGCATGATGCTGAACGGGCTTCAGTTCAAGCTTTTTGGCACCGGCCGCATCCTCTCGGCCGGGGTGGAGGCTGGCGCCTTCATCAATCCTCTGGATCCTGAAGCGGAACCCAGTGTCCAGGCCTTCTGCGTGCCCATCGTCTATCTCGACCGGGATACGCTGACGCTGGTGGAAAATACCTATGGCCTCACCATCACCACCGTCGTCATCAAGCCCAAATCGCGCGGCTATGTGCGCCTGCGCTCGGCCAATCCCGAAGACATGCCGCTCGTCTCCCCCAACCTCCTGAAGGCGCCGGAAGACATGCAAACCATGATCGCGGCACAGAGATTTTTCCTTCGCGCCTTCGAGACGGAGCCGCTCGCCGGCAAGTTCAGCCGCGTGGCAATCCCGCGTCCGGGCAAGACCGATGACGAAGCGCTCGCCGCCCATTGCAAGCGCTTCGTGAAGACCAACTACCACCCGAGCGGCACCTGCCGCATGGGCCCCACGGGAGACCCGCTGGCGGTGCTGGACAGCCGCCTCCGCGTTCGTGGCATCGAGAGCCTGCGCATCTGCGACCTGTCCGCCATGCCCAATATCAATGCCGGCAACACCAACGCCCCCGCCATGATGCTAGGGAGCCGCTGCGCGGAATTGATCCTCCAAGGCTAGAGCGGGTCGTCGCGCGGGGCCCCTGTTATTGCCCGGCGGAGATCAGCTCAGCCGCAGCGGGCACGGCATTCATAAGCTTGTCCAGTTCTCCCTCCGGGAACTGGGCGAGCAGCACTTCGCGAATGCTGCCCGGTGTAAAGTGATCAAGGCCGCCATTGGCGAAGAAGGCTTCAATCACATCGATCTTCACCTCATCCGAGAGATGAACGACGCCCTGCCGCTCCTGCCGCTGCCACATCGAAAATATCGAATTGGTGATGAAGTCATTCTTCGTGTGAAGCCCGCGGTAGACCAGCGCCTCATGCAGGATGAGCGAGCCGCCGAGCATGTGCGCACCATTGGCGCAATAGGAATCGCCCTGACCCTTGTACGCGAAATCCTTGATGGGTTTGAACGTCAGCAGGGCGTCTGTGCGGAACATCATCGACGAGGTGGTGCACCAGTGCCAGCCGGTTTCCAGAGGCGAGACGAATTTGTGAAAGCCGTATCTGGCGAAGGATGCGTGTTCCGCCTCTTCCGCGCTCGTGCCCAGCTGCTCGAGCCGGCTCGTGTATTGTGTGGAGGTGATGATACCATCACCGATCTTGAACAAATGCTGGTCACAGGAGGCAAGCGGGCAGAAGATCACCCTGTTGAGATGAACATCCAGCATCTTCCGGATAAACTGCGGGTCATATCTGTCGTCAGGATCGAGAACACACACGAATGACGATGGCCGCTCGCTGATTCCCCGGTAGATCGCATGCACCATGCCCTTGTTCTCAGGCGCCTGGATCAGCGTGAACCGCTCATCTGCCACTTGGGCGAACTCCCTTTGCAGGGCTGCCCAGTGATCGGGCGATGAACAGTCGTCCACCACAACACATGCAATGTTTTGATAGGACTGCTGTTTGACGGATTGCAGCGCATCACCCACGAATTCGGAATAATTGTAATGGGGAATGACGATCGTTACCCGTGGGAAGCGGAGCTTTTCCATCACGGGGCGGGCGTTCGAGGCAGGTGCAGTGTCGAGCATGTTTTACCCTGGCGGTACAGCTTTCATAACCTGCCGGATGCATTCCCCATCACGGCAAATGGCACGCAGCAGCTTTTTTCACCTAAAATTATGACTGGCTTCAGCCCTAACCGCAAGGGTAGTACCAAACCTTTCCGGCAATTTCCACTTGAGCTTGTGTCCGGAGGTCAGGCGCTTTTCCAGCCTTTATCAAAGGAAGCCGTCCGAAGGGTGCCGGGTAATGTACCGGTCAGAGACGCTATCCACCTCCATGCTTTCTGCCTCCTATCTCCGCCGGCGCGGCAAGAAGATCAGCGCTACGGCAATCCAACTGCGCCCGACACCTCGCCCTTGAGGCCGCTAACGAGGGGAGTTGGCCAGAGCCAAAACACGCCGCCGCTGCCGGATACGGGCGGCATCCACCAGCATGCGGCCGGCCCAGCGATAGACGTTCTGTTCCTTCACCTGCTGGCGCATCAGTCGCATGCGCTCCTGCTGCTCCTGCGCGGGCATCAGCAAGGCGGTGTTGAGCAGCTGGGCCATGGACTTCGCGTCGTAAGGATTGACGATCAGCGCCTCCGTCAGCTCACGCGAGGCGCCGGCGAAGGTGGAGAGGATCAGAACACCCTGTTCATCATCGCGCGAGGCCACGAATTCCTTGGCCACCAGATTCATTCCATCATGAAGGCTGCTCACGATGCAGAGATCTGCCGCGCGGAACAGTTCGAAAACCTCCGGCGGCTCATGGTGGCGCACCACGAGCAGGATCGGTTTGTTACCGTTCCGGCCATGGCGGGCGTTGATCTCCTCGGCTAGCGCCAGCGCCTCCTCCTGCAGGCGGCTGTAGCTTGCAAGCTTGCTGCGCGTGGGTGCGGCCACCTGGATGAAAGTGAAACGGTCCCGCCACTGCGGATATTCCGCCAGCAGCAAGTCGATGGAGCGCATGCGGTCCAGAATGCCCTTGGTATAATCGAAACGCTCGATTCCTACCGCCACACAGGCATTTTCTGCCAGGCCGAACCTCTCGCGCACGGCCTTGCGGCAGGCTTCAACCGGCGGCTGGCCCGCCATGGCCGACGGCGGCCATTCGATCGAAATCGGATAGGGCCGGATCAGCGTTTCATGGCCGCCCAGCGCCACGCCGGCATTCTCACGGTCGATGCGGCTTTCGATGAAGCGGTCGACCGTCTCGAAGAAGTTGTTGCAATGGAATTGCGTGTGAAAGCCGATGATGCTGCTGCCGAGGATACCGTCGAGGATTTCCTCCTTCCACGGACAAATGCCGAAAGTCTCCGCATTGGGCCAGGGAATATGCCAGAAGGTGATGATCGTGGCCTCCGGCAAAAGCTTGCGGATCATCCGTGGCGCCAGTGCGAAGTGATAGTCCTGAACAAGCACGATGGGGTCGGGCCTCGTCGCTTCCGTAGCCACGGCCTCCGCAAAGCGCTGATTGATGGTGCGGTAGTAATTCCAGTCCTCCTCGCGAAAGGTGGGACGCACGAAGGCGATGTGGCACAAGGGCCAGAGACCTTCATTGGCAAAGCCATAGTAATAGCCGTTTTGCTCTTCATCGCTGACCCACACGCGCCGCAACGTATAGCTTGGGTCAGCAGGCGGCACGGCGAGGCGGTCGTTGCCGTCAACCGTTTCGCGGTCGGCGGAGCCGCTGCCGTGGGCAACCCAGGTGCCGCCGCAGGCCCGCATCACCGGTTCAAGCGCCGAGACGAGCCCGCTTGCTGGCGTCTGGAGTTCAACCTTCCCGTCCACCAGATTGTGAATATAGGGCTCGCGATTGGAAACGATGATGATCTGCGCTTCCGGCAGCGTTCCGGCCAGCAGGTCATGAAGGGATTGCGGCGACCATTTGACGTCCGGCGTCTCCGTCCTGCTACGGGCAAAAGCGATCTCCCGGAACAATTGCGCGATCTGCCGGTCGATGGCGGAACTGTCCCTGCCCGGCGGCGGCGGCCGGCTCCCCCGCCTTGCACTGTCGATCGCCTGCCTGAGCGAATTGGCCCAGCTCTTCAGCAGATAGAAGATCAGAATGGCACCCACGCCGGCGATGATAAGCCCGAAGCCGAAGAGCGTTGCCACCACATAGGTCTGGACCTGCCAGGTGCGTTCCTCGACGTAGGAAAGATCGTTCAGCACAGCGAGATAGATTCTGCCCGCAGAGGTCTCGATCGGGAACATGGCAACCAGCACCCGGCGCCCGTCAAAGACAAGGCGCGAGAAGCTGGGGGCATCATTGCGTGCTGCATTCTCGCAGGAAAACGTAGGCGGCATCATCTGCGTTGCGCCGTGCATCTTCCCGGTCGCGTCGCAGACGCCCATTGCCAGCACACGGTCATCACCGGCTACACCCTCGAGGATGCTGTTGAGCCGCTGCTCATCCCCGTCGGCCAGCGCCCGCCGCACAGGGCCTTCGACGAAACCATTGATAAGACGAGAGCGGGAGAGAACATCGGCATCAGCCCACTGCTCCAGCAATAGCTTGGACGGCGGCATGGCCAGCATCGTCAGGCCAAGCAGCGCAAGGAGGCCAAGAAGACCAGCAGTCAAAGGGCCAACGCGGCGTGGAATGTCCATGAGCCTCTTCATCATCGCACCGCGCTCCACGGCCGGCTCAGCAGCAGTGCGCAATTGATCAGGCCTGCCAGTGAATAGGTCTGCGGGTAATTGCCCCACAGCTCACCTGTTTCCGGGTCAATGTCCTCCGAGAGGAACCCCGCCGCGGTGCGCCGTGAGAGCATTTCCTCGAACAGCGCGCGCGCTTCCGGGCCGCGCCCCATGATGTGCAATGCCTCGATCAGCCAGAAGGTGCAGAAGTTGAAGGCGGTGCGCGGTATTCCAAAATCATCCTCCGTCGCATAGCGCAGCATGTAGGCGCCGCGGCGCAGGCCCTGTTCGACAGCCTTCAGCGTTCCTTGAAAGCGCGGGTCCTCCGGCGCAAAGAAGCGGAGATCGAGAAGCTGGATGAGGCTCGCGTCAAGCTGGTCTCCCGTGATCGTGGCGGACATGGTGCCGGACTCCGCACGCCAGGCGCCCTCTTCGATGAAGCGGCGGATATGCTGTGCACGCTCCGTCCACAGGTCACGCCGAGCACCCAGCCCCAGCACCTCGGCCGCGCGTGCAAGCCGGTCGCACGCCGCCCAGCACATGGCGGCGGAATAGGTGTGAACGGCACTGAAGGTGCGGAACTCCCAGAGCCCCGCGTCTGGCTTGTCATGAATCTCCCAGGCCCGCTCGCCCACGCGCTCGAGCGCCTGAAAATCCGCAATGGCGGACACCCGCAGCAACCGCGAGTCAAAGAAGGCCTGAACGTTGGACAGGATGACCTGGCCATAGGCATCATTCTGCAATTGCTCATAGGCCTGATTGCCGACGCGCACCGGCCCCAATCCGCGATATCCGGAAAGCCCTGGCGCTGTCCGCTCCACGACGCGCGGCTCACCCAGCACGCTGTAGAGGGGCTGTATGTGGCCATTGCCTGGCGCACTCACCACATTGCGCAGGAAGCCGAGATAGCCTTCAAGCACGTCCAGCGCGCCCAGGCGGTTCAGTGCCTGAACCGTGTAGTAGGCATCGCGGATCCAGCAATAGCGGTAGTCCCAGTTGCGTTGTGAGCCCTCATGCTCCGGAATGGAGGTGGTGATCGCGGCAACGATGGCGCCGGTCTCCTCGTGCTGGCAGAGTTTGAGGCCGATGGCGGCGCGGATGACCGCCTCCTGCCAGTCGGGTGGCGTGGCAAGTCCGCGCGCCCACAGCTGCCAGTCCGATGTGGTGTCCTGCAGCATCTGCGTGAGATCGGCCGCAATTTCACCGGTGAAACTCTCGTCAGGCCCCAGGAAAAAATGCAGCGGCCTCTCCAGACGGAAGGCGAGCTCCTCGATGATGAAGGATACGGGCGCATCCGTCGTGAGGCGGTAACTTGCTGTGCCGAGGACATAGCGGATGTGGTTCGAGCCGAAGGTTCTTGCCGCGCGTGAGGCGCCGTAATCATAGCTGGGCCGAAGCCGCATGCGAATGCGGGGCGCACCGGAGATGGGCCTGATGATGCGCGCGAAGGCGGCCGGCCGGTAGACACGGTCCAGCCTTTGCCGGCGCGGGCAGAAGTCGATCACTTCAAGGGCGTTTCCCGCGCCGTCCTGAAGCGTGGTGACGAGAATCGGCGTGTTGCGCAGATAGGCCTGCTGCACCGTCGCGCAGCCTTCAAGTTCAACAGACCAGAGGCCGCTCAGCTCCTCACTGCTGCGCTCATCATCCTGCAGCAGGGCTGAGAACAGCGGGTCGCCATCCACACGCGGCACGCAGGCCCACACCATTGTTCCTGTGCGGTCAATGAGGGCGCTCACCTGGCAATTGCCGATGAGCCACAAATCCAGCGAGCGCTTCATGACAGGCGCTCCGCGGCCTCTGCCAGCCAGTGCAGTGCGCCGGCAACACTTTCCAGCCTGAAGGATGCATGGGTGGGCCGCAGGGGACCTACGAGAATGCCCGCACCTCCCATGTCATTTGCAGCCTCAAATCCTGCCTCGTCCGTCAGGTCATCGCCGATGAACAGCGGAAACGCTCCCTTGAGGGGCAGCTCACGCATGAGGTTCCGCACTGCGTCTCCCTTCGTCGCCAGGTGGAATTTGAGTTCGATGACCTTCTTTCCCGGCTGCAACGCATAGCCTTCCGATCTTGCGATCTCTGCTGCGAGCATGAGGCACTCCGCCTCGGCATGGGGCGCGAGACGATAGTGAAGGGCGAGACCGAATGGCTTTACTTCGAGCAGCACACCCGGATGCAGCGCTTGAAACGCCTGAAGCCGCTCAAGCACATCTGCGCGTGCGCCAACGGGCTGCGGCGTCCACAACCGTCCATCGGGAAAGTGGATTTCCGCCCCATGGCTGCCGGCGATCGCAAGCTCGGGCTCGGGAATGAGGTGGCGCAATTCGGCGGCTGAGCGCCCGCTGACGATCACCAGCCTTCCGCCAACCGCGCGCGCCAGCTTTCCCAGCAAGTTGCGCAGCGGCGCGTCCACCCGCACGTCGCCGGGGCGCGATGCAAATTCGATCAGCGTGCCGTCCAGATCGAGGAACAGGGCCGCACGCCGGAGCAGGTCATGAGGCGGTGGCGCGAGCGCCCGTTGAGCAGGTGTCGTGATCGCTCCTCCGCATTGAGGTGGGAGCCCTCAAACGCGTTGGCGTGCAGTTGGTTCCCACGCGCGAAAGGTGGGAGCGCCTATCAGCCCAACTGTGAGAAGAGGTTGTAGCGCGAGGGATCGTCCGGCAAAACCCACGCAAAGCCTTCGAGAAACACGATCATGACGGCATTGATCGCCACCACGGCGAGAAAGGCCACAACCACGGCAGAGGAGAGTTTGGCCTCGAAGCTTTTCTCTGGCGGAGCCTCCGGCATGGCAGTGGGCGCCAGTATGCCGAGGATGGCGGTGAACACGATCACCACAAGAAAGGTGATGAGCGACCAGCTATAAAGGTGAAGCCCCATGATGGGTCCGCCAAACCCCGGATCGCCCGGGAGAATATGCAGCAGCACCTGCCGGTCTGCGAATGCCGAGCCTGCAAATGCCCCCAGCGCCCCAAGGCCGAGGCACTGCAGGTAGCGCACCGGCGTCAGCGTCCCGTTCCGTGCGTCGCGAATGATCCACAGGGCGCCGAGCGTTGTCAGGATCATGCCATAACGCTGCAGCATGCACAGCGGGCACGGCAGCTCGCCGCCCACGAATTGCAGCAGCAGGGCAACACCCAGCACCGCAGTGTAGCCCAGCACCCAGAGATGGAGGCTCCAGAAAACGAGACGGGGAAGAAGCTTTGCCATCAGAAGCTCAAGCCCAGCGAAGAGGTCACGTGATGGTCGAACAGACCCAGCATCAGCACCAGGCTCACCACCCAGCATGAAACAACCAGCCACGGTGGTGCGGACCGCCAGATGGCAAGGGCGGTGAACAGCAGAAGAAAGAGAATGATGATATCCATATGCCCCGCGCCGCCTTCAGCCTTGCCCCACCCGCTTTCTCCTATTGCATCGGGCGCGCGGGCGCCAGCATTTGGATTGGAGGGAAGCAGGGCTTGCGTTAGACATCGCGCATGGACCTGCTAAGGTCCTCCACAATCGAATTCACAAGGAGTTCATGTGATGAAGACATCGATGAAGCGCGCCATCATGGCGATCGGCCTGCTTTTTCTCGCCAGCGAGGCGGGTGATGGTCTGTCGGTTCTGGCCACTGGCAATGGCGGGCTGATTTCAACAGCCCAGGCGCGTGTCGGACGGCCAGCGACTCCTGGCTCTGTCGCAGGCGTCGCACGCCGCACCACGCGCCGCACGATTCGCCGTGGAGCCTATGTGGCGAGAGTGCCCAAGGGCTGCCCCTATGGCGCTTACTATGGTTACAACCTCTACTATTGTGGCGGCACCTATTACCAGAAATCGGGCAGCGGATACGTCATCGTCTATTTCTGAAGCCATCCCCTGCACCCAGAATTGAGCGGCCAGGCGCCTTTAAACGCCTGGCCGCCTTTTTTTGAGCTAGTGGGATGAATTCAAACCTTGCAATGCATCTCCGCCATCCCCATACCATCCATATGGATGTTATGGGGAGTATAGTATGGAACTGCAGCGGCAACCGGACTCCGAAAAACTCACCTTGAACATGGGATTTGTCGATCTCGGCAAGATCGACCTTCTGGTTCGTGACGGTTTCTACGCGAACCGGTCAGATTTCATCCGCACTGCCATCCGCAACCAGCTCACCGTTCAAGCGCAGGATGTGGAGAGAGCGGTCAGCCGCAATACATTCGATATGGGCCTTCGGGATTTCTCGCGCGCGGAACTCGAGCACCATCTCGCGCATCAGGAAAAGCTGTCGATCCGGGTCGTCGGCCTGGCGCGTATCGCTGCGGATGTTTCACCGGAGCTTGCAGCGGCCACGATCGACTCGATCACCGTACTCGGCGCTTTGCAGGCCAGCGCCGCCGTCAAATCTGCCCTCGCCGGCAAAATGAAGTCCTCATAAGGAGAACGCCATGTTCGACCATCTGGCTCCGGCCATGCGCCGGGCGCTTGCTGCCACGCGCGCCTCCAATCTGACGGAAGCCACGCGCCTTCTGCAGGAAGCCTTGACGGGAAAGCCGCCACAAAGGACGGAAGACGCGCCGCCACCGCAAGCCCGGCAGCGCCGCAGCCTGGGCGAAACCATCACAGCACTGCGCAAGCAAGCCGATTTTCGGCAAACGGCGCAAACACATGTTCCGGCGACGCCGGAGGGTTGCGCCTTCCTCCACCGAACCATCGTGGCGTCGTCGGGCACACGGGACTACCGCCTCTTCGTCCCATCTTCGGCAAAGCCCCGCGGGCTGATCGTCATGCTCCATGGTTGCAAACAGACTGCCGAGGACTTTGCGGTGGGAACGGCCATGAACGCAGCTGCGGAAGCAGAAAGCATGCTGGTGGCCTATCCCACCCAGCCGCACAGCGCCAATTCTTCAGGCTGCTGGAACTGGTTCCGCCCCGAAGATCAGATGCGCGAGGCAGGCGAACCTCACATCCTCGCCGAAATGACGCAGGCACTCATTGATGAATATGGCGTGGGAACCCGCGTCTACATAGCGGGCCTGTCTGCGGGCGGCGCCATGGCGGCAATCATGGGGGCCACCTACCCGGAGTTATATCAGGCAATCGGCATCCATTCCGGGCTGCCTTATCGTGCTGCGCATGATGTGCCCAGCGCTTTTGCCGCCATGCGGGGCAGCCAGCGGGGAAAGAGCGTGCCAACGCTCCCGCGGCAGATCATTTTCCATGGCACGCAGGACCACACGGTCGTCCCCGCCAACGCCACACGGCTGCTGGAGAATGCCCGCCTCGGCCAGGACGGCGTCCAGCTGCTAGAGCAGCAGTTCACCTCCGGCTCAAGGCATGTGACGCACACGGAAGTGTTGACGGAAGGCGGAACGCTTCAGGCTGAGGCCTGGCTCGTGGCAGGCGGCGGACACCACTGGTTCGGCGGCGACTCCTCGGGCAGCTTCGCAAAACCCGAGGGCCCCAACGCATCACGCGAGATGATGCGGTTCTTCCTCGGTCGCAGACGAGACATCGCGTGACCTTGGCCTGACCTCGGAGAACGGTACCAGCCGCTTCTTTCCTTCATCCCAGAGGGTGAGGCGTACGCAGCCCAAGCTCTCTTTCAGGGTGAGCCGCCCCACGGCCTTGAGTTCGGGGCATGCGTCGAGCGCCTGGGACAGACGATAGAAGGGGATCCGGCTGCTCAGATGGTGCAGATGATGAATGCCGATGTTTCCGGTGATCCACATCAGCGGGCGTGGGAGTTCATAGAATGAGCTTCCATGGACCGCCGCTGAGGCCTGTGACCAGCCTTCATCCTGCTCCCAGGACGTATCCTCGAATTGATGCTGCACGTAAAACAGCCAGACGCCGATGGAAGCCCCCAGCAGCATCACCGGCAGGTGAACAGCGAGGAAGCTCATCCATCCCAAACCCCAGATCAGAAGAGCGGAGGCCACGAGGATGCCGGCATTGGTTCCCCCGGTGCTCACCCAGGGCATGAGTCCCGCCTTCATGGCGCCAACGGGCAAGCGATGCTGGCCGAGAAAGAGATAGGCAGGTCCAATTCCGAACATGACGAGAGGATGCCGGTAGATCCGGTAGCCAAACCGCTTGAGAGGCGAGAGGTTCAGATATTCACGAACCGTCAGCGTGCTGATGTCGCCGATGCCGCGCTTGTCGAGGTGGCCTGACCCTGCGTGATGGCGTGCGTGGGAATAGCGCCACATATCATAAGGTGTGAGGGTGATCACGCCGAGCACCCGTCCCGTCCAGTCATTGGCCCGGCGCGAGGAGAACATCGCCCCATGGCCGCAGTCATGCTGGATGATGAAGAGCCGGACGAGAAAGGCCGCGGTCGGAACCGCAAGCAAAAGGGGTAGCCACCAGCTGTGCCAGCTCAACAGCAGCATCGCGCACCAGCAGGCAATGAACAGCCCCGCCGTCATCGCCACTTCCCCGATAGCCCGGTTATTGTGTGGTTGCCGGAAAGAGCGCAGCCGGGCCAGCAGCTGAGAAGCCTCCGGCACCGATTCAGGTTGGAATGTCAGGATGATCCTTTCAACCACTGGCCTTCAATCCAGTGGTGATTCCCGGCCGCCGGAGGGAAGAACTCTTCACCACCCTGGCCTTCGATGCGTTTGCTGCCCCAGGGTTTATATAGGCACCCGATAGGCAATTGTTAGCCATCTGTGGGGCGATACAAAGAATTCGCGTTCGGCAGTGGCCGTACGTGAACGGGGCCCTATTGGTTAGACAAGCGCCCGGACACAGGCAAGAAAGGCCTCCTGCTCGCGGACATATCTCTCCCGCGCCCTGCTGCCGAGGCTGCGCCGGACAGCGGGTGGCATCGCAATCGCGGCGTGAATTGCCTGCTCCAGCGCTTGCGGGCTGACGCTGCTGCTGAGGCCGCAGCCGCGCGGCGCGCTCCTTTCCACTGGCACAAGAATGCCGCAACCCGGGTCGATGAGCTCATTCATCGGGGCCGCATCGACCGTCACGATGAGTGCACCCAGGGACCGCGCTTCATTGATGTAATGCCCGAAGCCTTCCATTTGCGACGTGCACAGATGAACGCCATGCTGGGCCAATTCGGCGAGATATTCGGTATCTTTCAAATATCCCATGCGCAGCCGCAAATTGCCATGGCGCATCCAGCACGGGATATTCAGCGCATCCATCTGATAGGCCTGCAGAGTCAATTTCGGAAACTGCGGCCGCTCAAGCCACAAATCGATCAGCGCTTGCGTATACCGCCAGCGCTGGCCCCGCCCCGCGAAATGCGCGAAACGCGAAAAATCAAGTTCGCCTGGCGGAACAGCTGGCGTTGTGAAGCCCGTTCGAACATGCCGGCTGCCGGGAAAGAGCCCGGACAGCCTGTCCATGCTGAGCTGCGATTTATGCCAGAACTCGGTGACCACTCTGGAAACTTGGCCTGACTCGGAGGCGAACAGCCATTCGGGATTTGGAAGCAGAATTCTGCGGCCGTAGCTGAAGAGATTGCGATGTTCGAACACGCTCTCGATGAACAGCGCCGCCTTGCCGCCGCCTTCGAGGGAGAGCACCCCGTCATTCTCATGCTGTGGGCGGCGGTAGCAATCATAGGGAACGGAAATGATCCGCGTCGGCACCCCCTGGAGGGCGGCCCGCAACACCAAGGCATCGACCATCAGCCCCCGGCTGTGGTCGGGCACGAAGATGTCGATACTGGATGAAGCCCCCTGCTCAGCCATATGCGGCAACTTTGTCAAAACCAAATGCCAGTCCGCACCGGGAGTGTCCGGCAAAATACCTGCGGATGACACTGCAATTTCACCGTGACGACGTCTCCACCACGTACCCCTGCAGAAATGAAACACCGGCGCCGCAAATGCAAGCGTTCCCAATGGCGCAGGCCCAATCCTGGAGCCTCCGCATTCACCATCCTTTGCAACGGCTTATGATGATTTGCTGGCGGTGGACGCAGTCCACTGCGAACTCGTCTCTACAGCACATTTCCCTGCGAGCAGGGAATTCAGCAGCGATTGTTCGAAGAATGTACTGCTTTTGCCACTATGGCGACGTAAGAACCATCGATTCCTCCGGCCTTTCTCTGATATTTCCCTGCCCCGCCTTGCAGCGAATTTTTTGTTGCAGAACGGGGAAGCACTGTGAATGAGCAGCCAGTGAGCGCACCGACGACCTGGTCTGTCACCACCTACGTAGCTTCCTGAATCTCAGCGTTGGCCCAATCATTGGTGTTGACGATGTCTTTTGAAGCGTCTATAAATGCTGTTATGAACTTCCGGCGAAACCAGGTGTCTTGGACGGTCGCGAGGATCCTCTCTGAGGATCCCTCCCCCGCTTTCGAGCGTGACATCGCCATGAAGGTGCAGAGGCTGATCGACAGGGACCGCGCCACGGAAACCGCGTCATCTCATACCGCCCGCGCCTTTCTGGAAGAAGACGGGCCGGGCAAGGGGACGGTTGTCGAGTTCAGTGAAGAAGCGGTGTTCCTTCTCCTGCTCGGTGTGCTGTTCCTTGAGAGCGGGCTCACCCAGTCGAGGGTAATTCGCCTGATACGTGACCTAAGAACAGAGCTTTGCGAGCACCAACAGTGGATTCTCACCTTCGTACCAGCGTCGCTCAAAGGTCAGAGGACGGACGCTGCCTGGAAACGGGATATCGAACGGAGGCACTTCGCAAACGATAAGGGGCATCTGACATATTTGGTTGCTTCCGGCAATCTGGCGGATCCTGACGGCGAGATGACTCACAGACTATGCAGGAAACATGAACAGATGGCTGAAACGGTGGGAGCCCTCTCGCTCGGATCCGGGCCTGTGATCGTTATCGAACTCACGAACAGAGTCCTTCAAACACGCGACTGGCTGTCAAAGGCCCCCAGGATTACCCGCGGCCGTCGCTCCACTACCTGAAAGAAGAGAATGAGAATGAAAAAGACTTCTGCTGGTCATTTTGAAGCATCGATTGACGCTTATCATATCGCTGGTCACAACCGAAATCCCGGCCGACTTCCTCTCGAAATCACCTGGCGCAAGCTGTCTGATTTGAAGGATTACGAAGGTCATTCGCGCCGCCATTCGCATCACCAGATCAGGAAAGTCATCAGGAGCATCTCCGAGTTCGGCATTGTCGTCCCGGTCCTCGTAGATGCCGATGATGTCATCATCGCCGGACACGCCCTGGTGGCGGCCGCGAAAAAGCTCGAGTTGGCCGAGGTGCCCGTCACCGCAATCAACCATCTTACAAAGGTTCAAGTGCGGGCTCTTCGGCTGGCACTCAACCGCCTGGCTGAGGACGGTACCTGGGATGAGCAGGCCCTGCGGATCGAGATCGAAGGGTTGGCAATCGACGCACCGGACATCGAGATCACCAGCACAGGCTTCGAGATGGCTGAGATCGACAGGCTACTCATTCTTCCGGGCGCGGGCGACGAGGACGAGGTGCCCGCCCTGCCCGAGAACCCAACGACCCGCGTGGGTGATCTCTGGAAGCTCGGAGATCACCGCATGCTTTGTGAGGACGCACTGAAGGCGTCAAGCTATGAGCGATTGCTCGGCGGTGACAAGGCACAACTGATGTTTGCGGACCCGCCGTACAACGTAAAGGTGCAGGGTCATATCCGCGGACGGGGGAAGGTCCGCCATGACGAGTTCGTCATGGCGAGCGGCGAGATGGACCCGGCCGCATTCACCCGCTTCCTCGAGAGCTTCATGTCTCATGCCGTGACCCATAGTCATCCTGGGGCGTTACATCTAGTCTGCATGGACTGGCGGCATCTGGAAGAGTTGCTCGCCGCAGGCCGAGCAGCTTACCAGGATCGACTCCAGAACCTGATCATCTGGGCCAAGGAAAATGCCGGACAGGGTTCTCTCTACCGCTCGCGCCATGAGCTGATCGGCTTATGGAAGGTTGGCGATGCCGGGCACGTCAACAATATCCGGCTGGGCAGACACGGTCGCTATCGTAGCAACATCTGGTGCTATCCTGGGGCGAACAGCTTTGGCAAGGGGCGCGACGAGGCACTGGCCCTGCATCCGACTGTGAAGCCACTTGCGCTTGTCCTTGATGCCATTCTCGATCTCTCTAACCGCGGCGACGTTGTCATGGATCCGTTTGGCGGCTCAGGCACTACGCTGATTGCTGCCCAAGAAGCAGGCCGCAAGGCTCGCCTCATCGAACTCGATCCCCGCTATGTAGACGTAGCGATCCAACGTTGGCAGCAAAGGACCGGGGAGTCTGCAATCGAACTCGCGTCCGGCATGAGCTTCGCGGAACTCGCACGAGAGCGCCGTCAGGAGACGCCACCAGACGTTCGAGACGATGCACATGGGCCAGAACATTCCACTGTTTTCTCAACCACTCAGGAGAACACCGGTGTCTGAATCCAATTCCGACAACAAGCCGCCAAGGCGCAGGCCGTCCCATCCGGCCGGAGAGACACCATATAGAGTAGGTTACAAGAATCCGCCCCGAGAGCACCGTTTCAAGCCGGGACAGTCCGGCAATCCAGCGGGCAAGCGCAAGAACAAGGTGTTTAAGCTGATGGTTGACCCGATCATGCAGATGATTCACGATGAAGCCCATCGGCCCGTAACGGTTCGGGAGGGGAGCAAAACAATTCGGCTCTCCGCGATTCAGGCGGGCCTTCGCAACGCGATGATGAAAGTCGCCCGAGGAGACAGATTGGCGATAAAAGACACCCTCGCCTTGCTCCGTATCGGACAAGCCGATCATACATCACAAAAGAATGAGCTGTTTAAGTCGGCAGTCGAGTACAAGTATGACATGGAGAGAGAACTTATCCGTCGAGCGGAGGAAGGCATCGATGCGCCTGATCCGATTCCCCATCCCGACCATATCATCATCTATCCGCGCACTGGTGATGTACAGTTCGTTGGCCCTCTCGATGAGAACGAAAAGGCTAAACTCGAGAGCGCCAAGCAAAGTTATGAACATCTGTCTGCACTGATCCAGGACCGTGAGATTGACCTCACAGAGACCCACAGCCCCGAGGAAATGAAGAAGATCGCTTCCTGGATCAAACAGTTGAAAAGGACGCTAACTCGTCTCGATCATTCGATTGCTAGTCTCGATCCAACTTGGAAGAAAAACGAATAGCGTAGAGAGAAAGAGCCGCACTGGCTACCTTTGCGCGTCCGATCGTTTGGCTGGCGGAGCATTTCAGCACAGCCAAATCGACATCAATCCCGACCGAAAACCCATTTCTTGTTCGGACTTTTCACGACTTGTGCGTGCCGGCGATTTGAATCGGGCGAAAGCGTGATGCGATTGTGTTTTGGTCCGGCCCACATCCCAACCACATTGTTGACAATTCGGGGATCCAAGCCATAGGCGTCACCCAGCTTCGGCCGAAGGCGCTCGGGCAAATAGGTTCGCGTCAGGACGGAGCTTGGGCAAAGCGATTTGACGGTCAGCCTGGACGTCGGAATTAGCCTTGGCATTGCCGCCAGGACGTTGGCTAGGACACACCACCGCAGCTATTCATTGAATCGTTAATTTTCAAAGCTTTATGACGATTTTGCTAGCAGAGGACGAGGGATTCGAACCTCGGTCGTGCTTGCACAGCCTATGGTCTCAAAACCGCCAGCAATCAGTTCACAAACCGGCGATGGATGAATAGTTGGCGACGATGTGTGCCGAGGGGCCCTTGCTCGCGCAATAGTCCAACCGTTTCATAGATATACCATAAAGATCCGAAAGCTTGCGCTCGGTACACATGGTCTCTACGGGGCCTTCCTCGCCACTTCCTGAACCGTGCAAGAGTACAACCCGGTCGGCAATTTCCAGCGCGTGCGTCGGCTCATGTGTGGTCATGACGATTGTCAGGCCCCGCTGCAATGTCAGGCGGCGCAAAGTGGAAAGCATCAGGGCCTGGTTGTGAAAATCAAGTGCTGAAGCCGGCTCATCAAGGAGCAGGATATTCGCCTCCGATGCAAGAGCCCGGGCAATCAACACAAGTTGTCGTTCGCCGCCCGACAGCGTGGTAACTGACCGTTGGGAAAGAGAACCAAGACCGATCAGATCAAGCGCTCCCCGCGCCTGTTGGCGATCAATTGCGGTTGGTTTGGAGAAGAGCCCGACATGCCGCGCTCTTCCCATCAACACGACATCGAAGACCGAATAACCAAACGCCGGAGTAAAGCTCTGCGGCACGTAACCAATGGCTCCGGAACAACGAACGCTTCCTGCGCCAGGCGCGAGGAGTCCAGCAAGACACTTCAGCAGCGTTGTCTTGCCATTGCCGTTTCGCCCCAGCAAAGCCAGCGTCTTGCCCTGCTGCAATGAGAAGGAGAGACCGGAGAACAGCCACGGTGCGGCAAGCGAATGTCTGAACCCCAAGTCGCGTACGTCGATCATTGCTGCAAGCCGTCGGATTGATTGCGATGCAGCAACACCATGAAGACCGGCGCTCCGACGATGGCCGTCAACACGCCCAACGGAATTTCGGCGGCAATCAACGAGCGTGCCAACAGATCGACCAGCAGCATGAAGCTGGCGCCAAGAAGGGCCGAAGCCGGTAACAGAATGCGATGATCCGGACCGACGACGGCTCGCGCAAAATGTGGGATAACCAGCCCGACCCACCCGATGATGCCAGAGTTCGCAACGCTGGCCGCGGCTATTCCGGTGACGCAGCTGAGCGCCAGCCAGCGGGTTTGCTCGACATCAAGCCCAAGCGCCTTGGCTTCCTCGTCCCCCATCGACAAGATGTTGATGCGGAACCGCATTAGCATCAGCGGAATGGCCAGCAGTGTGATGATGGGCACCATGTACATGGCTCGCTCTGGCGTAGCGCTGGCAAATGAGCCCATCAACCAGAAGACGATGGCCGGCAGCGTGTCGTTGGGATCTGCGAAATAGGTCGCCAACGAAACCAGCGCCGAAAACAGCGCGGACACGACGACACCGGAAAGCACAAGCATCAGCACCGAAGAGCGGCCGGCTCTTCGGCTCATCAGCACAACGAGGACAAGCGCTGTCAGGCCGAGCGTGAATGCCATCAACCACAGTGCCAGCGCGCCTAGACCAAGCAGGATAGCGGCAACCCCGCCGAAGGCCGCCCCTGAGGACACCCCGATCACATGCGGATCGACCAGCGGGTTGCGGAAAACGCCTTGCAGCACGGCACCACAAAGCGCCAGGCCGGCGCCGACCGTGCCACCGATCAACAGCCGGGGAACGCGCACCAGTTCGACAACCCGCCAAACAGATTCGGACACCCCATTGCGACCATCGCCAAGCCCCAACCAGCCCAGGACAAGCACCCGAAGATCATTGAGACTGACCGCATAGCGGCCGAGCGATAGCGACGCGACCACAGAGACGATGCAGAGAACAACAAGGCCCGTCATGATAAGAACAGTGTTGATCGATAGGTCACGCTTATGTCCGGACCAACCAATGGCGATGCGGCCTTGTGAGCTTTTCGTCACAGCGCTTCTACGGTATTAGTTGCAGAATCCAAGTTGACTCGTGACCGTGGTTCATCCGAAAACAACAGGGCGTTCAGGATGTCATGAAACAGATTTGGTTGATAACGGGGGTCGGAGCAGAATTGCTCGATGTGATCACCATTGTGCATGAACACCTTGCCGCCACATGGCATGCGCCACACCCAGTCTACGGGCCCTTCGTCGATCATACCATCGGCCGCCGGTCCACCAATGAGGCACAATAGTTGGGCACCTACTGGTGGTACCGTGTAACCCCTTGAGTATTGCCCGAGAATACCCTCGTGCCGGTGGAAATTCTCGAAATCCATGCGCCCAAAATAGGCTCCTGGCTGGGCGGGACGAATCATCCAGTTGGTAAACGGCCTGGGGCTCACGGCCTTGAAGACCGAAAGGCACGGAAGCCACGGCAAGGTGATGTGGCCATTGATCAAGAAATGACCACCCGATGACAGATAGTCGACAAGTTTGGCTTCGATCGACTTGAGAAATATCTGGTCGTGCGATCCTGAGACGAACAGCACATCAACCGTCTCCAGGTCATGTTTTTCTAGTTCGTAGATGTCGATGCCACTGTAGCGCCAGGTCTGTGGCACGAGGCCGCCGATACGGTCCTTGTTGTAGCTCCGCGTTGACTGAGTGTAGAGCAGATGCGGCCTCGGGCCGCCGCGAAATCCGGCCTGACGCTCATCCACGGCTTTGGGCCTCGGCCTTAAGCCATGGATAAAACGCGTCAAGAAACCGCGTTGTTGCCGGCATGAAGCGGCGCCCATGATGCGTATGCGGATCAATTGTCGATGCGATCAGCCGGCCACCACCCGCCACGTGTTGATCATACATCAGACAGCCTTCGTCGTT
Organism: Aestuariivirga sp.; assembly: GCF_965227715.1. Taxonomy (GTDB): domain Bacteria; phylum Pseudomonadota; class Alphaproteobacteria; order Rhizobiales; family Aestuariivirgaceae; genus Aestuariivirga. The sequence continues at coordinate 3,559,299 of NZ_OZ245771.1, read as the reverse complement.
GTCGAGATTGAGAATGGGCGTGGCGTCAACCGGAAGGCGAAAGGCGCCGAAGAAGTGCCAACACATTGCCGGGAGCGGAATGGACCGGGCCAGCGGATGCAGCGGTTCAGGCTGATAGGCTTCCATTCGGCCGCCCGGCTTCATCCACCATTTCCAGTCCTCTGTCTGTCGTTCGAACCACTGGACCTCAACCACCTTGAGCCACTCATCCATGCGGTTGGGCTCAAAGACCACCAGAAATCCACCACCCGCCAGATAGTCGTTGAGGCGTAGGGCGTGCTGTTGCAGAAGTCCCTGATTGGAGAAATCGGGGACCACCAAGATCTTGAACTCCGAAAGATCGACCTCATCAAGTTTGCGGAGATAGAGTTCCGCATCGATATAGCGCCTGTAGTCGAGATAGCATTGCAGTTGTGGGCCATCGCCCGAGGAAATAAAGCCGATATCCTTCAAAATCTTGCCAGACACATCAGTTCGTTGCGTTAAATGATTCTTGGTAGCCCGAGCTTTTGCCGTTCCAGTTCATCTGCAGCAATTGATCGATCTGCGCGGCGCTCAGTTCCTTGCCGTAAAGAAGCTTGAAGCCATCAACAAAGGCAGCGCGGATGTCGACATTGAACAGGTCAGGATAGCCGATCTCCGCGAACCAGAGGTAAGCGAGCTCACCGCCAGCAGCGGTGGCGGGATCAACCGCTGGCGTCTTGTAGACCCGCCCCTTCTTCACTGACTCTAAGCCGGCCAGGACCGGATGTTCGAAGATGTCGGCAGGTTTCACCGCGTCGTTATAGTAATTCACAAAAACGATGTCGGGATTCCATTGCAGCAGTGCTTCAGCTCCGACCTTGACCGAACCTTCGCTGAAGCCGGCTTCGGTCGCCGCATTGGACAGTCCGGAGGCAGAAAAGTACGCCTCCTCGCGGCCGAAAACGACGAACTCGTTGCCGTTCATACTGTCGATAAAGACAATGCGCGGCTTTGGTTTTGCCGCAGCGGTAAGGACAGAGGCAATATCCGCGACGGTTTTGTCTTCCCAGTCCAGAAACACTTTGGCGCGATCTTCCTTGCCGAGAATTTTGCCCAGCATGGACACATAGCCGCGCCTGGTCTCGCGGGATTCGGTGCTTACCGTCGCAACCTTGATGCCGGCATTTTCCATAGGTGCAACGCGCTCGTCACCCTTGGCTTGCCACTGGATGACGACGTCAGGTGCCGCCTTCAGGATTTCCTCGACGTTGGGAATGAAGTTGGGTGCCACTAGGTCGGTGCGGATGTTGGCGATTTCAGGAAACAGCTGGCCGATGACGCCCTTCATCAGGGCCGACTGCGCGCGGGGGTTGATTGCCATCAGGCGGTTAGTTCCGCCGTCAATAGCAATCATTGCTTCGGGAATGGGCAGCGGGAAGATCGCCACTTGCTTGACCGGGCTCTGGATTTCAATCGCGTGACCGCGCGAATCGGCAACCGAAATCGTGTCCGCGTTTACCTGCCCGGTCGTCACCGACAGCAGCGCAAGTCCAGTGGTCAAGGCAATGAATTGCAGGTGCATGGGCTTCAGCATGGACACTTAGGTGTCTCCCTCAGACGGAAATTGATGGCATTGGGCACATGTTTTATAATTCCGATAAAAATAGTCAACTATTTGTTGGAGGCGAGTTAGACAGGGGCAGGACTAGCAACAAGCCTACTCTGCCGCTTCCGTAGCCCTTCGTCGCCCTGCCCGCGGCGGTAGGCGTCGTTTTTGGGTGTGATGTCCTCGGCAGACATCGGCTTGGCGATCACTGGCCTTTACACGACCCTCCGTTACCCCCTGATGCCAAGCCACGGGATGCTGCTGATCCGTCACGCAGGACAAGCAGTGGACACTGCATAGGCTGTTACGCTCAGAAGTTTGATATTCCGTTCGAGGCCCTTGAGCGCACACTTCCACTTGAAGGCCCATCGAAGTGTAGGGTAATCTCTCTGAAGATGGTGTCGCGTCGGCCAAAACTGCCGCGGCATAATAGGGAACACGGTGAGGTAGACCCCAGAGGGGCCAAATCCGTGGCTGCCCACGCAACTGTCAGCGGAGAGAACTTCTGCAGACGCCACTGGCCGATCGGCTGGGAAGGCGCAGAAGGTCAAAGACCCGCAAGCCAGGAGACCTGCCATCGCACACCGCGCGTCAAGCGCCAACCTGAGCAATACTGCACGATGGGTGCAGAAGGGAAACAGACATGCATATTGAACCTGGCGTCGTAGACGGCAGCAAAATCATCCTGAGCTATGCGACGGCAGTCGCGGCTTTCGGCCTCGCAGGCAAAATGTCCGCGGATTCTGCGCGCAGGGATGGCGCGCGAGCTCTCCTGGCTCGGTCAGTCATTGCAACTGCACTAGTGTTCAGTTTCTTCGAGCTCCTGCCGCACTATCCGGTCGGTGTTTCTGAGGTCCATTTGATCTTGGGGTCCACGCTGTTTCTCATCTTTGGATCCGGACCGGCGGCAATCGGCCTTTCAGCGGGTCTGCTCATACAAGGTGTCTTCTTCGCACCTTTTGATCTGCCGCAGTACGGTATGAACGTTACAACGTTGCTCGTGCCGCTTTATGGGGTGAGCTTGCTGGCGAAGCGGATCATCCCGGAAAGCGTCCCCTATGTTGATTTGAAGTATCGTCAAGCCTTGGCGCTTTCCACGGCTTATCAAGGCGGCATCGTCGCCTGGGTCGCATTCTGGGCACTCTACGGTCACGGCTTCACCGCACAGAACCTGAGCAGCATCCTTTCGTTCGGCGGGGCATACATGCTGGTGATCCTGCTTGAACCGCTGATTGATCTCGCAGTACTTGCGGGCGCAAAGACACTTCGCCAACTGCAACAGTCAATCCTCGTACAGCAGCGGGTTTACAGCGCATCCTTCTCGTAAAGCAAAAATGCGGGGCGGCAGTTAGCTGCCACCCCGTGCACTCTGTAAGTTATAGTGCGAACGACAAAGAATTCTGGAAAGATGCCCATGCCAGCGAGCGCCATCGCGCCGCCGGCGACACGTGAGGCTAACGATCCGGCCGCAGGCTGCCCAGCCGTTCCTGATGCAATCGTCACCCTGGCCGACACCCTCGATACCAAATTATTGTTTCCGAGGCCGCCGATGCCAGAATATAACGGCCAGGCAATTGGGGATGTATGCTGCGTTGCGTTTTATCCGATATCATTTCGTCTTCCTTCTGGGATTGGCGCTCGCTGCGTGTGCAGGGCCTACGATCGATTCGCTGCGCGAGCCGGTGCCGGAGCCGCTGATCAGCCGCACTGAACTCCCGGGTTATGGCCGGATCCGCTACTGGGGTGATGACGGCGACGCTCTGACAAGCGCCGCGCTGAACGAGATTGCCGACCAGCAGAGGGTCGATGGGAACTCGTCCGCTACACGGAATTTTCTGGCCGTGTCGGGCGGGAGCAGCAACGGCGCCTTCGGCGCAGGCCTTCTCGCCGGCTGGACACAGGCAGGAACGCGTCCCGAATTCTCGGTCGTGACGGGCGTTTCGACCGGGTCCCTCATCGCGCCCTTCGCGTTTTTGGGGCCGTCATATGACGATAGGCTCACTGAGGCATATACCGAGATTTCGGGTGAGGACGTCTTCCGAAGAAGACATGTTCTCAGGATACTCGGTTCAGTATCGGCCGCCGACAACACGCCCCTCCGCAACCTCGTCGCTCGCTACGTAACCGACGAGATGGTAGCCGACATCGCGAGGGCGAACAGCCAGGGGCGAAGGTTGCTCGTCGGCACGACCAACCTCGACGCCGGTCGCCCCGTGGTTTGGGATATTGGGGCTATCGCTGCAAGCGGAGTGCCAGGACGCAGGAAGCTGATACAAGAAATTCTTGTTGCTTCTTCATCGATCCCTGGCGTCTTTCCACCGGTAAAAATCACCGTGGTCGCTCAGGGCAGGACCTTCGACGAAATGCACGTCGATGGTGGCACATCCAATCAGGCGTTTTTGTTCCCATCTAATTTCTCGGTGAAGATGCGGGACACCCGGCTTCAGCACCAGGGCGTCAAACGGACCCTGTTCCTGATCCGCAACGGTAGAGCAGTGCCGCAATATACAATGGTTAATCCGAGGCTTTCTTCGATCGTGGGTAGGTCGATTAGCACGCTTATCATGTCCCAAGGCGTGGGTGACCTCTACCGCATATACGCCAATGCGCAACGTGACGGAATCCTCTTCAAGGCTATCTGGGTGCCAGAGAGCTTCACGATGAAGGAACCGGCGCCTTTCGATCCGAACTTCATGAGGGCGCTTTACAAGGTGGGTTTCGAGATGGGTCGGGGTGGCATTCCTTGGGCCATGCAACCGCCCTAGCGTTGCATCAAAAGATTAAATTACGAGTAACTCATGTTGATGAGAACGCCCTTATCTCTAGCGCGTGAGCACGAATAATATTAACGCTTTGGCAATTCAGAAACTCAGAGGTCGACCATGTTCACATTGCTCAAGCGGATTTCTATCATTGGATCAGTCCTGGTGGCTTTTGCAGCGTTTGCGCCCCCTGACGTCTCATTCACCACTGAAGCATCCGCAAACGTTTCGGCCCAGCGCAGCAGGCAGTGCTCACAAGAGGCCCGCCGCTTTGCCGACCGCAATACCAGGCGCACCACGGCAAGGGGTGCGGCGGGCGGAGCTGCCATTGGAGCAGTTGCTAGCCAAAGCCGCCGAAACACCGGGCGGAATGCAGGGCGCGGTGCGCTCATCGGCGGCGGAGCGGGCCTTTTTGCATCCACCAATCGCTGGAACGTGTACTACAATTATTCATATCGCAATTGCGTGAGACGGTAGTCGGACGCCCTCCTGGATGGCTGTTGTTAAGGACACGACATTGGAGAATTCCAGTGGCAACAAGCTGACGATACCCGGGAGCTGTGGGGCCCTGGCGAGGAGTGGCAGCGTAGGCAGCCAAGAATACTCCTCGGCGGTTGAAACCCGACCTGATCCTCTCAGACCACCTTCTCCGCAAATAGGCAGGACTGCGGCAAACATTTTCAAACGGGCGAGTTGGCCCAAAACCATTATAGAATTGGAATTCAAACCACCTTCGGCCTCGATGAATTTGCGCCCCCATGTCACTGTTCTTCCAGGTCGATGGACAATCTAAATTTGTCTGTGATTTAGATCACATTCTCTCGCGAAAATGTATGCTTTTGGAAACTCGCATATTGAGCATGAAGTAATGCGATGCGGATCCAAAGCCCCCTTTCCCACCTCTTCGGACTTTCTGACTTGCTGACTCATGAAGCCGACGAAGGCTTCTGCGAACGGATTAACGGGCTTCTTAAGGAGCACCTGACCCCAGAAGACTATCATCGCCTTCGTCTGCTCTTAAGCCGGGGTGCAGCGACCCAGTGGCGGCCCTTCGTTGAGGCACCCAAGGGCGATATTGACGTACTGGCCTTCCGAGAAGATGCCGGGGCGTTCACAGCCATTCATGCCGACAAGGATGCTTTCACCGTCACGCCCACAAGGGAACCGACTGGAGATGGAGTTTGGTTCAGCACAAGCGGTGAGGATTTGTCCCGTCATCTCCCCACCCATTTCATTCTGCTTTCTTCACTAGGTAGCCCAGAGGAATAGACCCTCTCAACAAAACCCCGCAACATTGCGGGGGCGAGTTGGTCACAAGCAGAGGTACCTGAGAATGATATACAGGTGGTAACATTTCACTGAAGCAGAATTGCCCAGCTATTCGTCGCGACGAAGACCGCAGGCACTCAGATTGCCAAATTCCCACGCCCAATGGTACTGGTGGTGGCACCCAGCTTGTATATACTCATTCGAATTAAACCAGATGGCAGATGACGCACCGGTCACGAGTGCGATCGGAGGAATGTACCATGGCAGATCGCGTCAAATTTCCAAGATCGATGACGCTGCTTCTAGCGTCTTCACTATCGTTCGCATCTGTATTGACGGCGCAAGCGGCTCCTCCAGTCCAGATCACGACTCCGGACAAGGTCGAAACTCGCATCGGCGTCCTGGACTTCAAGGATGGTGTGCCGAGCAAAGAGACGATCGAGAAGATTTACGACAATCTTGATTTCACACATGCCTTCGAAGCGTTCGTCAATACCTATCAGGGTGTGAGCATCGCGGCATTGCACAAGGGTTTTCAGGACGCCGGGGTGAAGGATAACGAAGTCCTTATCTTCTCAGATCTCATGGACGCGAAGTCGTTGTTCCTGACGGCAAATGCCGACACGATTTACTCTCTCGGGATGCTCGATCTCACCAAAGGCCCGATGGTACTCGAAGTTGGACCCGGCATGCTTGGTGCGATTGACGACCAGTGGTTTCGCTGGGTCATTGACCTAGGTTCGCCTGGGGCCGATCGGGGCCAAGGAGGGAAGTACCTCATCCTACCGCCGGGATACGAAGGAAACCTGCCGGAGGGTGGCTATTTCGTTGCTCACGCCAGAACCAATTTCGTGATCTGGTTTGCCCGCGCCTTCATGGAGAACAATGACCCGAAGCCCGCGGCGGCAAAGATCAAAGAGACGCTGAAAATCTATCCGTATCAAGCCGGTGGATATGGCACGCCTGTTGCGGAATTTCTCGCCGGAAGGACTAAATTGGGCCCGATTTCCTCGCCTCCTTCGACTGTGTTCCACGAAGGAACAGGGAAGGAAATGAACACCATCGCACCCAACGACTATTCCTATTACGAGTGGCTCAACGAAGTGGTGCAGCAAGAGCCCGCGACTGCGCTCGATCCTGAGCTGATGGGGCCGATCGCGGCAATCGGCATCGTGAAGGGAAAGCCGTTCGCGCCTGATGCCCGGATGAAAAAAATCCTCACGGAAGCGGTGGCACTCGCCAACGCCACATCGCGCACCATCTTCATGGCCCCTCGTGCCGCTGACTGGTACTACTATCCCGGTTCCGCCTGGGTAAATCAGCTATTTGTCAGTGGCTATGAGTTCGAAACGCCTATTCCGGAAGTGACGGCCGAAGGCGTGAAGCCGTTCCCGCCGACGGGCTACCGCTTGCTCGATTCCCGCACATCGTTCTTCTACGGGGTCACCGGCATTACACCAGGCATGGCCATGCGTGTGCCAGGGATCGGATCGCAGTATCTCTGGTCGCTGGTCGATGCTGACAAGCAGCCCTTCGATGGCGCCAAGACCTACAAGGTCACCCTGCCGAAGGACATTCCCTTCGCAAACTTCTGGTCATTCATCCTCTATGACAACCAGACCCGATCGATGCTCGATACTCCACAGCGCTACCCACGTGCGGGAAGCCAGAGCTACCCGTCTCCTGCTGCTGAATCTGACGCGGACGGCACAACTACTGTGTGGTTTTCGCCAACGCAGCCGGAAGGCGTCAAACGTGGCAACTGGATCCAATCCACTCCTGGAAAGGGTTTCATCCCATGCCTCCGGCTATACGGGCCGCTTGAGCCGTTCTTCACGAAGACCTGGAGACCCAGCGAAGTGCAGTTGGTAAAGTAGTCCAACATGGAAAGCCTACCTGCACTCCCCTGCCGATGGCCCTGACCCTGTGGCGAGGAGAGCTGCAGCTTAGCAGCGCCGCCCAGGCTGTGTAGTGGGCTGCACGCTGAAATTCACTGGTACCAGGCGCCTGTACATCATCGAATAGGATCCTGAGCAGGCTCGACCCTTTGGCCGAATGACGCCACAGCCGGAGGCTGTTGCGCAGCCCTCGGCAGTACAGTGCCATTCACGAGCAGTGTACTGACGCCCGGTTGCACCTACAGAAGTCGGTTACTTGTAAATCATCAGACACTACGGTTGAGACCAACTTTGTGGAGCGAGCATGATGTCACCTTCCCCAACAACCCCATCCAAGTTCACGTACGCCCGGCTGGTGCCCGAACTGCTCGTAACAGACGTCAATGCTAGTCTCCATTTCTGGCGCGATCTGTGTGGATTCAGAGTCGTCTACGACCGTCTCTACGAGGGCTTTGCCTACCTTGATTTGAATGGAGCACAAATCATGCTGGAGGAGCGTGACCGTGGCCGAAACTGGATTGTCGGTCCAATGGACTCTCCCTTTGGACGAGGCATCAACTTCCAGATTGAGGTGCCAACAATCGATCCACTTCTGGCATCCCTAGCATTGGGAAGTTGGCCGCTCTTCATGAAGTCCGAGAAGAAATGGTATAGGACGGGCGGCCTTGAGACTGGAGTTCACCAGTTCCTGGTTCAGGACCCGGACGGCTACCTTATCCGTTTTTCGGCAGAATGCGGGCAGCGCCAAATTTCATCTCTCCCTACCCCCTGATGCCACACCATGGGATGCTGCAGATCCCTCGCCCAAGCCTGCACAGGCATTCACAAGATGGTCGATTTCGTGCTGACACCGGGCATCTACACCATGCAAGTCGCAGCGAGCGATAGGCCCGAGACGATGGTGCTCATCGTCAGCTTACATCACTCGATCTTGGGAGAGCCGGCGAAAGAGTGATGTGCGCAGGCACCACACCTGCCCCTTAGCCCATCAGGCGTGGAGACCGGGGCTGCCATCACCATCAAGCTCAGCTTCTGAGAATGGGACGGCGCATTCGGCGATGCCGGGATGGCCACAGCGTTCCTCGAACGCCATAGTCATCACTGTCGCATCTTTTAAACGACAGACGATAGCCTCCGATGCAAGGCTGGCCCGGCAAAGCCCGCTGCGCCAACTATAATCCGGGTCACTTCTCAGTGAAAACCCTGGGTCGCCTTTCAGGGCACACCAACCATATGCAGGTTTCCGTTTCGTTCGCCACTTCTGCCACCAGGCAGTCAGCCGATATTCCTATCGCGATGAGCCCTAACTGATAGGACCGTCAACTCTTTTTATAGACATGATGTTTATTCCTGTCCTCGGGGCCGTGGAAGAGTGCGTCATAGGTGGCGGTTTCCGCGGGGATGTCACCCTTGGGATTCAGCTCTTCGATCTTGAACAGGAAGCTGCTTCTTTCATGTTCGAGTGTTTCGTGGTCGGCTGTCGATACATAGATCTTCACGGCTTTGAGCTTGTCCGGCTCGACGCCGATGTCGAAGCTCGTGCCCTTGGCGGCGGAGTCGCCCACCATTTCCATGGTGGCGCCGGGAAGATCGGCGACTGACAGGCGGAAGCTGCGGGGCTCCTGGCGCTTGTTCAGAATCTTGACGGTGTAGCCGTTGCGGATTGCACCATCGGAAAGCGTAACGTAGAGCGGGTTTCGGTCCGCCACCACATTTACTTCCAGCTGGCTGCGGTGGAGGAGGGTGAAGAGCATCGCAAGCCCCACCCCAACCCAGACGGTGAAATAGATCGCGGTGCGCGGGCGCAGCAGGTGGCGCCAGTTCCAATGCTCGTTTTTGCCGGCGACATTGGCCGCATAGAGTTCCGAGGTCGAATAGCTGATGAGGCCGCGCGGCTTTCCCACCTTGTCCATCACCGCATCGCAGGCATCAATGCACAGCGCACAGTTGATGCATTCGAGCTGGTTGCCGTCCCGGATGTCGATTCCCATCGGGCAGACGGCGACGCAGGCGTTGCAGTCGATGCAGTCTCCCACCTTGAGGCCATGCGCCTCGGCCCGCTTGCGGCCGGCCATGCGGGGCTCTCCGCGCCAGGCATTGTAAGTGACGATGAGGGATTCCTCATCCAGCATCGCGCCCTGGATGCGGGGCCACGGGCACATGTAGGTGCAGACCTGCTCGCGCATGAAGCCCGCGAAGGTGAAGGTGGTGGCCGTCAGGATCGCGATGGTGAAATAGGCCACCGATGAGGCCTGGCCGGTGAAGAGCTCGCGCAGCAGCGTGGGCGCATCAGCAAAGTAGAACACCCAGAAGCCGCCCGTGGCGATGGCGATCAGCAGCCAGATGGCCATGGTGGCGCCGCGTTTCCACAGCTTGTTGAAACTCCACGGCGCGGCATCGAGCTTGATGCGGGCGTTGCGGTCTCCCTGGATCTTGGTTTCGACCCAGATGAAAAGATCCGTCCACACCGTCTGCGGGCAGGCATAGCCGCACCAGGCGCGGCCGAAGAGGGAGGTGACCAGGAACAGCCCGACACCCGCCATGATGAGCAGGCCCGCGACATAATAGAATTCCTGCGGCCAGATCTCGATGAAGAAGAAATAGAAGCGCCGGTTCGCCATGTCGATCAGGATCGCCTGATCGGGCGCGTCACCCGGCCTGGTCCAGCGTAGCCATGGAGACACGTAGTAGATGCCGAGGAGGAGGATCACCAACGCCCACTTGAAGCGACGAAAGCAGCCGTGCGCGGCTTTCGGATGGATCGCCTCGCGCGAGGCTAAGAGCGAGCGGTTATCGGCCTCATTGACCGGGGTCGCATTCTCCCTGTCGAATTCCTGCGGAGAGTCGACCGTATTGATAACCTCAACCATCATTCCCCCCGAAAGGCACTCTCGGACAGAGCCCCCCAGCTCACCAAGTCAAACTTGTTGTCGGAAATTGTTTCTGTCGGAAAGATACACATCAATCCTTAGGCGGTGTGATCATCTATCCGGACAGAGGACTGTCATCTCTCGTGATATCAAAAATAACCATGAACATCACGACAACTGCAGTCAGCATGACTGCGATAAATGCGCGAAAGCCGAAGGCTGCCACTGCGAGTACAAACGCCATGACGAGATTTCCGCAAAACACGTATCTGGCTTCATCGGGGCCCTCGAGCGCCTCGCGAACGATCATTCCCAGAAACGGGACCCAATAGAGTGATTTCAAAATTGCCTTGAGCATAAGTTATTCCTTCATACTTGATATTGACTTTCCCTGAGACGCCGAGGGCAGCGCGATGCCTCTACTGGGAGGTTTCGGCCAGAACCGCCCGAAGCTTCTTGTCACGGGTCACCGATGCCGTGCCGTATGGGATCATGTCTGCCTAGTGCCCATCCTCGTCGAACAGGTAGACGAGGGCCGAGTGGTCCATCGTATAACTACCGTCGGATGTCGGGACCTTCGCGTAGAAGATCCGGTACGCCGAGGCCAGCGCCGGAAGCTGTTCAACGGTCGGCACGAGGCCTTCCATGCGGGAATCGAAGTTCGAGAGGTAGTCCCGCAAGCTCTCGGCGGTATCGCGCTCGGGATCAACCGTCACGAAAAACACCCTGAACCCGTCCGCCAGTTTGCCGAGTCGTTCGAGGCTGCTGCTCATTTCGTATAGTGTGGTCGGACAGACTTCCGGGCAGTGGGTGAACCCGAAGAACAGTGCATAGGGCTTGCCGATGAGAGTTTGCGAGTCAACCATGCCGCCCTTTGACGATGCGAGGACAAACGGCATTCCGATGTCAACTTTGGCGTCCTTGGCCGCGTGGTCCGCAAGCATGTACAGATAGCCAAGCGCGGCCACGGCCACGACCGCCAAGACGACAATGGGTAGCAGAAGACGGTAGGATTCGCGGTTTTTTTGCATTTTCATGTCTCAGGTCGTTTCAATCCGGACCCCAAGACCACGCCTCTTGAGTTCGGAAGCAAGTGCATCCGACAGGGACGATCTCTCGACAGGCGAAAGCTCGGAGGCGATCTCGAACCTGCGTCCATTCTGTACGAGTTCGAGTCGGAGGCATCCGTAATCGCTGTCGAACTTTCGGCTGAGAGTCAGTCCAAAGGCTGGAAACTCAGCAGTCGCAATGATCTCGCCATTTCCCCGGCGCTGCACCGAAGTCAGTCGCCCGTTCCTGAACTGAAGCGTCTCGGTTCTCCGCCTGTCCTTTCGGCACGCGATGAAGGCCCCGATAAGGAAGGTTCCGTCAAACAGTGCAGCAACGGCTGCGACCCATACACCGTTCATCACGAAGTACAGCTGGGCCGCAACGCAAATTGCAAGGATGGACAGGATGAACAACAGGAAGGCCGGATCGGACAGAGAACGATGCGGGGTCATGACAAATCCGAATTCTGCGTCGCCACAAGTATCGATTAACGATCGTTGATCTTGCTTTGACGTCTTTGCGGATTCACGCCAAACGGCACGTGTCATGGGTTCGCTTTCCTGTCTTGAGAATGAAGTGTCCGTCACTGCACTGAAGCCACACCCTGGTTAGTCGGATGGATCGAACGAATAGGCCGGAGGGAAGGAAGAAAGGGGGTCCTTCCCTCCGGCTCTCGGGTGACAGCTAGCCCGAAAGGGGTTTCGGCCAGCAGGTCATCCAAGATCAGTCCATTCCGGCATTGGGGGCCATGACGTCATAGTCGACATCGACGGTACCGGCCTTCTCGAACGTGAGAGTGCCGGTTATGGTTTCTCCCTCCTTCACCGGCGCCTTCAGGCCCATGAACATGACGTGCAGCGACTTGGGCTTGAGTTCCACGGTCGCTCCAGGTGGAATGGCGATGCCGCCGGGAACTTCCGACATCTTCATCACGTCGCCTTTCATCTTCATCTCGTGAAGCTGGACGGTCGAGGTGATCGACGCAGTCGCCTTCACCAGCCTGTCCTCTTCCTTGCCATTGTTGGTGATGGTCATGAAGCCGGCAGCGACGTCAGCACCCATGGGGGATTGCCTGGCCCAGGGATGGCTGATGGCGATGTCGCCGATTTTGATTTCGTGGGCCTGCGCGTCAGAGATTGTGAATAACGCTCCCAAGGTAAGGGCAGAGGCAAAGGTGATTTCCTTGAACAGTTTCATGTTGTTTCTCCAGAGATGTGTGTCAGGAATTCTTGACGCCGGCTTCCTTCAGCCGCTTGGGAAGGAGGAAGTCGATGACGGCGAATGCGAAGATGGCGAGGCCGCCCAGCGAGAAGGCAAGGCCGGCGAGCACGGCGATCACACTACGGCAAGGGTCAACCGACAGCCGTGCGGACAGAGTCGGGTGCTCGCCACGGCATCAGTCTGCGGCAGGGTAACTGCAATGGACATTGCTTCCTCGTGATCAATGATGAGCAGGCACGCGCCACGTGCGCGAACCATAAGTGCTGCTGTTCAGATCAGGCGAGGGAAGGAGGGCCGCGTGGCGGGCTGTCGTCGGGCGGGATGACGTGCTGCGGAGCACGCGCCGTGCGCAGCAGTTGCGGCACGGCGTCGTCACCTTCCGTGCTGGAAACCGCCAATCCATGCAAAGTGGGTTCTGGAGCCGTCAGGCTGTTGGCATGGGTGATGCAGAGAATGCACTGTCCGTGATGGTCAGATTGGTCACCTGACGGAGCCGGTGTCTGACGGTTCGCAGAGCAGACTGAAAAACTAAGATCGTGCGCGAACTGCGCCTCAGCGCTCAGCGCTTGCTGGGGAGGCAGGCCGCCAAGCAATGGCAGCAACAGGAGTGCTATCGCCAGGCAAACAATCGCCTGACGAAACCGTCTGAATGTGTTCAGAACCCGCTTCCCCATGCTGCATACGAGCCACAGCGCGCACGGCGCGTCAAGATTGAAAGCGCGGGATAGGGGCCCTGGCCCCATCAACCGGGGTCCAGCGTTCCAAAAAACGCAACCAGAAGAATGACAAGCGTACCAAGTGCGATTTCGCCGCAGGTGCCGCGTAGGAAGGCCCTGGAGGCTCCGGCGGGATTGAGGTGAAGAGCCGGAACATAGTCAGGACCAGAGCGATCTTGGCCACGAGCAGGACCTGGTAGAACGTCGGCCATCGCGACTCCGACCGAGAATGAGGACCATATTAGTGACGCCAGTAGCGAGTACTACCGCCACAGTCAGATGGCCGAAGAACGAAAGGCGGCAAAGGGTGGCGCCGGCGTCGGGAGCCCTGGATTCAGTCCGAGCCTGAAACAAATGCACCGCAAGCGGTGCCACCGCACCAAACCACGCGCCCGCAGACAACGCTTGAAGCAAGTCATTCGTTTGATTGATAAGTCCTGGTAGCCCAACCTTCATCACAGCGTGACCCTGTCCTGCCAGTGTTATCAGCATCCCGGGAAAGACAATTGCCGTCGTGCGCCAGCATAGCAAAGGGCGAGGACCGAAGCACTTAACAAGACGAGCGCGCGGCTTCCCTGGAGGAGGAACACTTCACCAACCGAGGTCGCTGTCATGACATCCCACAGGTTGGAGACGTGCAGGACATCGCCCCACCCTTCCCCCAAGATTGCGGTCTGCACGGGAACGGTGAGCACCACCATCACCGTCGCGGCCGTCGTGCGGGCCGCGAAGACGAAGAAACCGGCTTCCTAGGAAGACTCCTAGTGGAATGCCTTTTGCCTGGCAGAGATCGGCGTCCCGCGTTTTTAGTCCGCTAGTGAACTCAGGCCCCTGATCGCCCACTACGAGTCGGCTCACCCGGGGCAAGGTGTCAGTATTCATGGCCAAGCATCACTGTGAGAATGCAAAGGGTGACCTTGGGATTGGCCGGGTCAGGTGAGAGGTAGGTCTGGGACCGGTCGCAGTAATCGATCTTCCAGATGATCCACTGGTCCGCGACCTCGATCACGGAACAGTCATGTTCCCCCCATGGGTCATTGTCGTCGGTAAAGTCCGCAAAGCTGGCCACCGCCTTTAGCACTTGGCGTGCCGTCTCGGGCGGCAGGCCAGCGATCCCTGCCGTCACCCGCCAGACCCCGCCATGGCCGTGGCGGCGTAGGTGGTCGTTGAGTTCCCGGATCTTAGTCCGGCGCTGCCGTTCTTCCTTCTCGGAACGCTCCAACTCAGCTGCAGGCATGGGGGTGCTATCGTTGTCCGTCATGACGGGATTCCGTTGTTCAGTGTGGTTGATGTGAATGTGCGGGAAAGGCCGGTCCTCAAGGGACCGGAGGGCTTGGACCGGGATCGCCGCAGGCTGAGGTCTAGCGAGGTGCTAGAGCAGTCTCATGAGGCGGCGCTGGGCTACACCGTCGCCTTCGATGTATCGTTCGGTGGTGTTGATCGAGCGGTGGACCGCCAGCAGCTGCACGTCTCTCAACGATCCCCCTGCCCTGTGCACGAGCTTGGCGGCATATCAAGCGTTTCTCCATTCCTCAAAAGCTCGTCGCCTATCTCGGTCTGAATCCCAGTGTCTATTAATCTGGCGAAGGGCCCGCCCAGCACGGGCGGATCACGGAGCAAGGCCGCAGCCACGCGCGGATTATGTTGGTTGAAACCGCATGGGCTGCCGCCAGGTCGCCAAACCCCCCGGCGTGCCGTCTTCCGGCGCATTGCAGCAAGGCGCGGTCAGCACATCGCTGCGGCCGCAAGTGCACGCAAACTGGCAACCATCATTTGGCAGATGCTGACCAGGAAAGAAGACCATATCTGAGGCCGCCCCGGCCTGACGGCCCACAAATTCCGTACCGTTGAACTGCGCGCCGGACTTCCGGCAGAGCATGACCGGCACGGATCCGCCTACGATTACAATATTCCGAAGAAGAGAGCTGCCGAACGACGCAACTGTGAAGCGGCGGAGGCCGATTACGGCACCTTCACATCCAACTGGCATACCCGATCTAGGTCACGTTCAATCAAGGCTGTGGAAAATAGCACATGAACTCGTGATCTGATCTTCCCAACAACATCCGTGTCCGTCGGCTTGCCGGACCGAGAGAAGTCGAGGATCACGTCGCGGCGATCGGACAGGTGGAAGAGGTCAATACCTCGCCCGTCCTGTCGCGGCTCTATAGCGCACCCATCGACGTCATCAGAGTAGAGGGCCGCATCTTCATCCTGTCCGGCGGCTATGAAGTCGACAAGAACGCCCATTCTCACGAGCATGATCATCACCATGCTGCAATATGACTTCATGCGCACGGCCCTCCTGGCCGCCGGGATCGTGGCAATCGCCGCGGGCACGGTTGGCTATTTCCTGGTCCTGCGCGGCCAGACCTTCGCAGGCCACGCCCTCGCCCATGTGGGATTCACGGGAGCGACGGGCGCGGTTCTCGTGCGGGCCGCCGCTGGCGGGGTTGGTGCTTCTCAACGTTGCCGTCGGCATCTGTGTGGGCCTCTTTGCCGACAAGCTCGCCAACCGCGATGTAGAAATCGGCATCGTGCTGGCCTTCTCGCTCGGGCTCGGCCTGCTGTTCCTGCATTTCTTCACCTCCTTTGCGACCCAGGCCACAAGCCTGCTGTTCGGCAATATCCTCGCCGTCACGGCCCGGACCGTCTAGATCCTCAATGCCCTGGGACTCGCTTGTCTGGCGACGATGGCTGTCATTTCGAGGCCGCTGCTGTTCGTCAGCTTGTAGCCTGAGCTGGCGGTCGCCAAGGGCGTCAACGCGCGCCTCCTCTCGGTTGTCTTCATGGCGGTGGTGGCCCTGGCGATTGCTCAATGCACTCAGATCGTTGGAGTGCTATTGGTCGTTTCCCTCATTGTGGGTCCGGCAGTCTCCGCCCAGCGGTTGACCACAGGTGTCGTATCTGGGATTATTCTCTCGGCGGGCATCGCCCTAGTCGCAGCCTGGGCCGGTTTAACGCTCGCCCATTATACGGATAGGCCCGCAAGCTTCTGGATAACAGCCTTGAGCACGGCGATCTTCTCATGGCTGCGTCCACATCGGCCTGGCGGAGCCGCTGGGTCTCTACATAGAACGAAGAGGAAGCGTTTGCTGTGATGGGACGAAGGACGACAGTCAGACTAGCCTGCTTTCTATCGGTGTTTGCCGCGCTGTTTGTTTTCCTCGCGTCAACCGGGCGAGCCACTGCCGCACAGAGCCAGGCGATTCCCGCGTGGCTGAATGCCTATGTCGGCGATGAGGACGGCAAGATTTCGCTGGTCGTCCTCCAGCGTGCCCGGGAGTTCTTTCTTAAGAAGGCAAGGGCCGGCGACGTGCGAAACCCCTGCTATTTCGCCATGGATGCCACCCGGCCAAGCGACCTGGGCAATGATCAGCTGGGCCGCCGGTTCTATGTGATCTGCGAGGCAGACAAATCCTTCCGCGCCATTGCTTCGGGCCACGGCAGCGGGCGAAACCTCAAGGGATACGCGGATTTCGCCAATGGGCGGCGATGCGCCAAGAATTTCGGCAATGCACTCGACTCCAACCTCACCACAGGAGGCGAATATGAAACGGCTGAGGAGAAAACATCCTTCAAGGGGTATTATCGCACGGCATCCGGAAAGGACGAGGCCTATGTGCGCTCCTTCATCCAGTTCGATGGCGATGGCGAGACGAGCACGGCGCGGAAGCGGGCAATCGGAGGCCATCCAGCACAAGTTCTCAGAGGATTATGCATGAAGAAAATGCCAGACAGTCCCTATGCGAAGGATGATGGCCTGGTGCCGGTCGGAAAGCTGGTGGACTACGCCGGCGGCCGCAGCAATGGCTGCACCAGCTGGAGCGCTGCGGACGCCAAATGGTTAATGCCGCTGATCCGGGAAAACCCGACCACGCTCTATGTCTATCCCCAATCGAGCGATGTTCAGGCCGTGGCGAGAGCCGTCAAATCGCGGCGATCTCCCGCTCAGCAGGGCCTCTACTGGAACGCCTCCTGCCTCAGCGAAATCGGCGCGCCGCGCTTTTGGCCGGCTGATGAACTGGGGCCGGTCATTGCCCGCTACGAAGTCGCCCATCCCACGCCCGAGCCCAAACCTCTGCCCCTCTGCAAGCCCTGACATTTCTGGTCCGTCATAACACCGGGAATCTGTCGTAGCTGACATGACTATCTCTTGCTAGGCGCAGCAGAATAGCGCCGCCTCACAAATTCGCCGTGATTTGACCGTCAATCCATCTGCAGCTGAAGGCGGATTCGAACACCCATGATCCTTGGCGACACTGATTGCTGTTAGACGCTTGTCCGCTGTCATTGCATGTTTCGTCCCATAGGAGTTTTCAGCAACGCGAAGGGTCTGGTTGAGGGGTACTTCTCCACATGACTGCCACGGCTGACCTGATGCGTGCGCTCTGGATCCTACTCGCCTTGATGCTGGCCGCTGGCGTCATTGCACAGACGGCAGACAAGACTACCGCTTCGGAACAGGCGACAATCAAGCGGAGGCAGCTTCTCGTGCCGCCGAAGAATGAAGACGGAACCATCGAGGTGACACCCACCCTTGAGGACCCTGTGATCTGGGCTCGTGACGAGCAGCAGAATTTCCACGGTACACTTGCAAACATGCTGAAGAGCATGAGGGGACCCGCCGGCCTCTCAGCAGGATGGACCTTGATGCTGTTGAGCTTCTTCTATGGCATTTTTCACGGGGCGGGGCCGGACCACGGCAAGGCGCTCATCTCCACATGGCTGATTGCGACCGCCAGCTCCCGGGGCGACAGGTCCGGCTCGTCGAGGGCCAGGTCCTTGACCTTTTCCCGAACCTCGTCCGGGATGCGGTTCCAAACCTTTTCGGACAGTGGGCGACGGTCCTCCAGGGCCTCAAACCCGCCGGTGAGATAGCGGTCATACCAGCGGTAGAAGGTCTGCCGAGGAATGCCGAGCTTCTCCAGCGTCCGCAGCACCGGGAGGTGCGACTGCTCAACAAGCTGGATGATCTCCAGCTTCTCGGAGGCGGGATATCTCATTCCTCGTCTCCCCCATCCGCGATCATGCTTCTTTTTAGTAGGCGATTTTCCAGCGTGAGGTCGGCCACCAGGACCTTCATGTCCCGCACCTCACGGCGAAGATCCTTGACCTCACCGCTAGTTGCCGACCGGGCCGTAGCGCCCGCAAGGCGTTTCTTCCCAGCCTCCAGGAACTCCTTCGACCAGCTGTAATACAGGCTCTCGGCAATGCCCTCCCGTCGGCAGAGCTCGGCGATGCTGTATTCGCCCCGCAGCCCCTCCAGCACGATGCGGATCTTCTCCTCGGCCGAATGGTGCTTCCTGGTGGCCCGGCGGATGTCCTTCACAATCTGCTCGGGCGTCGCCCGCGTCTCGGATTTCTGTCTCATCTGCGCTTCTCCTAACGAGCTACGTTGAGCCAGATATCCTCCCTTCCTCAAGTCACCCGGTTTGTCTCAAGAGTGCTGATGCTGGACAGGTGATGGGGATCTGTTACATTTGCAGCCTCACGAACCTGCCATGGCCGGAACGAGAAGCGAGATATTATGTTTGAACATGTCGAGATATGTTCCCCCACCTTCGCCCTTCTCTGATAGGGCATCGGCATAGAGTGCGCCGCCGGGCTTCACGCCCGTCTCCTTAGCAATCTGCTCGATCAATCTCGGATCGCTCATATTCTCAACGAAGAGAGCTGTGACGCCTTCCTTTCGAACCTGCTCGATCAGCTTTGCGACGTCGGCCGCAGAAGCTTCGCTTTCCGTGCTGATTCCCTCCGGCGCCAAAAACGTGACGCCATAGGCCGCGCCGAAATAGCCAAAGGCATCGTGGCTGGTAATGACCTTGCGCTTGGCTTCCGGCACGGTGGCGATCTTGGCCTTGACTTCGGCGTCACGCGCGGAGATCTCCGCCGCGTAGGTTGCGGCATTCTTCTTGAACGTGTCGCAATCAGCGGCGTCGGCCTTGCACAGGCCCTCTGCGATGTTGTTCACATAGACGAGGCCATTCGAAAGGTTCTGCCAGGCATGAGGATCGGTTTCCTCCGCACCCTCCTCCATCATGGTGCGCGGCGTGATGCCTGTGCTTGCCACGACGGTTTCGCCCTTGAAGCCCGTCGATTCGACCAGCCGCTCCATCCAGCCCTCAAACCCGAGGCCGTTGACGAAAAACACCTGGGTCGCTGCAAGGGCAGTGGCATCCGCCGGCTTGGGTTCATACACATGTGTGTCGGAATTCGGGCCAACGATGGTCGTCACCTCTACGAGGTCACCGCCCACCCGGCTGACCATGTCGCCCAGGATGGAGAAACTCGCGACCGCCTTGACCTTGCCGTCCGCGAATGCCGACGGGGCAGAAACCAGCGCCAGGCCAACGGCGGTTACGGCCAGCAGGCTTCTCAATGAAACACTCATGATCGTCTCCTTCATGCAATGCGATGACGTGTTGGGGTGAAGCGTGACCGGATGATGCCCTGCGGCGCGGCCACAAGGGACAGCGCATAGGCAACGCCGGCCGTAAGAATGATGGAGGGTCCGGATGCGACACTGGCATGGTAGGAGACCAGCAGCCCCACAAAGCCGGAAACCATGCCGATCGCCGCCGCCAGGACGCACATGCTCTCGAGCCTGCGGCACCACAGCCGGGCCGATAATGCAGGCAGCATCATCAGGCCCACCGCAAGCAGAGTGCCGAGCGCCTGGAAGCCGCCGACAAGATTGAGGACGACAAGCGCCAGGAACAGGAAATGCACCGCCGGGCCGATCCGGCTGACGGAGCCCAGAAACACCGGATCCATGCACTCGGCGACGAGCGGACGCCAGATTACGGCGAGGGTGAGGAGCGTGATAGTGGCGACCCAGGCAATCAGCTCAAGCGCCCCGTTATTGAGCGCCAAAACAGTACCGAAGAGAATATGCATCAGGTCGACGTTCGATCCCTTGAGGCTGATGAGCAGAACGCCAAGAGCGAGGGAGACGAGGTAGAAGCCTGCGAGGCTCGCATCCTCCCGCTGGATCGTGAGGCGCGAGACAGCACCAGAGAGGAGCGCCACGCAGAGCCCCGCCACGATGCCGCCGGCCGTCATGGGCAGCAGGGCGAGGCCCGAGACCAGGAAGCCGATGGCAGCACCCGGTAGAATGGCATGCGCCATGGCGTCACCGGTCAGGCTCATGCGGCGCAGCATCAGAAAAACACCAATTGGGCAGGCCGAGAGCGAGAGCACCGTGGCGCCCACCAGAGCCCGGCGCATGAAGGCATAGTCAGTGAAGGGGGAGACGAGGAGATCATAGAGCGTCATGCCGCGTTCTCCTCGCACCATGGGGCATTCTCGTCCCATGCCTCGTTCATGCGGCGCGCCTTGAGCAGGTTTGCCGGGTTCAATGCATCTTCGGAGCGCCCCCAGGCGACCGGCTCGCGTGCCAGAACCAGCGAGTCCGGAAAGTGCGAGCGGATGAGATCGGCATCATGCAGCACCGCAATGATGGTGCGCCGCTCGGCATGCCAGCGGTGGATGAGGGACAGCAGGTCTTTCACGGTCCGGGCATCGATGGCGGAGAACGGCTCATCGAGCAGAATGACCTTTGCGTCCTGCAGCAGCACGCGCGCGAAAAGCGACCTTTGCAGCTGCCCGCCCGACAGCGATCCGATGGGCCGTCCCTCGAAGCCGCCAAGCCCCACGGCCTCGAGCGCCGTGGCGATCTCCGCGCGCTGCGCCTTGCCGACGGCAGAGAAAAAGCCAGTCCGCCGTACGAGCCCCAGTGAGACGAGATCATGAACCGAGGCTGGAAAACTGCGGTCGATCTCCTGCGCCTGGGGAAGATAGGCGATGTCCCGCACATCGAGATCGGGACGCTCGATCGAGCCGCTGAGCGGCTTCAGCAAGCCCATCAACCCCTTCAGGAGTGTCGACTTGCCGGAGCCGTTGGGTCCGAAGATCGCCGTCATGGAGCCCGCCTCGAAAGCGCCGTCGAGGTGGTGAACGGCCGGGTGCCCATCATATCCCAGCGTGACGTCGGTGAGGCGGAAATGGGACGCGGCCGTCATTGCATCACCGCGAGAATGGCAACCCAGATCGCAACCGTCAGCGCGGCGGCCACCAGCAGGCGCAGCAAGGCGCCAGCATCGAGAACGGGAGAGTGGATTTTCACGAGGATTTTTCTCCTGTCGATGCGCAGTGCGTGCAGAGGCCCCGCAGCTCGATGCTGGCCAGCTGAATCTCGAAGCCACCGTCTGCGGGGCGAAGCGCGCCGAGGGCAGGTCCGGGATCGAATTCGCAGGTGGAGCCACAGCGATCGCAGATATAGAAGCCCGCCGGCGTGCTGTGCGCCTCGCAGCGGCAGACCACGAAGGCATTGAGGCTTTCGATGCGGTGCACGCGGTTCTTGGCGATCAGCTGCCCCAGCGCGCGGTAGACCTGCACAGCCGCCTTGATCCTGGTGTCCCGGAGGGCCGCGAGAATCTCATAAGCGGACATGGAACGGGCGGCGTTGCGCAGCGCGTCGTAAACCTGTTCCTCATTGCGGGAGAGCGCAGCTGGTGTGGCTGGAGTTTTGATAGACAGCATGGCAGTGAATTGTTATGTTATAACATATCAGAAGTCAATCGAGTCTCTCATGTCCTTGAATCTCCTTAGTCAACAGCCAGACTCCATCGTCACCCGCGCCGAGGCGATCGCCGCCGTGCACACCCTCATCCGCTGGGCGGGCGACGACCCCAACCGCGAAGGGCTGCGGGATACGCCGGCGCGGGTGGCCGCTGCCTACGAAGAGTTCTTCTCGGGCTATCGCGAATCTCCCGAAGTGGTTCTGGCAACCGGCTTCGAGGACGTCGCGGGCTATCGCGGCATGGTGCTGGTCAAGTCGATCCGCCTGCAGTCGCATTGCGAGCACCACATCGTGCCGATCCTCGGCACCGCCCATGTCGCCTACCTGCCCGGCGGCCGCCTTGTCGGCATTTCGAAGATCGCCCGCCTCGTGGACATTCTCGGCCGAAGGCTCCAGACGCAGGAAACTCTCACCGCCCAGATCGCGGCCGCGCTGACATCGGCCTTGAAGCCGCGCGGCACCGCCGTGTGGATCGAGGCGAGCCATCAGTGCATGACCACGCGCGGCATCCGCATGCCGGGCGT
The DNA here is from genome assembly GCF_965227715.1 of Aestuariivirga sp. Classification (GTDB taxonomy): domain Bacteria; phylum Pseudomonadota; class Alphaproteobacteria; order Rhizobiales; family Aestuariivirgaceae; genus Aestuariivirga. The sequence goes on along the minus strand of NZ_OZ245771.1, from coordinate 3,536,835 downwards.
CTCCACGGTGACCTCTCAATTCACCGGCGCCTTCGAGACGGATGCATCCCTCAAGACCGAATTCCTCGCGGCCATCAGATGACGCCGCTGGCCCCGAGTCTGAACACAGGTGGCGCAGCCTTCGAAAGCCAACCTCCAGATCACCACTGCCAACTCAAACGGGACTGACTCACCATGCCTCAACGTTCTTCAACGGATCGCCTGCCCGTCACCGTCCTGTCCGGCTTTCTCGGCGCCGGAAAGACCACGCTTCTCAACCATGTTCTGAACAACCGTGAGGGCCTCAGGGCCGCCGTCATCGTGAATGACATGAGCGAGGTCAACATCGATGCGAGCCTCGTGCGCGACGGCGGATCGAACCTCTCGCGCACCGACGAGCAGCTGGTCGAGATGTCCAATGGCTGCATCTGCTGCACGCTGCGCGACGATCTCCTGCGCGAAGTCGCACGGCTTGCCGATGAGGGCCGTTTCGACTGCCTCCTGATCGAAAGCACGGGCATCTCCGAACCGCTTCCCGTAGCCGCCACCTTCGAGTTCCGTGATGAGGATGGCCACAGCCTGTCGGACGTGGCGCGTCTCGACAGCATGGTGACCGTGGTCGATGCCGCCAATCTGCTCAAGGACTATGGCTCGGCAGACTTTCTCGCCACCAGAGGCCTCGCCCTGGGTGACACGGACGAGCGTACCCTCGTCAACCTGTTGGTCGATCAGATCGAGTTCGCCGATACGATCATCCTCAACAAGGTCTCGACAACGAGCGAGGCGGAGCGCAAGGCCGCCCGCAGCATCGTGAAGGCCCTCAATCCGGACGCGCGGCTGATCGAAACGGATTTCTCGCGCGTGCCATTGTCCGAGATCCTCGGCACCAACCGCTTCGACTTCGAGAAGGCGCATCAGAATCCGATCTGGTTCAAGGAACTCAACGGCTTTCGAGACCATGTTCCGGAAAGCCTCGAATACGGCATCAAGAGCTTCGTCTACCGTGAAGGCCGGCCCTTCGACCCCAGGGCGTTCAAGGCCTTCCTCGACGCGTCCTGGCTCGGCGTCATTCGTGCCAAGGGCTTCTTCTGGCTGGCAACGCGGCCTGAATGGGTGGGAGAGGTCAGCCAGGCCGGCGCTCTTGTCAGAACCGAGGCCGCCGGCTTCTGGTGGGCCGCCATCCAGAAGCAGTCCTGGCCCCAGGAACCCGACTGGGAAGCGTGGATCGCAAAGCGCTGGGATCCGGTCTGGGGCGACAGGCGCCAGGAAATCGTGTTCATCGGCACCGGCATGGACGAAGCTGCCATTCGGGCGCAGCTCGATCGCTGCCTGATCCCGGCCGCGAAACCGGATTTTGCCGCCTGGGCACATCTGCCAGACCCTTTTCCGGTGTGGCGGAAGAAGGAAGCCGCCTGATGGCTGCGAAGTTCGAGCTCACATCCATTCCGCTGGGTCTCGTGCCCTTCCTCCTGAGGCAGCGGGCGCTTCCCGCGCCCATCCGCTTTCTCCTGCGCGAGAACCTTCCGCTGCTGCCGGAGCATGTCAGGATCGAAGGGTCGGTCGAGGGGCTCGCGGAGAGCCTCGTGGCCGGCCTGCCGCCCACGCTGGATCCGTCGCTGCGCGACTGGCTGGCTGCCGACATCGAAGCCTGTGCAAGAAGGCTGTGTGACATGGCAGAATCAGATTGCGCATCTGTTCGGCTGGAAAAGGCCACCGACCGCACCTGCCCCCGGTTTCACGTCGACTCAGTGACGATGCGCCTGCTCTGCACCTATTGCGGACCGGGCACCGAGTGGGCAGACGCGAACACGGCCTACTCGGTCAATTTTGGTGAGCCCTTTGACGAGATGCTGATCCATCAGGTCCCAACAGAAGCGATCGTGATCTACGGCGGCGCGAACGCTTCAGCAGAACTGCACCCCTTGTGGCACCGATCACCTGCCGTTCCGGGAGGCGAGACCAGACTGCTGCTCTGCATCGATCCTGTCCCCTAAGCCGCTGTACTTTTTCCGCCATCGGTAGTAGGTCTGCTGCGAAACACCGGCCTTGCGGCATACGTCCTCGATACCGGCGCCGTCATCGACTTGCTTCAAGATGAAGGTATTCTGCTGCTCGCTGAACCTCGATACTTTCATGGTCCTTCCTCGCTTTGCCTGCCTGGCACATTACGAGAAATCCTCACTTTGGACGGTCCAGTTTGTCGGAAGCAGTCACCAGTTGGCGCGGCACAACTAATCCACGGGAGAGGAGTTGACCTCTCTCACGCTTGGGTATTCTCATCTCCGCTGAATGCCAATTCCTGAATACAGTTTAGAACTTCGTGCATGGGCGTAATCCCAACCCCTCGGTTGATGAGGACGATTGGCTCCACGGCAAATTCGTCACCGATAGGTAAGCCGACGATCGGCTTGCCGTCGTCTGTTATCCGTCCGAGGGGATTGGTGTAGCTAATTCCAGTTCCTTCGCCGTTGGCTGCAAGGCTTCGCATAAGCTCGATCGAGGCAGCACGATGCCGGACCACCGGCAACTGCCCAACGCGTCTAAACAGGCCGATCATGTGCTGCATTGAAAGGTCGTGGTCTGACAAGATCAGGGGACGTTCGGCCAACTCGGAGAGCGAGATATTTGGACGGCGCGCGAACGGGTCGTCCCATCCAACCCAAGCTCGCGGCACAACGTTCAAGAAATGATCGCGGCGAAAGTCGGCACCGAGACCAAGGTCATAGGTCAAGCCGATGTCTATTCGGCCGTCTCTCGACGCCTCGACGAGAGCGGAAAAGCCCATGGGATAGGCGACAAAGTCCACAAGTGGAAGCGTGGCCTGCAGGTGCACAGTGATCGGCGCTAGCCATCGCGGGGCAAGCTCGGACAAAATGCCGAGTGCGACGCGCGCCTTACCGCGACCCGCCAATGCACCGGGTAGCTCTAGCGCCTCGGCTTTGGTGATGAGCGCTTCCGCCTCGCGCAGAAAGAGGTGTCCGAATGACGTGGGCGTGATCCGCACCCCTTTGCGGCGAAGGAAAATATGCTCTCCGATCCTCGTCTCCACCTGGGCTATGGCTACGGACAACGCGGGCTGAGAGACATTCAGGTGGGCCGATGCCAGAGCAAGGCTGCCTGCCTTGCCGACGGCGACGATGTATTCCAGCTGGCGCAATGTAACGTGAAGCATTTCACTATATCAGGCTTCCGATGATATTACTGGAAACTATATCTTATCACCAGCAACCTCAAGCCCCAGGAAACGCAGAGAGGACGCTATGACCCATCCACTGGTCAATCTGGAAATGATCGAAAGCTATCAGCGGTACGGTGTTGTGCTGGTGCGCGGTTTGTTCAAAGAGCACGTCGAAACACTGCGCAGAGGCGTAGAAGTCAACATGACCAGCCCTGGCCCCTACGCTGCCGAGAACCTGAAAGCGGGCGAAGGGGGGCGATTCTTCGACGATTACTGCAACTGGCAGCGCATCGCCGAGTTTGAGAGGGTGATCCGCAGTTCACCGGCTGCCGAAGTCGCAGCAGACTTGATGCAATCGCAAAGCGTCCAGTTGTTTCACGATCACGTATTAGTAAAGGAACCTGGAACCTCTAAGCCAACGCCGTGGCACCAGGACGGACCTTACTATTTCGTCAAGGGCCGCCAGACGATCAGTTTCTGGTCCCCCCTTGACCCAGTGCGCGAGGCCTCCTTGCGCTGTGTGGCCGGGTCTCACCGCTGGCAGCGAGAGGTGCTGCCAAAGCGCTGGTTGGCGGACACCAGCTTCTATCCCGATCCTTCGCTATACATGCCAGTGCCTGATCCTGACGCCGAAGGCATGGATATCCGTGAGTGGGAAATGGAGCCCGGGGATGCGGTAGCGTTCGATTTCCAAACGTTGCACGGAGCGCGCGGGAACGAAACCACCCAGCGTCGACGTGCCTTTAGTCTTCGGTTGGTCGGCGACGATGCGCGCTTTATCGAGCGTCCAAGCCGCACCTCGCCTCCGTTTCCCGGGCATGGAATGCTGAACGGTCAGCGCCTACGCGAAGACTGGTTCCCCACGTTGTTGAACCGCACGCAGCATCTGCCATAGGGTATAACTATTTGGAATTGATTTGGCTGATGTTGATATTGGACTGCATAGATTTGCGTCTCTATTCTCTGCCGCAGTGATGCCGGACCAACCGGTGCTCTGCAAAAAAAGAGGGGAAATCTACCATGCTAGCCAAGACCTACATTACGGCCGCACTTCTGCTTCACTGCGTTTCAGGCGTAGCTTGGGCCGAAGGATTTGACACCAACGGAATCAAGGTGAACCAGGAACTTGCGGCCCGTGTACCGATGAAGATCCGTGAAGCCGGCGTCTTGGTCGGCGGATCAGACAATGCTTACGCGCCCTGGTCCTATCTGGCTGGCGAGGACGGCCAGACGCCAGAGGGGATCGATGTCGATATCGGCGATGCTATCGCCGCAAAGTGGGGGTTAAAGTACGAAAGCCGCACCGCGCCGTTCGACTCGATCCTGCCGGCCCTCGGCTCCAAGTACGATATTGGCATCAATGCTTTCAGTGTAACGAACGAGCGGATGAAGGTCGTCAACTTTGTCACTTACTTCGTATCAACCAGCCTTTGGGCAGTCAAGTCGGGCAACCCGACAGGTTTTGATCCCGAAAACATATGCGGCACCAATTTGGCCTTGCAGACCGGCACCTGGCACGAAGAGCAAGTTACCCTCATCAACAATGAATGCGTTGCAGCGGGGAAGCCAGCAATCACCATCCTTCCCTTCGGCCTTCAGACTGAGGCACTGACACGGGTCGCAGCTGGCGGTGCCGATGCCACGATCTCGGGTGACAGCCAGATCGCATTGGCCGTCAAAAATTCGGAGGGTACCCTTGAAACCATGAAAGCTTTTGGTGTCATGGGCGAAAGCGGCGTCAACGGGATACCTGTGCCCAAGGATGACATGGAGTTGACGCAACTCGTCGCCGACACTTTGAATGATCTCATCGCAGATGGCACTTACGCCAAACTGATGGCTGCATGGGGGCTTACGGTGACCATCGACAAGGCCGAAATCAATCCAAAGGTCGCCTACTGACCAAAGGGACAAGCTGGTGACCAGGTCAAGAACTCCGGACGGTCGGCGCACTCCCGCCGACGTTGCGGAAAAGGATGGCGCAGTGGTCTTGAACGCCATCGTCCCGCCACGGCATCCAGGTCGTTGGATTGCAGTGGTACTGCTGGCCATGCTCGCCCTGCAAGCAGCAACTGGCCTTGCGGTAAACGAGAATTTCCATTGGGGCATTTTCTGGAAGTACCTTCTTGCACCGCAAGTCCTCCGCGGCGTGATGTGGACATTGATCCTCACTGTCGTCGCTATGTCTGTTGCTATGGTCTGTGCAATGGCACTGGTCTTGATGCGTGACAGCGAGAATCCGATCCTTCGAGCGTTGTCTTGGCTTTGGGTCTGGTTCTTTCGTGGCACTCCACTTTACACTCAACTCCTGTTCTGGGGTCTTTTCGCTGTTCTTTTTCCGCGTTTGTCACTGTCACTTCCGTTCGGGCCCGAGATCGTGGGTATCGACACCAAGTGGGTCATCACCGCCGGAGTCGCCGCTGTCCTTGGCCTAGGTTTCAACGAAAGCGCGTACTTGACCGAGATCTTCCGTGCCGGTTTCCGCGCCATCGACCAAGGTCAGACCGAAGCGGCCGAGGCGCTTGGCATGTCAAAAATCCGCATCTGGTGGCGCATCCTTCTGCCTCAAGCCATGCGCACTATTATTCCACCCACCGGAAACGAAACGATCGGCATGCTAAAAGGTACGTCGCTTGTCCTGGCTGTGCCCTTCACGTTGGACCTGATGTTCGCCACAAATGCCATCGCGAACCGCGTCTTCCTGCCCGTCCCTCTTCTGATGGTCGCTGCCTTCTGGTACCTGGCAATTACGTCGATCCTCATGATCGGTCAGTTCTGGCTGGAACGGCATTTTGGTCGTGGGCACGACCACGCCATCGTGCGGAGACCGGGATGAGCGACGCCGTCACCCTCCAGGAACTCCACAAGTTCTTCGGCAACTACCACGCACTTCGTGGTATCGACCTGACGATCTCCAAGGGCGAAGTCTGCGTGGCGATCGGGCCCTCGGGGTCTGGCAAATCCACTCTTCTACGCTGCATCAATCAACTCGAAACAGTATCGGCGGGGAGGGTTTTCCTGAACGGCGAACTTCAGGGATATACCGAGCGTGCCGGCCGCTTTCACCCCCTGCCATGGCGGCACGTGGCCGAACAAAGACGGCGCACGGGCATGGTCTTCCAGCGGTTCAACTTGTTTCCTCACATGACGGCCGTGCAGAACATCATGGAAGGTCCGGTACAGATTCGCGGCCAGCGCAGGGCGGAAGCTCGCGAAAGGGCCATGGCGCTTCTTGCGAGGGTAGGTCTATCAGGCCTGCAGGACCGCTATCCAAACCAGTTGTCCGGCGGCCAGCAGCAGCGTGTCGCCATCGCCCGCGCCTTGGCGATGGAACCGGAAGTTATGCTTTTCGATGAGCCGACGAGCGCCCTTGACCCTGAACTTGTGGGAGAGGTGCTTGATGTGATCAAGGACCTTGTTCGGTCAGGGATGACGATGATGCTTGTCACCCATGAAATCGGCTTTGCCCGCGAGGTGGCCGATCACCTGGTCTTCATGGACCAAGGAATAATCGTTGAATCGGGCCCCCCGCGCGAAGTGCTGGCGGCCCCGCAAGAGCCCCGCACAAGGGCATTTCTCTCGAAGGTACTTTGATGGAAAATATCGAACTTCTAAAACAGGTTACCGAATGGCGGCGGCACCTACACTCATTTCCAGAGCTGTCCTGCCAGGAATCCGCTACGGCCGCCTTCATCTCAGCCCGCCTGACCGAACTTCGTATCCCACACGAAACCGGCATCGGCGGGCACGGCATCGTCGCACGATTGCATCGACCAGGATCGAACCGGTCTGTTGGATTGAGGGCGGATATCGACGCGCTGCCAATTACTGAAACAAACGAAGTGCAGCACCGCTCGCGGAACCCCGGCGTCATGCATGCTTGTGGCCACGATGGTCACGCCGCCGCTTTAATTGGTGCTGCCGCGGCACTTGATCGCGATCCTGATTGGCAGGGCACGATCCACCTAATCTTTCAGCCAGCAGAAGAAAACGGCCAAGGCGCCAAAGCAATGATCGCCGACGGGCTCTTCCAGAGATTTCCCACCGAGCGGATATTTGCTTGGCATAACTGGCCCGGAATTCCGCTTGGAAAGGTAGCAATCTACGATCGACCAGCCTTCGCAGCTGGAGGTGAGTGGCGAGTGACACTGAAGGGCGAAGCTGGCCACGCTGCGATGCCGCACCAAACCCGCGATCCGGTGACCGCCGCAGGTCATCTGATCGTTGCTATGAATTCGATTGTTTCGCGCAACGTCGACCCCATCGCTACTGTGGCCCTGACCTGCTCTATGGTTCATGGTGGAACCGTCTCGAACCAGATTCCTGGCGAAGTGACCCTGACCGGCACACTGCGCACCTTTGACGCCGAACTACGAAAGGCAATCATCTTGCGCATGAAGGCGGTGATCGAGGGAACTGCCGCCGCCATGGGGGTTCGGGCAGACTATGAGATCAACTCGACCGGCCGGGTCATGACCGACACTCCGGCCGAGTCCGCCCTGTCAGTTGCCGCGGCCCAAGCTGCTGGTCTGGAACACACACGTGATGTCCGCCCGGTGATGGGGGGCGATGATTTTGCCTTCATGGTCGATGAGGGGCGAGGCGGGTCATATGTGATGATCGGAAATGGCCCAGTCCAGCCCGGTGGCAAGCTTCATGAATCCGGCTATGACCTCAATGACGCGGTGCTGGGACCAGCGATCGACTGGATGACCCAAGTCGCCCGACTTGCATTGAAAGACTGATCAGTGAGCAGCCCGGGTGAGCTCTACAATAAAATCCTCGAGGATTCGCGATGGCGGGCGGTGGGGAGGCAAAATCAGAAGTGTGCGGAAGTGGAGCGCGGGCTCGAAGGCGCAGAGCGTCAGACCGCGTCCCACAAAAGGTTGAGCGGTCAGCGGATCAACCAATCCAACACCTATTCCCACTGCCACCATCGCGCAGACCGTGGTCGAATAGGGTGTCTCCATCACCACCCTGGGCCGCGCCTCCGCTTCGGTAAGGACGATCTCGGCTTCCCGCCGAGTTGTATCCTCGGGGGCAAGTGCCACGAATGCCTCGCCGTGCAGATCTTTTGGTACGACCACTTCCTGTCCGGCAAGCCGATGCCGCTCTGGCACGGCAAGCGCGGCGCGGTAGCGTGCAAAGGGACGGACCTCGACCCCGGTCTTGTCTATCTCGTCAGCAACAAGACCCAGATCGAACTGGCCAGATGCCACCAGATCGCGCACGACCGAGGACATGTGGGCTTGGAAGGTCACAGCCACTTGCGGGTTCCGGATCATGAATGCAGCAAGTGCACGCGGCATGACATTGGTGGAGAGCGCCGACAGCGATCCGATGCGCAGCTCGCCCGAGCCGTAGTCGCGGATGCGGGCCGCCGCGCCTCGCAAATGTGCAAGACCGGTGAAGGTCTGCTCAACTTCCCGGAAGAGGAGCTGACCTTCCGCAGTCGGTTGCAGCCGGCCCTTGACGCGGTGGAACAAGGAAAAGCCTACTGCACGCTCCAGTTCCGCCACTGCTTTGGACACGGCAGGCTGAGAAATGCGCAGAACTTCAGACGCGCGTGCTGTCGTTCCATTGGTCATCACGGCGCGAAAGACTTCGACCTGACGAAGATTCATGTCCACCTCATAACCTACAGGAATTTAGGGGGCATCAGATCACCTCATAGGGAATTGGTAAAGCCCTTGGTCCGGGGCAAGGGAGGAATGGCCAATGTCTGATACGACCGATTGCGTGCTGACGCCTCGGGTGCCGCTCGAAGGGTTTGATCCACTTGGAATAGCGACTTATCGCGCTTCTACGATTACCTTTAAGGATGCCACCGCCTATGCCGCGCGCGGCGACCGGGGAGACAGGGGCTATTCCTACGGGCTGTATGGCACGCCCACGACACGAGCACTGGAAGACAAGCTTTCACGTCTGGAACAAGCGAGCCGGACATTTCTTGCACCATCGGGTCAGGCCGCCAACGCCCTGGCAATATTGCCACTGGTCGCGAAGGGTGACCACGTCCTTCTTGCTGATACAGTCTACCCCCCCATGCGTGACTTCGCGCAGACCGATTTGGTACGACTTGGGGTGACGGTTGAATTCTTTGATCCAACGAGTTCAGATGATATCCGCAATCGGCTGACCCCGATGACACGGATAATCTGGTGCGAAAGCCCGGGCTCGACCACGATGGAAGTGATGAACCTGCGCGAGGTCGGCGGAATCGCCCACTCTGCGGGAGCGCTACTTGGCGTGGACAACACCTGGGCCACTCCATTGAACCTGAAGCCGTTGAGTCTTGGCGCCGACATCGTAACGGAAGCGCTGACCAAGTATGTCTCGGGTCATTCGGATGTGATCATGGGGTCGATTTCGGTGTGCGATGCCGGGATTGCATCGTCGATTAAGAGGTTCATAGGACGCATGGGTATAGGCGTATCATCTGACGACGCAACCCTCGTTCTGCGGGGGTCAGAAACCCTTGCCCTGCGCCTGCGGCATCAAGCGGATGTCGGCCTGCGCCTTGCCCAACGGTTGGCGACACATCCGCTGGTCGCCCGAGTTTTGCATCCGGCCCTGCCAGAAGACCCTGGCCACCCGCTCTTCCGCCAGGATTTCCTAGGAGCGAGCGGCGTCTTCTCGCTGACATTCGCGCCCAACATAGTCCCATTCGTCGCCCCCGCGCTGGATTGCCTGCAGCTTTTTGCAATTGGAGCCTCCTGGGGTGGAACCCGAAGCCTCGTCGCCCCCATGACAGTCCGGGCCAGTCGCACCGCAACCGTCTGGCCCGGCGCGGATCTTGTGCTGCGGCTGTCGATAGGGATCGAGGACGAGACGGAGTTGTGGGAAGATTTGTCGCGGTTTCTAAACACACTGCAAGAGCTTTCGCGAACTGCATGACCATGGATCCTTGCTTTCTGAGTTTAACCGAGCAAGCTGGTCTTTTATCCAATTTCGGAATGACTTCGGTTGAGTTGACCGCAGCGCATCTGAACAGGATCGCACGACTGGACTCGAGCCTTCATGCTTTCATCACCATAGATGGAGATGGAGCCTTGATGGCTGCGTCTGACTCCGACGCGCGCCGGCAAATGGGCCGCGTCAAGGGAGTGCTGGATGGTCTGACGATCGGTGTCAAGGATTTGATCGATGTTGCTGGGTTGCCAACGACCGCGGCCGCGGTCCATCGACGTCACCACCAAGCCCTGCACAATGCCGCTGTAGTTGACGCAATGAAAAATGCGGGTGCGGTTATTCTCGGCAAGACGACAACTGCCGAATATGCGGTCGGAGGGACTGCGCTGGATGGTATCTATCCTGCCGCGCGCAATCCCTGGGACCGCGACCGCGACGCGTCGTCATCGTCCAGCGGTTCGGCGGTGGCCGTTGTTGCAGGTTTGGCGGCAGGCGCCCTGGGCACCGAAACCGCCGGGTCGATCCGTGTGCCGGCGGCCTGGTGCGGAGCGGCTGGTCTTGTGCCGACCCAAGCCCTGGTTTCGCGCCGTGGAGTTTTGCCCATCTCTCGCTCGATGGATTGCATCGGACCACTGGCCCGGAGTGCCGAGGACTGCGCGGTCATGCTGCAGGCGATGATCACCTTCGATGCTGGGGACCGCGCCACGCCGGACTTTCACCTGCCTGATCCCAAACGGATCTTCGCCAACATCTGCGGACTGCGGATCGGTATTCCCCGCCATGTCTTCGAAGATGACCCCGACCTTGCTCCCGAAGTCAGGGAGGCCTTCACTACTACACTCTATTGCCTACGTGACCTTGGTTTCTCTCTCGTGGACGTCACGCTTGCTGGCTACGATGACTGGGCGGACGCAGCGCGCAAGATCAGCTGGCCGGAAGAATATGCCGAACATGAGGAGGAGTTGCGGAACTACCCTGAAAGATTTGGGTCCGTCACACGGTCGCGACTCCGTGAGGGCCTAAAGTTTAGTGCTCCCGATTATGTGCTGGCACTTCGCCAGCGTGAAAAAGCGCGTGCCTCCCTCCGAAGTACGTTTGGCGAAGTGGACCTTCTGGCACTGCCAACCGCGAAGACCCCGGCCCAGCCGTTCGGGTATGAACATGAGCCAGATGCGCGCGACTTCACATATGCTAGACCCTTTAACCTGCCTGGAGTGCCAATGCTGGCCCTTTGCAACGGATTTTCCGAAGCCGGCCTACCCTTGTCGGTGCAATTCATCGCCAAGCCCTTTGATGACGACCTGCTTCTTGGTGTCGGAATGTCGGTCGAAAGGACCATCCGGTCAGAGCTGACCAGGAATCCAAACTGCGTCTCCCGCTAGTCGCGCGAAGCGTCACCCTTCCAGGCGAAGACGCTTGGCAACGATCAAGGCGCCGGCGCTTGTCATTCACGGGGCAGAAGACCCACTGATCCCGATGGCATGTGGTCAGGACACGGCGCTCTCAATCGCGAACGTGAAGTATCTGCCTATCGAGGGCATGGGGCATGACCTACCTCCAGAACTCGACCCAATAGTTATCGAGGCAATCTGCGAGCCGACCAAGAAGAGCGAGTATGGTTCGCGATCGGAATGAACTCAACTTCCCGCCCCAACCATGGATCAGGTTGTCGCCATTCCCTGAATTTGCCATTGCGGACCATATCGCACGTCATGAGACTATGCCCAATAGGCGATGCAAGTCAGGGGTCATCGGGGTCATCCTCCTAACGCAATGGGGCTATGAAAGAGGATGTCTCGCGAGATAGTAGATATCTACAATGTCGGGCGGCTGGGCTCCTGAGATAGACCTGGTGACCTGAGGAGGAGAGAATTTCCGACTCATCGGAGCTCTTGGAAAACGTACAGAAAGGACAGAACCGAAGGTCCACGACAGCGAAATCGGAGACTCGGGCGACGCCCGAGCAGATAGTGAAGACCATCCGCCGGAGCCACTCGGAAGCGCCATTCGGTCGAGAAAATGACCCGCGTCATCCTGCAGGTTGGCTTGACGCGTTTGAGCATTCCAGACAGAGTAAATTCATGAAGCGCGTCTGGCGAATGGGTCTGATCAGGATATGCGTCATCATGGCCTACGGGCTGGCGGTGGCGTCGCTGGGTTTTGCGCATCAGCCCTCACATGCGGCGGTCGATACAAGCAGCCTGGCAGAATTCGTCCTGCCTGACGGTTCTATTCCCACGGTTTGCGACGCAAACGCCAGGAGTTCAGACCAAGACCGGGACACGCCTGCGATCTCTGCTGTTTGTGACGCCTGCCTGCTCACGGCGGCCTGCGGCGTGCCGCCCAGCCGCATCAGCACGACCGACGGCCCAAGACTTACACTCGCCGTCAAGATTTCCATTACCTCATATATTGTCAAAGGCCTGGGGGGCAGCCATGTCGCCCACCTGCGCGGACCACCCATCCATCTGGCGGCCTGACCGCCCGGACACCCCGCTTGTCTCCCTTACGATCAGACAGTTACGACCCCAACGGGTCATAACTGACTTGGGCTAAGAGTGGTGTGTTCCGGCGTCACGGCGAACCGGCTCGGCAGGCACGGTCGCCAGCCGGCATTGCAGGCAATTCGTCAACCTAAACCAATGTTGGATTTCGACATGGCTCTGCCTGAGTTCGAACTTCACGTCTGCAAGACCTGCGCCGATCCAAACATCGAGCGCAGGCGAAACGGAGAGGGTGGTGGAGAAGCCCTTCTCGCCGCGATCCGCACCGAAGTTGCAGCGCGTGACTTCGCCCATGTATGCCGGCTGATGGCCTTCGAGTGTCTCGGCGCCTGCCAGCGCCGCGGCCGTGTATCCATCTCCTGTCATGACAAGTGGGGCGTGGTGTTCGGCGGACTCTATGACCGCACCGATGCCAAACCTCTGTGCGACTACATCGGTGCGTGGTTGCGCCGGCCATGGGGTGAGATCGTGAAGAAGGAAAGGCCTGCCGCACTCCGCAACAAGATCATCGGACGCATTCCGCCCGGCAACCATCATCTCAACTGCAGCAATCCCGATGCAGGCCAACGGCCCAATCAGATGATCTCGGCCGTGGCGATCGGAAATATCAGAATCGGAGAAGCCCCATGACAAACCTCCCCATCAACCGTCGCACCTTTGTTGGTATGTCGGCTCTTGCGGCCTTCATGCCGCGCCTTGCAATTGCGAAAGATGACAACACCATTGTCTTCGTGGCGGACTATCTCGTCAAGGCTGCCCCGCCTCCGGGAAGCTATGACATCCAGATCGAGCCGCTCTACGGCAATGCCGAATTCCTGATGCGCCCGACATGGGAAGGTCCCAAGCCATGGCTCGCCGAAAAGGTCGAGGAAGTCGAGCCAACCCGCTGGCGCATCACGTTGAAGCCCGGCCTCACCTTCCAGAACGGCAATCCGCTGAATGCCGAGGTACTCAAGGCCTGCCTGGAGTATTACAAGACCAGCAAGGAAAACCAGGGCGATGCCGGTTGCACGCTGATCGGCTCACCCAAGGCCTTCGAAGTGAAGAGCGAACGGGAACTCGATCTCGTTCTCGAGAAGCCCTACCCGATGGTTCCCTTCGGCTGCGCGCATTACGCCTATATCATCTTTGACGCGCCGACTGTCGCCGCTGCCAAAGGCGACTATGCGAGTCTCGTCAACAAGGGCATCCTGACCGGGCCCTTCGCGTGGTCTTCCATCGAGGCCGGCAAGATCACCTACAAGGCCAACGAAAGCTACTGGGGCGGAAAGCCCAAATTGACAGGCGTGGAGATCCGTCAGGTTCCTGACGAACAGGCGGGCCTTCAGGCGATAGCCGCCGGCGAGGCCGATGTTCTCGCCTATCCCGCCCTCGCGCTGGCGCTGGCTGCCAAGGGCATGTCCAACGTGCACTACAAGGTCACAGATGGCGTCGGCTTCGTCGGCTTGCTGCCGAACAACAACAAGGCGCCCTTTGATGACGTACGTGTGCGCAAGTCAGTCTCTCTCGCCATCGACAACGATGCGCTCGCAGCTGGCGTTGGCATGGGGCTTGGCACAACGATGAAGGGATGGTTCCCGTCAGACCATGGCCTGGCGCTGGACTTCATTGTCTACGATCCCGCAAAGGCGGTTGCACTTCTTGATGAAGCAGGCTGGGCGACAGGCGCAGATGGCCTGCGCAGCAAGGATGGCAAACCACTTGAGGCGCGCTTCTATTGCTATACTGCCATCGGCGAGGGCATCGCTACGGCCTCTGCGGACATGCTCAAGAAGGCCGGGTTCGCCGCAACGGTGCGCCGCTTCGAGCACTATTCGGAAATTCCGCCAGTGCATGAGAAAGATGGGGGCATTTACACCGTCTACACGGAGAGCATAGGCCTCAACGCCAACCCGCTGGGAACGCTCTACAGCGTATTCGGCACCAGCTATGGCGGGCGGACCTATGCCGATATCCGCGATGTGCTCATGCCGGTTCTGTCCAGCTCCGACCCTGTGGCGATCAGGGATGCAATGATGAAAGCGCTGAGATTGAACGCCGAGCAGTATTACTGGCTGCCGACCATCGACGACAAGTCGCGTTTCATCCTGTCGGACAGGTTTCAGGGCATGCCTCTGAATCCGTTCTACATCCTGATCGACGCAAACACTGCACCTGCCGGCTGAGGCATGGCGGTCTTCCGCGCATTGACGAAGATGCTGGCTACGCTCGCCGTGGCCAGCTTCCTGATCTTTCTGGTTCTGGCGGTTCTCCCGGGAGATGTTTCCTCCTTTCTGGCGAGCCGGTCGAACACCCGGCCGACGGAAGAGTCACTCCACCTCATCCGCGAGCAATTCGGGTTGGACCAGCCAGTTCTGCTTCGATACGGCGACTGGCTTGGGAATGCACTCATGGGCGACTTCGGCAAGAGCTGGTTGACGGGTGCCCCCGTCGCCGAACTCATCTCCCAGCGCATCGGCCCAACGCTGCTCCTGGGCCTGTCCATCTTCATGCTGGGATCGGTCATCACCTTCGTCTGGGGTGGATTTGCAGGGCTGAAGCCCGGACGCTGGCCTGACAAGAGCCTCACACTAATGGCAGTCCTCGGCACCACATTGCCAAGCTTCGTGCTGGGGCTCCTTGCCATCCGGCTGTTTGCCAACGAACTTGGCTGGGCCTCGGTGATTGGCGATGGAACCTGGCGGACCGTCCTGCTGCCGGCGGCCGTGGGGGGTACTGGCCTGGCGAGCTATTGGGCACGGCCATTCCGTGGACTGGTGGCGGAGGCACTCGCTTCGGACTGGGCGCTGGCGGCCAGGGCAAGAGGCCTTGGCGAAACCCGCCTTCTGTTCCGTCACGCACTGCCCAATGCACTGCTCGGCTTTCTTCCCTTCCTCGGTGTGGGGCTGGCTGGCACCCTGACCGGAACCATTCTGATCGAAACGGTTTTTTCCTGGCCCGGACTGGGTGCCTTCGTCATCGACTCCATCAAGCGGCGTGACCTCCCGGTCGTGCAGGCATTCGCCGTGCTTGCTGTCGTCTTTTTCGTCTTGACCACTGCCCTCGCGGATCTGGCCGCACGCCTCATGTCTCCGCGTCCTTTGGGACGGACGCCATGAACCCGGTATTGACAAATGCCCGCGTGATTGGACTGTTCCTGCTTGCCGCTGTCTTGGCGCTGGTTTGGGCGGGTCCGCTGTTCTGGCAGGTCAGCCCCACGGACCAGAATCTGGCAGAGATCGTTCAGCCACCAAGCGCAGCCCACCCCCTGGGTACTGACCAGTATGGCCGAGACATGCTGGCGCGGCTGATGGACGGCGGGCGCATCTCGCTTCTGTCCTCAACCCTGATCGTTGCGGGAGCGTTGCTCCTCGGCACGCTGGCGGGACTTGTCGCCGCCGGAGATTCCGTCATGGCAAAGATTCTCACGCAGTTCATAGACATGCTTTTGGCTCTGCCTTCATTGATCATCGCGTTGGTGATAGTTGGGGCCCTGGGAATCGGCGTGGAAAACCTCA
The DNA here is from genome assembly GCF_965227715.1 of Aestuariivirga sp. Classification (GTDB taxonomy): domain Bacteria; phylum Pseudomonadota; class Alphaproteobacteria; order Rhizobiales; family Aestuariivirgaceae; genus Aestuariivirga. Next base: position 3,520,765 of record NZ_OZ245771.1, on the reverse strand, counting down.
TCATCGCCTTCGTGGCGGTTGGGTGGCCCTGGTACGCACGCCTGGTCAGGGGCATTGCCCGGGAAAGGCTTACCGCCCCGGACATACTGGCCGCGCGTCTGGCCGGGGTCGGGCACGCCGCCATTTTGCGCGGGCATGTCATCCCGCACTTGACCATGCGTTTGGCTGCCGCGGCGGCCATCGACCTTGGCTATACACTCGGTGCACTAGCAGGGTTGTCCTATCTGGGCCTCGGCGCACAGGCACCACAAGCGGAATGGGGGTTGATGCTGCGTGACGCGCAGATGTTCTTCACAGCAGCTCCTTGGCTGCTGATCGGTCCTTGCCTCGCAATCGGCTTCGCCGTTGCTGCTGCCTTGCTGCTGGCTGAGGACATGGTCCGGATGCAGACGCGCACATGAACGGTCTGGCCATCACCGATCTCCACGTGCGATTTCCCGATGACGCGCATGTACTACGGGGGCTGGACCTTCGTGTCGCGCATGGCGAGCGCATCGCAGTGATTGGCGAGAGCGGCTGCGGCAAGACAACACTGGCCCGCGCCATCCTAGGTCTTCTCCCAAGTGCTGCCGTCGTCTCGGGCTCAATCACGTTCCGAGGGCAACCTTTGCCAGGAGCTCACCCGCGGCGGATGCGCGGCCGTCAGATCGGATTTGTATCGCAGAATCCGATGTCTGCCCTCAATCCGCTTATCTCCGTTGGGCGACAATTGGCAGAGGCCTGGGAGTCCCATGGCGAGCACATCTCCTCCGCCGAGCTCGCTGACCGCTTGAAACAGGCCGGACTCTCCTCATCGTCCGAAATGCTGAATAGGAGGCCGCCCGCATGGAGTGGAGGCATGTTGCAGCGAGCCTTGATTGTGGCGGCTACCGCGCATCAGTCGGAGCTGATCCTCGCCGACGAACCGACATCGGCCATCGACCGCCCCCTGGCCCGCCAGATGCTTGATCTTCTGGCGGCGCGTGCGCGGACACTTATCGTCATCACCCACGACATCGACCTCGTGGCTAGAATGGTGGACCGCGTGATCGTTTTCTACGCCGGGCGAATCGTCGAGGACATTGAGGCCAACGCATTCCTTAAGGAGGCGCGTCATCCATATTCCCGCAGCCTCATCGCAGCATTGCCACAGCCTGGCGTTCTCCCTGCCGGCCTGGATGGAGACCCGCCCTCACCGCGGCGCCCAGACAAAGGCTGCGACTTCGCACCTCGATGCCCAGGCCGATGCGCCCTGCATCACATGGCGCCCCTGATGGCCGAAGGCGTTGCCTGTCATGAACGGACCAGCAAATGATCGAGATACAAAACCTCACGGCAGGCTACGCGGGTCAAATGGTGCTTGCTGGAGTGAACCTCACCATCATGCCAGGTCACTGTACCGGTCTGCTTGGGCCGTCGGGTTCTGGCAAGTCCACGCTGCTGCGATGTCTGACCGGAGAACTGAGGCCGGCGACCGGTAGCGTCCGGGTTGGCGGCTGGACACCGGGATCGGCGCTACCTCCACCTGGCACGCTCGGCATGGTTTGGCAGGATCCCGTGGCTTCACTGGATTTCTACTGGAGTATTGAGGACTGCGTCGCCGAACCACTCAGGGCCGCAAGAGACAGTGAGGCGATTACAAAAGCGCGGGCTGCTCTCGTTCAGGTCAAGCTCGGCCACATCGATCCGCGGACCCGAGTCTCAAAGCTCTCCATTGGTCAGGCGCAGCGGGTTTCGCTGGCAAGAGCAATCGTGTCCCGCCCACATGCCATCATAGCCGATGAACCAACTTCCGCTTTGGATCCAACGTCCGCCGCAGCAATCGTCAGGGCACTTCATGCAGCTGCGGCAGGTGGAGCAGCCGTGCTTGTGGTTTCACATAACGAGAACCTGCTCAGCACATTCTGCAACAAGATCGTCACCCTAGCGACGATCAGTGGCAGGAACAGCACAGCAGCCGGACGAGCTGCTCCAACACATTTACAGAGCTAACATCAATCCCGCTTGAGTGGCGTCACATAGGCAGGTTCGATGACGCTCCAGGTCTCACGCTCCGGCAAGGCTTGTACACCAGAATAGATGCCATTGGCCGGATCAACTCGGGCTTCTATTTCAATACGGAACGTGCGGCAATAACGTCACTCCGGTTGAACGCCTTGACTAGACCTGCTCTTCCGTGAACCGCTTCCTCTTCATCGTCCGTCTCCGTCTCCATCTCCTTGTGCCGCTCTCAAAACTTGGATCGCCTGAGGCTGGAGTTTTCGGCCTCTTTCGCCAGCGGCGGGCGGGACGCGCCACAAGAGCTGTGTAGATGAGCTGCGGGTCACACTCAATTCCGAGTCAATAAATCGGGAATTTCTTGACACTGTTGTCCAAGGGCTCTAGCAAATCCGATAAATTCAGTCGGATATAAAGGCGATATGCTTGCAACGTTCATCATCGGCCTGCGTGAAGGTTTGGAAGCCGCGTTAATCGTCGGCATTCTTGCGGCCTTCCTGCGGCGGAACGGCATGAGCCTGGGGCCGATGTGGCTTGGCGTGACGCTCGCCATTGTTCTGTCGATTGCCGTGGGCGTGGGATTGGCCCTCTTGGAACAGACACTTCCGCAAGCTGGCCAGGAGGCGCTGGAAACGGTCATCGGCGTGGTCGCTGTGTTCTTCGTGACTTGCATGATCACCTGGATGAGCGTTCATGCCCGTACCCTCAAGGTCGAATTGGAGGCAGGCGCTGCCGCGGCGATGTCGCGCCCGGGCGCTTACGCGCTGACCGCCATGGCATTTCTCGCCGTGCTGCGGGAGGGCTTCGAAACGAGCGTCTTCCTGTTGGCAACCTTTTCGGCATCGCAGTCCGCTGGCCTCGCCGCGGCAGGGGCAATAATGGGGCTTCTGCTGTCGCTGGTCATCGGCTGGGGCATCTATGTGGGCGGGGTAAAGATCAACCTGTCACGCTTCTTCCGCATTACCAGTGGGTTCCTGATCCTCGTCGCGGCGGGGCTGGTCATCAGCTGCCTCCGTACTGCGCATGAGGCAGGCTGGCTTGTGGCGGGCCAGCAGCGCAGCTTCGAACTGTCATGGCTGGTTGCGCCCGGAACGGTGCGCTCGGCACTGATCACCGGCGTGCTTGGCATTCCTGCCGATCCGCGCCTGATTGAGGTGATAGGCTGGCTTTGTTACCTGGTGCCGATGATGCTCTTCGTCTATTGGCCGAAAGCACTGCGGCCCGCGCCGCGCGGAACTGTGCGCCTCAAATTCGCCATCGCCGCCGTCCTCGCCGTGCTGGGAGCGGGATTGGCCCTGCTCTATCCCGTTCCTCAGCCCGTGTTCACAAACCCCATCCCGATCATTGGTCTGACGGAGGACGCTTCGCCCTTAGGTAGCCTAGGTTTTGAGGCGATGGCAAATGGCGCGGCCCAGCTCCACGTGATCCGCAAGGATGGCGCGGACCAGATGATCGCGTTGGCCGCCGCACAAGGAAAGCCCGGTTTGCATGACGGTATCGATGTCACGACCTGGGGGTTGCGTGACACGTCGACCCCCGCAAAAGCGCCTGACAGCATTTCTCTCGAGCAGCTGACGCATCTGGTGGGCGGGCGCGTGCCGCCGGGCCTCAATCCCGCGCTGCACCCCGGCCCCTATGCGGCGCGTTGGTCGGTCGTGACCACGACCGATGTGTGGGCAGCGGGGGGTACGCTGGTGGATGCCGCATCGCGCGGAAAGGCCGTGCTGACCGTCTCCGGAAGCGGATTGCCCGCGCCGCGGGTACTGACCGTCGGGACCCCTCCTGACCGCTGGACGCCGGATGCATGGCGGGTCGACCCCGCTCATACGACAGCCATACTTGCGGCCCTCCGCGGCCAGAACGCGGCTGAGACCGAGCGCCGCTTCTGGGCAAGACAACTGCCCGTCGTCTGTGTGCTGACCGCATTGCTGCTGGCAGGCATCGCCCTAAGAGATCTTCGCCGCCTGCATCAAGCAACGGTTCATCCGGCCCAATCCCCTCACAACGCTGACAAGCTGATTGCAAAAGGAGCAACACATGCGTCGTCCTGACATCTCCCGGCTTCATACCATGTCCACCGCCCTCGGGGCGCTTCTCTTGGCCCATAGTGCGGGTGCGGTCTCAGCTGATACCGGCACGGCGCCCGTGGCGAATGGCGCTGCTCAGGTGGCGGTCACGCTCACCGGCGACAATGGTGGCAGCTGCGTGGTGAGCCACGCCGAAGCCATGGCCGGTCCCGTCACATTCACGGTTACCAACCAGACGGCCACTGCGATCACCGAAATCGAGCTGATGAGCGACAACCGCATCCTCGGCGAAAAAGAAAACCTCGCCCCCGGCCTGCCACCCGTGAGCTTCACGGTGACGCTGAGCGGCGGGACCTACAATATCTACTGCCCGGGCGCCAAGGAAGAAACTGTGGCATTCAAAGTCATGGGCGATGTGGCGGCTCCATCGGCCGGAGGCTTGAGTGCGCTGCTGATCGAAGGTACAAAGGGCTATGCCACCTACGTGGACGGCGTGGTCGAAGGAATGGTGCAGGCAGTCGACCATTTGAAAGCAACCATTGATTCCGGGGATCTTGCAGCTGCGCAGAAGGCCTATGCCCTGGCCCGGCCGTTTTATGAGCGCATCGAAGCGGATGTCGAAGGTTTTGTGTTGCCAGACTTCGAAGCGACCGACAACGCCGGCAACCTCGACTACCTGATCGACATGCGCCAATCCAATCTCGATCCGGCAGTCGGATGGCATGGCCTGCACGCTATCGAGCGCGATCTCTTCGAGAAGCGTCAAATCAATGCGGAAACCAAGGCGCTGGCGGCCGAGCTTCAAAAGAACGTTGCTCTTCTCAGCAAGCTGGTGGAGACGTTGGAATACCGGCCCGAAGATCTCGCCAATGGTGCGGCAAGCCTGCTGGAAGAAGTGCAGAGCGGCAAGATCACGGGTGAGGAGGAGGCTTATAGCCATGTCGACCTGGTCGATTTCGCGGCCAATATCGAAGGCGCTCAGCAGGCCTTCGCCTATCTCACACCTGGCATGCAGAAGATCGACCCAGAGCTGACGAAGCAGATCCAGGCCCAGTTCGACGTGGTGAACCAGCTCCTCGACGGGTACCGCGACCCGTCGCAGCCCGGCGGTTACAAGCTTTACACGCCGGAACTGCGCGCCGCCGATGCAGCGAAGCTATCCAAAGCCATCCAGGCCTTGCAGGAACCGCTCTCGCGCATTGCGGAAAAGGTAGCAACTGCTGGCTGAGGCATGACGATGACCCAGAAATACCCCAATAAGACGGGTGCGGTGCATTCGATTTCTCGCCGTAATCTTCTCATCGGGGCTGCGGCAGGGAGCGCAAGCTCCCTGAGCCCAGCCGGCGCAGAAGTTGCGAGCGGGAAGGCAGGCACCGCCGACGAGTCAGCGCGCGCCTATGTTTTCTATGGCAATGGTCCGCAGGCCGGCATTATGACGCCGCCGCAGCGTCACATCTTCTATATGACCTTCGACCTGACCACGAATGACCGGGACGCCTTGCGAGCGCTGCTGGCGCGATGGTCCGCGGCCATAGCCCAGATGATGAAGGGCGAGACGATCGGACAGGTGGAACCCGCGCGCGCCGAGGCCGTCGCACCAGACACGGGCGAAGCTTTGAACCTCGGCCCATCGGGCCTTACTGTCACCATCGGGTTGGGACCTGATGTATTCACTGATCGCTTCGGACTTGCGGAAAAACGCCCCGCCCTGTTTCGCCCGCTGATGCAGTTGCCCAGCGATGCACTTCGCCCAGAGCTTACTGGAGGCGATCTTTCCCTGCAGGCTTGCGCCGATGATCCACAGGTCACTTACCACGCCATCCGCGATCTCGTGCGCATCGCCAAGAACACCGGCACCGCGGCAACGCGCTGGACTGTGATGGGATTCGGGCGGGCCTCCGCCGGCAAGGGCCAGTCGACGCCACGCAATCTGTTCGGATTCAAAGACGGTACGCGCAATATCGTCGACCCGTCGGATTTCGACGAATTCGTGTGGATCAAGGAAGGTCCCGAATGGCAAATCGGCGGCACCTACCAGGTTGCCCGCAAGGTGCAGATGCAGATCGAGAACTGGGACACCAACCGTGTCAGCCACCAGAATGCTGTGTTTGGGCGCCACAAACTGTCCGGCGCGCCGCTGGGCGGCAGGCATGAGTTCGACATTCCCGATTTTACCCGCAGAGGACGAGACGGAGAATTGGTGATCCCGAAAACCGCCCACATCAGCCTTGCCGCTCATGAAAATAACGGCGGCATCCGCATTTTGCGCCGCTCCTACAACTACACCGACGGCCTTAACGACGTCGGCCTTCTCGATGCAGGTCTGCTGTTCATCAGCTACCAGAACGACCCCGCCCATTTCGAGGCACTGCAAATGAAGCTAGGCGCCGCAGACGCGCTGAACGAATACATCACGCACATTGGCTCCGCCCTGTTCTTCGTGCCGCCGGCGGCTATCGAGGGGACGTACGTGGGAGCGGCAGTGTTTGACTAGCAGCTGACATGTTAGGCATGTACATCAATCATATAATCCCAAAGGCGATTATATACTCAATACACAACGGTGGACTCCACATATCCAAGCTTTGCGAACAGCCTTTGGATACGGAAGCAATTGTCCGTCAGTTGATAGAGGAACACCTGGGAACTGGGCGCACATCGTTGCCATGACTGGCTCCTATTTCCGCGGTGACGCGGTGCCCGTTCTCGCTCCGCATGACGAGGCAAACTTCGATACGGTCACCTACACCTACTACGAGCAACTGAAAGACTACGTATATCTGAAGCAGCTTGACCTGACCGGGACGCCTTGCGAGCGCTGCTGGCGCGATGGTCCGCGGCCATATCCCAGATGATGAAGGGCGAGACGATCGGACAGGTGGAACCCGCGCGCGCCGAGGCCGTCGCGCCTGAGGCCGTTATCCGTCGCATGACTCCGCGTCCCGAAGTGCTGTCAGTTTTCTCCAACCTCTTCCGCAAGCGGTGGAACGAGGCTGAATAGAAAGCCAAGGATGCCGGAGCCGCGATGAATCTCCAAGTCGCTTCGATTGGAACGAAGATCGCGCAATTCCTAGATCGGATCGTCGAGTCAGACAGCTCGAGGGTGATCGGTGCATATGAGCGCAAGGTCGAAGGGCTGGAATGCCAGAAGCTCGTTCTGGCGGAAAAAACGGCGCGTTGCGGCACCGCGTTGCCAGACTATGACGAAACTCTTCGAACCGCTTTGACGTCATCGCAAATCCTTGCTTTCTTTGGAAAACAGGATCGCTTGAAGACGAGCGAATTGTGCTAAAACTCGCCCTGAGCTCTCATCTGGAATACGACTGGAATGAGGGTGTTCGAACCCCTGAATTATACTTGCCGTTCAAGGCTTTGGGTGATGTTTGCGATCAAGAAAGGGTAATGGCGGAGCGATGGGGATTCGCACCAGCAGTACAGCCCAGCGGAAGTCCATTTTCCGCTGGACTTCATGCCCACACTAAGCATTGGTGCTGGTCATGCGGCGCCAGAGAGCCGGAGCGCATGGGCCTCGCTCAAACGTGGGGCTTCGGGCGGTGCGAGAGCCGCAATCGGGCGGACCCGCCATAAGTGAGCCACCCATGGCAAAGTCAAAATCAACTCACACGATCTCAAGGCCCAAATCCACGGCTCCGAAGGCGGGAGCAAAGAGGTCAAGGATGCGCAATAGAGCATCCGGAGCCCGGAAGCTGATCCCTGCCCCCATGCCCGCACTGAGCAAGTCCGCGCATTGCTTGAACCTGCTGCGGCAGGCCGAGGGTGCAAGCCTGCAAGACCTGATGGCGGCCACTGGCTGGCAGGCACACAGCCTGCGTGGCTTTCTCTCCGGAACCGTCCGAAAGAAGATGGGCCTCCATGTCGCCTCGACTCACGGGGAAGACAGCATCCGCCGCTGGCGAATTATCCCCGCAGGGGAGTGAGACAGATGCTGCAACGCTCTAGCGGACGTGAGCTGGCTGGGTCCTCCAATAAGGTGACGGAGCAACTTGGGAAGCTGGCGAGTATGTCCACCTCACAGCTGCGGACGCTCTGGCACCGGTACTACCATGTCCCGGTGCCGAAGGGCCTGAGCCGCGATCTCCTGATCCGCTTCATCGCCTACCGCCTGCAGGAGGAGGCTCAGGGGGGCCTTGGCAAGGCGACGCTCCGGCGGTTGGAAGCGCTTGGCGCGAGGCTCAGGTGTCCAGACGGAGCTGACAGCAGGTGCCTTCCTGCGTCACTCAGGCCCGGGACGACCTTGGTACGCGAGTGGAACGGCACCACCCACATGGTCCTGGTGCTGGAGGATGGCTTCGAGTACCGCGGCGAGCGCTTTCCCTCGCTCACCAAAGTGGCAGCTGCGATCTCGGGCCTGCACCGCTCGGGTCCAGCCTTCTTCGGGCTCAAGCGCGATGCGTCGCGCTTTGCCGAGCAGGGCCGTGGCTTCGCCAGGGCGGAGGTGCGTGATGTGTGACGCACGTGACGGCGAGCGCAGCGGCATCGTCCGCTGCGCCATCTACACCCGCAAATCTTCCGAGGAAGGCCTGGAGCAGGCCTTCAACTCCCTCGACGCCCAACGCGAGGCCTGCGAGGCCTACATCAGGAGCCAGAAGCACGAGGGCTGGACCCTGCTTCCAGAGTTCTACGATGACGGTGGCATCTCGGGAGGGACCCTCGAGCGCCCCGCCCTCAAGCGCCTGCTGGCCGACATTGAGGCCGACCGGATCGATACGGTGGTCGTTTACAAGGTCGACCGGCTCACCCGCTCCCTGTGCGACTTCTCAAAGATCGTGTCGGTCTTCGATGCTAGGGGCGCGTCCTTCGTGTCGATCACCCAGCAATTCAACACGACGACCTCCATGGGGCGGCTCACCCTTAACATGCTGCTGTCCTTCGCCCAGTTCGAGCGCGAGGTCACGGGTGAGCGCATCCGCGACAAGGTCGCGGCCTCCAAGAAGAAGGGCATGTGGATGGGAGGGGTCGTGCCGCTCGGCTACGAGGTGAAGGACCGCAAGCTGGTCGTCAACGACGCAGAGGCCGGGACGATCCGGCTGATCTACGGGCGCTACCTCGAACTGGGCTCGGTGCGGCTGCTGGCGGAGGAACTGGCGCAGCAGGGTATCTGCGGCAAGGCGATCCCGAGGAAAGATGCAGCAGCGCAACATGGTGCTTCCCTCGCCCGCGGCGCCCTGTACCGCATCCTGTCGAACCGGCTCTATCTCGGCCAAGTGCATCACCAGGGGAACCACTACCCCGGTGAACACGAGCCGATCATCGACCGGGACCTCTGGGACCGGGTGGCTCAGCTCCTCGCCGACAACCGGGCTGACCGCAAGCATGGCACGTCGGCCGAGGCTCCCAGCCTGCTGGCGGGCCTCCTGTATGACCCCATGGGAGAACCCCTGACCGCCAGCCATGCCAGCAAGGGTGGACGGCGGTATCGCTACTATGTCTCGCGGTCTCTTGTCACAGCTGCACGCGCGGACTCTCCCGATGGCCTGCGCCTGCCCGCCGGCGAGATCGAGGGCCTGGTCGAAACTCGGCTTACGAGCCTCTTCGCCAATGCCGGCGAACTTCATCAGGTGATCGGCTCGAAGATTGACGACGCCGCACGCCTGTCGCAGGCGATCGGCATGGGTCAGACGCTCTCGCGTGACTGGAAGACCCTGGCAGTCTCTCGGCGGCGCGCCATTCTCGCTCACGCCATCCAGCGTGTGACCGTAAGCCGAGAGAAGGTCGACATCAGCCTTGCTCCACAAAGGTTCCTCGCCGTGCTGGCCGCGTGGCCGAACCTGCCGAACCTCACCGCGCTCAGCAGCAGCGATCCTCGAGTCAATACCGTCACCCTGGCGGTACCGGCAATGCTGAATCGCAGCGGCGTGGGAAAGCAGATGATCATCGCAGGCGCGACCGCCACCGAGCCTGATCCCAGCTTGGTCAAGCTCCTCGTCAAGGCCTTCGACCTGCGCGCCGCCCTGCTGGCCGGGCAAGGCGCCACGCTGGAACGCATCGCCGCGAGGCAAGAGATTAACAGTTCCTATGCCACGCGGCTCCTGCGGCTGAGCTTCCTGTCACCGGAGATCATCTGCATTATTCTCGACGGCGGACATCCGCCAACCCTGACCGCCAGAACGCTGCTCTGCGACACTCGCCTGCCCATTGCGTGGCGCGATCAGTTGCTGGCACTGCCCTGATCATCCGACACAGACTGGCCGATTGCGGCCGAACTGACCTCCCGCGGCCCACATTCAAGGCTTTGCATGGCCTCGTCTTTGCGCCGAATCGTGATCGAGCAGGCCGCGGATCGCGGAGTCGGTCCATGCGTCATGATATCAGTCATGCAGTCTCATTGGCCCCTTCTATCACCCCTTCGGGTGGCGAGAAGGGCGGGCTCCATTATCATCATTCCGAGAAAGGAACTTGGAAACGCCTCGACCAGAGCCCTCGAATCTATTGGTACCTCATGAGCAGCGAGCTTCACATTGGAGTGGGCGAGTAGATGACGAACACAACAATTGGCATTGAGGTTTAGCATCCTGCCGATAGGCGCGCTGGATTGCCCTGGCTTGTCGATGAGGGGACGCAGGCGGCGCGTTAGCATACGTTCGGCTGTTCGATAACGTCCAATGTAATCGAAACCCCGCCGTAAAGGGCCATCAAACGCTGCTGCGGCGATTTCCCGACTAGCGGCGACGCCAGCAATTACGGTCTCACGCTCTGGCTCGACTGCGCGGAAGCGTACGATTTTCCAGGACATGGTCGATGCGGACCAGTCTAGGCAACAAATCGTGCTTGATCGCGGCGTAGGTGAGCATCCCACCTCAATGCCAACTACTGAGCCTTCTTCAAATCCAATGTCCTATCGATGCTGGCGAAGCGTATGCACTACGGCAGGTGATCGAGCCTCTTTGCTTCGACGAGGGACCGGCCCAATTCAAGAGAGCGGGATCAGCGACACTCAAAGGTCACGCGACACGCAGGCTCACAATCGAACCCCGCCTTCAAACCCTTCTATTGGTTCGCTATCGCCGGCGCTAGAAGTTCCCCGAGAGCGCTGGATCCATTCTCTTGTTGAACAGTCGCTAAGCGTTTGCACTTTCCGGAAGAAAGTCCACGTCATGCTCGGCAGATGCTTTGATTGCCGCCGGAATGTCAGTCATGTTGTGTAGGGTCTTGAACAGGGCTTCAAGCTTGCCGGCGGGTGAAACCCAAAAGAGCGCGCGGGCGGGCTTGTCTGACTTGTTGAAGTAACCATGGGGGATGCCCCGCGGCATGCGCACCAGATCCCCCACTTTGGCCGTATGCCAATGGCCATCGAGCTTGAGTTCAAGCTGGCCTTCCTGGACGAGTATGAATTCATCCTGCGTGGGATGGATATGAACAGGCACGAACTGACCTGGCTCCGAATTGGCTTCGAATGCGAAAGTGGTGTCGCAGCTTGCCTTCGGAAAATAACGTTGGCCAAGTATATTCCACTCGACTTCACCAAAGCCCGTGCTGTTGCGGGTGATGCCGCCCTCGAGATCGCTCATTGTCCTACCCTCCGTAAACGCCAACTGATCCTTGGACAGTTGCACAAACAGGGACGTCATGGAACAGTTGTACTGTGTGATACGTGGATGTGGCAGCGCTGATAAAAATGCCCTGACCGGTGCATCTGTCTCAATACGGCATGTCGTCCACGAAACAGCATCGAAGAGTCGTACTCAAATTCCTGGCCACAGAGATATCCCGCCGTACAGCGCGTCAAGAGCCGGAGCAAAGGCGTCTCTGGTTACGGCAGCCCGTTGCTGAGGGAGTGCAAGCCACGGAAATTCCGCGACATTGTCACGACCGCCCGAAGAGATAAAATACTATTCGATATCAATTAGTTAGCTGGCGGAAGAGGAGGGATTCGAACCCTCGTTACGCTTTCACGTAAACACGCTTTCCAGGCGTGCGCCTTAAGCCACTCGGCCACCCTTCCACGGAGCGGGCGGAATATAGCCAGAGGTGTTCTTAAATCAAGCATTGTTGAGTGGCAGCGAGAAGATTGTGTGACTATATGGGGCAGGCAGTTCAGGAGGATCTGATCCAATGTTCTTCACACGCCAGAAAACCCGCATGATTCCTGCTTCCGACGCGCTTCCGGGCCGTGTCGAGGCCATTCCCACGGCCGAGCGCCATTTCGTCAACGGCAATCCGCTGAAGGGCCCCTACCCCGCCGGATTGGAGACGGCCGTCTTCGCGCTGGGCTGTTATTGGGGTGCCGAGCGCGCCTTTTGGCAGGTGCCGGGCGTCTGGGTTACGGCCGTTGGCAATGCCGGCGGCTTCACGCCCAATCCGAGCTACGAAGAGGTCTGTTCCGGCCTCACCGGCCATGCCGAATCGGTACTCGTGGTCTTCGACCCCGCCAAGGTTTCCTATCAGGAGCTGCTGAAGCGCTTCTTCGAAGCCCATGATCCGACCCAGGGCATGCGCCAGGGCAATGACGTCGGCACGCAATACCGCTCCGCCATCTATTGGACGAGCCCGGCCCAGCGTGATGCCGCTGAGGCCGCAAAGGCGGCCTATGAGGCGGCCCTGAAGGAGAAAGGTCTAGGCCCCGTCACAACGGAGATTGCAGAGGCAGGCCCCTTCTATTTTGCGGAGGCCCACCATCAGCAATATCTCGCCAAGAACCCCGGCGGCTATTGCGGCCTGGGCGGCACCGGCGTCTCCTGCCCCATCGGAACGGGTGTGGCGGCCTAGCTGATCTTGACCCAGCTGCGTGAACGGGAGGCGGCAATGGCCGCCTCCACTACTTTCTGGATCTCGTAAGCTTCCCGGAAATCAGGGCCGGACACGCGGCCCTCGCCGATCCCCCGCAGGAACTCGCCAATCTCGATGGTCTTCAGATCGTTGAAGCCCAGCTGATGGCCGCCGGCGATGCAGAACTGGCCATAGGGCACGTGCTGCGGGCCGGCCTCGATCTTCACATAGCCGCTCGTCCTGGCATCTCCGCCCGCCTTGTAGAACAGGAGCTCGTTCAGCCGCTCCTGGCTGAACACCAGCGAGCCCTTCTCGCCCGATATTTCGAAGCCCAGCTGCATCTTGCGCCCCGTGGCCACCCAGTTGGCTTCGATGGTGCCGCCGCAGCCGCGCCCGAAATTGACCAGGATGCGCGCCACGTCATCGACCAGCACATCCTTTCGCTCCGCCGCCCCGCGCGCCACGGGCCGCGAGGCCACAACGGTGCGCACATCCGCCGTCACTTCGGCGATGGGACCCAGCAGAAACCGCGCCATGCCGATGATGTGGGAACCCAGATCCGCAATCACGCCAGGCCCCCCAACGGGGTCGATGCGCCAGCTATAGGGGCTCTCGGGATCATGCATATAATCTTCTGCATGAATACCGCGAAAGCCGGTGATCTCGCCCAGCTCTCCTGCCGCAATCATGTCCCGCGCCAGCTTGAGAAGCGGGTTCTTGATGTAGTTGAAGCCCACTTGCGTGGAAACGCCCGCCTTCTCCGCCGCGTCCACCATCTCAAGCGAGTGTGCAAGGGAAGGTGACAGCGGCTTCTCGCAATGCACATGCTTGCCCGCCGCAATGGCCGCGAGCGCCATCTCCCGGTGAAGGGTGTTCGGCGTGGTGATCGACACCACGTCCACATTCGGATCATTCACCAGATCGCGCCAATGGCCGGATGAGCGCTGAAAGCCATATTGATGTGCGGCCTTGGCGGCGAGGCCTTGATCCACATCCGCAATCATCTCAAGTCGCGGCACCGGAATGTCGGGAAAGGCCGCAAGTGCTGCGCGGTAGGCAAAGGCATGGGCCTTTCCCATGAAGCCGGTGCCGATGATGCCAATGCCAAGCGACTGCGTCACGCCACAACCTCATAACCAGCGGCCGTCATCACGCGCATCAGCTCCTTGTGGCCCACCTGCGCCATTTTAAGCGGCGGAGATGTCTTGGGATCCTGCTCGGCCTCGACCACGAACCAGCCTTCATAGCCATAGGAGCTGAGCTTCTTGACGATCGCCCCGAAATCCAGCGAACCATCGCCCGGAACGGTGAAGGCCCCCTTGATCACCGCATCGAGAAAGCTTTCCCGCGTACGGTCCAGACCGTTGATCACATCCATGCGCACATCCTTCGTGTGCACGTGGCGGATTCGCGCATGGTGCTTGTCGATGCAGCGCAGAACGTCGCCGCCGGCAAAGGCCATGTGGCCTGCATCGAACAGGAGCGAGATTGAGGAATTCGCCATGAACAGGTCAAGCTCGGGCTCGGTTTCAACCACCGCCGCCATGTGGTGGTGGTAGACCAGCGGCATGCCCTGCGCTTCGACCCAGGAGGCGAAGTCAGACATTTTCGCGCCGTAGTCCTTCATCTCGGCCTCGGTAAGTTTCGGCTTCGTGGCCAGCGGCTTCGAACGGTCGCCCTGGATGGAGCGCCCCACTTCGCCATAAACGATGCAAGGGGCAGCGACCTCCTTGAACAGATCGATCATCGGCTGGATGCGCTGCTGGTTGGCCTCAATCGATTCATTGACGATGGTGCCGGAGAACCAGCCGCCGCACAGCGTCACATCGGCACGTTTCAGAATGGGCAGCATCTCGGACGCCTGCTCCGGAAAGCGGCGGCCTTTCTCCATTCCGGTGAAGCCCGCGGAGCGGGATTGGCGCAGGCATTCCTCCAGCGACACATCGTCCGAGAGTTCGGGAAGATCGTCGTTCCACCAGGCGATGGGCGACATGCCCAGCTTTGCTTTCATCTTAATCAGACTCCAATGCGTTGCTTCTTGCGGATCGTCTCATGGTGCTCGCGGGCCTTCTGCACGTCCGGACGGTCGGAGACTTCCGGAACGCCCACATCCCAGTCGGCATCACCCGGAACCCAGGCATAGGCATCGGTGACGAGCGAGATCACCGTGGTGCGGTCCGTGGTCTTGGCCCATTTGAGCGCGGCTTCGAGGTCCGCCAGGCTTTCGCAATGGCGGGTCGCCGCCCCCATGGATTCCGCATGCTTGGCGAAATCAACAGCGAAGGGCTGCTTCACCCGGCTGTCCTTGATGAGATTATTGAAGGAGGGCGTGCCCTTGAAATTCTGCAGGCGGTTAATGACCGCGTAGCCGCCATTGTCGCACACCACTACGATCAGCTTGTGGCCGGTCAGCACCGTCGAATAGATATCCGAATTCATCATCAGATAGGCGCCGTCGCCCACCATCACGATGGTTTCGCCATCGCCCTTCTTGGCCATGGCGTGGCCCCAGCCGCCCGCGATCTCATAGCCCATGGCGGAGAAGCCGAATTCGAGGTCATAGGTGTTGGGGTTCTTGACGCGCCAGCCCTTGGCGGTCTCGCCCGGAAGGCCGCCGGACGCCGTCACCATGGTGTCATTGGGTGCGGCCCACTGGTTCACAACGCTCACCACCTGGGCGTAGGTAGGGACCGCCGCATTGGTGGGCTTCTGGTAGCTGTCCACCAGATCGTTCCAGGCCTTGAAGGCAGTCTTGGATTTCTGGGTCCAGGCCGCATCGGCCTTCCAGCCCCCGAGCGCCTCTTCTAGTTCTGCCACGGTCTCCTTGGCGTCTCCGACAACGGCCAGCGCCCGGTGCTTCACGGCATCATAGCGCGCTGCATTGATGGAGACGAACTGCGCATCATGGGCAAACACCGTCCAGGAACCGGTGGTGAAATCCTGAAGCCGGGTGCCGATGGCGATGATCACATCCGCCGCCCCGGCGAGCTCATTGGCGGAGGTTGATCCCACAACGCCGATGGGGCCCACATGGGCCGGGTGGTCATGCGTCACGGCACCCTTGCCGGCAATCGTCTCGGCCATCGGCACGCCATGCTTCAGAGCGAAATCGGCCACGTCCCGTTCCGCACCGGAATAGCGCACGCCGCCGCCTGAAATGATGAGCGGCCGCTTGGCGGACTTGATCAGCTCCACCGCCTTCGCCACGCGGGTACGGTCCGGCCGCAGCCGGGGGATGGTGTGAACGGTGGGTGTGAAGAATTCCTCCGGATAGTCGAAGGCCAGTTCCTGCGTGTCCTGGCACAGCGCGATGAAGGCCGGCCCGCAGTCGCCAGGGTCGAGCATGGTGGCAATGGCCTGCGGCAGGGAGGAGATGATCTGCTCCGGGTGGGTGATCCGGTCCCAGTAGCGCGTCACGGCCTTGAAGGCATCGTTGACCGAGGTGGTCGGGTTGTTGAAGTGCTCCACCTGCTGCAGCACCGGGTCTGGCCTGCGGTTTGCGAACACATCGCCTGCGAGGATCAGAACCGGCAGGCGGTTGGCATGGGCGCAGCCGGCGGCCGTCACCATGTTCAAGGCGCCGGGCCCGATGGAAGACAGCGCCACCATGAACTGCCGCCGCCGCATCGCCTTGGCAAAGCCCACGGCGGCCAGCGCCATGGACTGCTCGTTCTGCCCACGCCACGTGGGAAGCTGGTCCTGCACCGCCTCAAGCGCTTCCGAAAGGCACGTCACATTGCCATGACCGAAGATGCCGAAAAGCCCGGCGAACAGCGGTTCGCGCTTGCCGTCAATGATGGTGAACTGGTTGCACAGATAGCGCACCAGCGCCTGTGCCATGGTCAAGCGGACGGTCGGCATGCGGGTTACTCCCATTGACGTTCGGTTTGAAACATTTCGTCTATTCGTACAATATATGGAACAGCTTTTCCATTAGCTGCGGCAGTTTATGTCTGTAGCCGGGCCGGAGGCGAGAGCCGGTGTTTCGGATTTTGTGCGATTTCGGTGACGGTCGGAATGCGCGGGTCACGCTCGGGCTGGAGGATTGCAGCCGTTGCGGTGGCCAGGCACTGGATGAGGGACATGGGCGCGGCGAGGGATCGTGAAAACGAATACTCATCTTCCGGCACGGTGAACAGCACCTGGGCATTCTTGGCCAGTGGTGACAACGGGCTGTCGGTTATGGCGATCATCGGCGTGGCTGTGGCATCTGCGATTTCTGCGACGGCAACAACCTCTTTTGCATAGTGCCGGAATGCAATTGCAACCAGCACATCGCGCGCTGTCATCGTCTGCGCCATCTCCTGCGCAAGACCTCCCGCAGGGTCGAGAAGCACCACCCGGCGCTGCAGCATGGTGAGGAGATAGCGCAGCAGAATGGCGAGGGGTTCGGAGCGGAGCTGGCCCGCAATATAGATCGTGTCAGCCGTGGTCAGCAGCCGCGCCGCTGCGTCCAGCTCCTCTTCACGCACCGTATCGAGAAGCCCCTGGAGGGAGGCGATATCGCGCACCACAACGTCTCGCAGGAAACCCTTGGAGCCTTCCCCGCCGGTCCGCGTAAGCTCTTCTTCCAGAGCGCTGATCCGCTCCCGGAAGCCGGGCGCGGCAGTGGCGAGCCTGGTTTGAAATACGCTCTGCAGGTCCTTGAAGCCGGAATAGCCAAGCCCCTGCGCAAAACGCACCAGACTTGAAGGATGGACCCCACATTTCCCGGCAATAGCACCAATCGATTCAAGCGCGATCACATTCGGATTTTGCGTCAGAAACCTTGCAATCTGCTGCGAACCTGTTGAGAATGCTTGATAATCCCGCGTGATGAGATTCACCACGCCCTCATAGTTCCGGGGCACTGCGGGCTTGTTGTTGGCCATGAACGCAAGGCTTAATGCGCGGTCCCGGGCTTGACAAGAAAAAATCGTTGCCTCAATCAGGATGCCGCAACAAGCGTTGCAGAAACGGATGAATGCGCATGTATGAGACTTACGGCCTTCTGATCGGCGGCACTTGGCGCAGCACTGGCGGCGCAGGCACAATCGAGGTGGCCGACCCAGCCACCGGCGACGTCATCGGAGCCTCACCAGCCGCCTCCGTGGCCGATGTCGAGGAGGCAATTGAATCCGCTGAAAAAGGTCTGAAAATCTGGCGCGCCACACCCGCCTGGTCACGTGCTGACATGCTGCACGCCATCGCCAGCATCATGGTGGCCCGCACCGAAGAAGCCGCCCGCCGCATGACGCTGGAGACCGGAAAACCACTCGCCCAGTCGCGCCGCGAATGGGCCCTCTCGATTGATCAGTTCCGCTGGTACGCGGAGGAAGCCCGCCGCATTTATGGCCGCTTGGTCGAAAGCCGCGCACCCGGCGGACGCGTTGAGATATCTCACGAGCCCATTGGTATTGCTGCGGCCTTCACGGCCTGGAATTTCCCGGCCTTTCTGATTGCCCGCAAGGTGGCCCCGGCGCTCGCCGCTGGCTGCTCCATCATCGTGCGCCCCTCGCGTGAGGTGCCGGGCACCGCCATGCTGCTGATCGATTGCGTGAAGCAGGCGGGCGTACCGCCGGGCGTCGTCAATCTGGTGATCGGCCCCACCGCCACCACCTATGATCCGATCATGGCTTCCCCCAAGGTCCGCAAGATCTCGCTCACCGGCTCCACCGCCATCGGGCAGCAGATGATCCGCGACTCGGCCAGCACCTTGAAGCGCGTCTCCATGGAGCTTGGCGGCAATGCGCCGGTCCTTGTCTTCGAAGACGCGCTGCTTGAGCAGGTGCTGGATCTTTCAGTGCCGGTCAAATTCGCCAATGCCGGACAGGTCTGCGTGACGGCCGACCGCTTCTACGTGCATGAGACTTTGATGAAGCCCTTTGTCGACGGGTTTACCGCGCGCGCCAAGGCGTTGAAGCTTGGCCATGGCCTTGAAGAGACAACGCAAATGGGGCCCCTCATCAACCAGCGCCGCGTCGATGCGATGGAGAAGATCGTCGCGGATGCCCAGGCCCGCGGCGGCAAGACCGAGACCGGGGGCGGCAGGTCGCAGGGCCAGAACAAGGGCTTCTTCTTCGAACCCACCGTGATCACCGGACTGCCCGACGATGCACTGGCGATCCGGGATGAAAACTTCGGCCCCATTGCCGCCATCACCTCTTTTTCCACGTCAGACGAAGCTTTTACGCGCGCCAATTCCAGCGAATATGGGCTGGCCGCCTATGTCTTCACGCGGGACCCCACCCGCATGCGCGAGGCGGCGGCACGGCTCGAGGCCGGCATGGTGGGGGTTAATTCCTATGCCCTCGCCGCGGCGGAAGCCCCCTTCGGCGGTATCAAGGCCAGCGGCATGGGGCGCGAAGGCGGCTCCGAAGGCATTCTGGACTACATGAATGTGAAGCTCACGCAGGTGGTGGTGTAATGGCACAGAACAATATCCGGCGGCTGTGGTCAGAGGGAAAGCCCGTGCTCAATGCCTGGCTCTCGATCGGGAATAGTTTCACAGCCGAAATCATCTCGCAGCAAGGCTATGACGCGGTGACAATCGACCAGCAGCATGGCTTTCTGGGCTATGAATCACTGGCGCCGATGCTGCAGGCGGTGAAGGCTTCGCCCGTCACACCCATGGTGCGCGTGCCCTGGCTTGCGGCAGGCGACATCATGAAAGCGCTGGACGGCGGGGCGCTGGGCATCATCTGCCCCATGATTAACACACGGGAAGAGGCGGAATTCCTGGTCTCCTGCATGCGCTACCCGCCGCACGGCCAGCGCAGCATGGGGCCGACGCGCGCGGTGTTCGCACATGGGTCTGACTATGGCAAATGGGCCGATCAGGACGTGATCTGCCTGGCCATGATCGAGACGGCGGATGGCATGAAAAACCTTGAAGACATTGTAAAAACGCCAGGTCTTGACGGGGTTTACATTGGCCCGGCGGACCTCACCCTTGGCCTCACGGGGCGCAAATACCCCACCGGCTTTGACCGCGAGGAGCCGGAGATGGTGGAGGCGATCAAGACCATTCTGGCCAGGGCGCATGAGGCGGGGATTAAGGCCTGCCTGCATTGCGGAACCTCCAGCTATGCCGCCAAGGCGATCGGCTGGGGTTTCGATCTCGTGACGCTGCTCAATGACGTGCGCTTGCTGGCGGGGGCTGCAAAGGCCAGCGTGGACCAGACCAAGGCATTGATCGGACAACAGGTTTCGGCAGAGCCCGCACCAAAGAACACAGGCTACTGAAATGCCCCATATTCTGATTGCCGGAAAACTGCACCGCGCCGGGATCGAGCGGCTGAAACAGGCAAGTGGTGTGACTTTCACGCTGGTGGATGAGGTTTCAGTGGAAAGCTACCGGCCCCACGTGGCCGAGGCCGATGCCGTGGTGCTGCGCACCCAGCCGATGACGGCGGAGGTAATCGCCGGGGCGCCCCGCCTTAAGGTCGTCTCCCGCCATGGCGTCGGCTATGACGCCGTGGACGTCAAAGCCTTGAATGCACGGGGAATTCCGCTTTGCATCGTGGGCGACGTCAACTCCCGCGCGGTGGCCGAGCACACGCTGATGCTGATGCTGGCCGTGGCGCGGCGCGCCGCACAGCATGACCGCGCCGCGCGCGAGGGCCAATGGAACGTGCGAAACCGTTTCGAGACGGTGGAGCTTGACGGAAAGACGCTGCTGCTCGTCGGTTTCGGCCGCATCGGGCGGCGCGTGGCGGAGCTCGCCAAGGCCTTCGGCATGGCTGTGACGGCCTATGATCCCTTTGTAAAACCTGATCTTTTGGCAAAGCATGGGGTAAGGCCCGCAGCCGATCTGGTGAAGGCTTTGGCGGAAGCCGATTACGTGTCCCTGCACATGCCGGGCTCGGTGGCAGGTGCGGTGATCTGGGAGGAGGAGTTGCGCGCCATGAAGCCCGGCGCAATCCTTATTAATGCAGCGCGGGGCGGGCTTGTGGATGAACTGGCGCTCGACGCCGCGCTGCGCGAAGGCAGGCTTTTCGGGGCTGGAATCGATGTTCTGGCGGCTGAACCCCCTGCCCCCGATCACCCGCTGCTGAGCAATGAGCGGGTGCTGATCAGCCCACATTCCGCCGGCCTGACGGATGAATGCGCAGCACGGATGGCGGTCTCCTCCGTGCAGAATGTGCTCGACTTTTTTGCGGGAAAACTCGACCGGGCGCTGGTCGTCAATGCGGTCGAAATCGAAGCGATTCAGACGCAAAAACGGTAGCGTTCTGGAGCAAAAACGGAGCGTTTCGGTAGCAGTTCGGATGACATCCGGATTGACCTGGTCTGGCAATCCATTTCCGGATCGCGTAACCACCCCTGCGGACAAGGGGAGGCCTGGGGCAGATGTCGGACGCAGGGATGGTGATCGTCGGTGGTGGCATGGCGGGGGCCAGGGCCATCGTGAGCCTGCGGGCCGGAGGCTTCGAGGGTCCGGTGACACTCATTACCGAGGAGACGCTGCTGCCCTATGACCGGCCGCCCCTCTCCAAGGCGATGCTGACGGACGAGAATGAGCCGCAGCCGGTTCTGCTGCTGGATGAGGGGATGCTGGCCTCACTTAAGGCCATTCTGGTGCGGGGCGCCAGGGCCACCGCCATTGACCGGACGAATAAGGCGGTGGTGCTGGAGGACGGGCGGGCCATTTCCTATGACAAGCTGCTGATCGCGACCGGCGCCAAGCCGCGGCGCCTGTCGATCGAAGGCGGCGAGCTCGCCTACACGCTTCGCGACTTCGCGGATGGCGACCATTTGCGGAGCAGGCTGCGGCAGGCCCGCTCCGCCGCAATCGTGGGCGGCGGCTTCATTGGGCTCGAGGTTGCTTCAAGCGCGCGGAAGCTGGGACTTGTCGTGACCCTGATCGAGGCGCAGCCCCGCATTTTGATGCGGGGTGTTCCGGAAGAGATCGCCCGGGTGGTGCAGCAACGCCATGAAGACGCGGGCGTGACCATGGAAATCGGCACGGCGCTGACCGCGGTTGAGACCGGCGGCGTGAGGCTGGCGGACGGCCGCAAGGTGAAGGCGGACATTGTGGTGGCGGGGATCGGGGCGGCACCCGAGATCGCGCTTGCCCAGTCGGCAGGACTTGCGATCGAGAACGGCATTGCCTGTGACGCGGGCCTGCGGACCAGCGACCCTGACATTTTCGCGGCGGGCGACTGCTGCTCCTTCCCGCACGGGCTGTTCGGCCACAAGCGCATGCGGCTGGAGGCGTGGCGAAACGCAACCGACCAGGCCAATGTGGCCGTGGAGAACATGCTGGGCGGATCAAAATCCTATCTCGCCGTGCCGTGGTTTTGGTCTGACCAGTATGAGCTGTCCCTGCAAATTGCCGGGAGCCCGGCGGAGGGCGTTGAGACCATCAGGCGGCAGACGGGCGAACAGGCTTTCGTGATGTTCCACCTGGATGGCGAAGGCCGCATCGTGGGCGCCTCAGGGATTGGGCCCGGCAATTCCATTGCGCGGGACGTGAAGATGGCCGAGATGCTGATCGCCAGGCGGGCAGTACCTCCAGCGGCGGTTCTGGCCGATCCCACCGTTCAATTGAAAGCACTGCTCAAGGGCTGATCCAACATGAATTTTGCGTCCGACAATGTCTATGGTGTCCACCCGAAGATTCTCGCAAGCCTGAGCGAGGCCAATGCCGCGACCTCCCCCTCCTATGGCGGGGACAGCTTCACGGCGCGGGCCGAAGAGAGGCTGAAGGAGGTTTTCGGCTGCGACCTCCGCGCCTTTCTGGTGACCACGGGGACGGCGGCAAACGGACTGTCGCTCTCCGCCATAACACCCGGCTACGGCGCCATCATCTGCAATGCGGAAGCACATATATCGGTTGATGAATGTAATTCGCCCGAGATGTTCACAGGCGGGGCCAAGATCATGGGGCTTCAGGGCACCGGCGGCAAGATCACGCCGGCCCAGGTGGAAAAGACGCTGAAGGGCTTCATCCGCGGCGAGCATGACCCGAAGCCAAAGGGCGTATCGCTCACCAATGCAACAGAGCTTGGCACGGTGTATTCACCAGCCGAAGTCACGGCATTCTCTCGGCTGATCCGCCCGCGCGGCATGAAGCTGCATATGGATGGCGCACGCTTTGCCAATGCCGTGGCGGGGCTCGGCGTGACACCTGCCGAACTGACCTGGAAGGCGGGCGTGGACGTCCTCTCCTTCGGAGCCACGAAGAATGGCGCGATGATGCTGGAGGCGGTCATCTTCTTCGATCTTTCGCTCGCCGAGGATTTCGCCTACCGCCGCATGCGCTCCGGCCAGCTGATTTCCAAGAGCCGCTATCTGGGCGCGCAAATGCTAGCCTACCTTGAAGGCGGGCTGTGGCTGGAGAATGCCAGGCGCGCCAATGCGCTGGCACAGAAGCTGGCCGCGGGCCTCACCCGGACGGGAACGGTGCGCATTCCCAACCCCGTGGAGGCCAATGAGGTTTTCGCGGTGATGCCGCGCAGCCTCTATGACCGGCTGCTGGCATCGGGTGCGATGTTCTATGACTGGATGCCGGACAGCCTGGGCGGCGCAATTGGGGACCACGAAATCTTCACCCGCTTCGTGCTGTCCTTCGCGACGCCCGAGGACGAAGTGGAGCGCTTTGTGCAGCTTGTTGCTGCTGGCTGAGGACGGCCGCTGCGAAACCCACATCCGCCTTGGGCCCGTCATTCCGGCCTTCGCCGGAATGACGGTGTTGTTAAGTCAGTTGCTCAGGCCACCTTGCACCTACGCCGGCCTGCTCCACTCTTTTCCGCGGCGGCGGCCGTCCACCAGGGCCATGACCGGGGTGGCCGTGATCCCGTGGATGATGATGGAGAACAGGACCGTGATGCAGACGGTGGCCCAGAGAACGGCTGAGCCTGCGAACTCGGCATGGCCGAGTGCATAGGCGAGGTAATAGAAGGAGCCCAGGCCCCGGATGCCGTAGAAGGCGATGACGGCTCTCTGGTCCGTGGGGGCTGCATAGCCCGCGAGGCTCGCCATGGCGCTCAGGGGCCTGACCAGCAGAATGATCAGCACCGCGGCGAGCGCCACCTTCCAGTTCAGGGCGCCGAAGATCGTCCCCTCAGCCATGGCAGCACCGAAGAACACCAGGATCACCATCATGAACAGGCGCTCGATCTGCTCGGTAAAATCATGAAGGTGCTCGTGATAGGAATGTTTTCTCTCAACCGAGCGCAGCGTGACGGCCGAGACGAAGACGGCGAGAAAGCCATAGCCATGGACGAGTTCCGTGAGCCCGTAGCAGAGGAACATCGTTCCGATGGCAACAAACCCATCCCGCGTCTTGGCCAGCCGGGTGGTCTCCGGCGCCTGAAACGTCAGATAGCCAAGCGCCCGCCCCACCAGCCAGCCCATGCCGAGGCCGGCCGCGAGGCGCCAGGCCACATCGAGGCTGAGCCAATGCATGAACCATGACCCACCATCGGCGGGCTGCTGTGCGAGCGCGATCGCCAGATAGACGAAGGGAAAGGCCAGGGCATCATTGAGGCCCGCCTCGGAGGTGAGAGCGAAGCGGACATCATCCTCCTTCTCGCCATTGGGCCGGCCCACCTGCACATCGCTTGCCAGGACGGGATCCGTGGGGGCGAGCGCAGCGCCGAGCAGCAGGGCCGAGGCCGCGCTCAGGCCAAGCATGCTCCAGCCGAGCAAGGCGACCCCTGCGATGGTGAGCGGCATGGCGATTGCGAGCAGGCGCCAGGTGGACATCCAGCCGCGCCAGCTCAATGGCCGGTCCAGCTTGAGGCCGGCGCCCATGAGCGACACGATGACCACGAACTCGGTGAGCCGCTCCGTGAGGATCCGGCTTTCGAGCGGATTTGACGAGACCAGATAGGACACGGGCGAGAGCGCAAGCAAAATGCCGATCGCGATGCAGGCAATGGGCAGTGACAAGGGCAGGCGCTTCAGAACGGCCGGGAGCCACGCTGTGACCAGAATGACGCCGCCCAACACGGCGAGCAGCGTGACATATGCATCCATTGTGAGTCCTTTCCTCAGGCAGACGCGCCCTGGCCTGCCTGCTGCACGGGCCCGGAGGCTGCAGAGACACGTAACGCCCGGGCGTTGTGAAAAGGTCCCCAGGTGAATTCAGTTTTGCGGTGAAGCGGCGCTGAAAACGAGTTTGAGAGCGCATGCAAATGAAACAAGGGCAAAGAAATAGGGCGCTCCCCATTGGGAAGCGCCCCTCAGTCCGTTCACGGACGATGCGGCGTTAGGCGGCCTTGCGGGCTTCGATGACCTTGGGGGCGGCCTCGACACCGTTCACCGGAATGGTGCGGGGCTTCAAGGCTTCCGGCACTTCGCGCTTCAGCGTGATGTGGAGAAGGCCGTTCTCGAGACCAGCGCCATTGACCTGTACGTGGTCAGCCAGCTGGAAGCGGCGCTCGAAGGCGCGGGAGGCGATGCCCTGGTGGAGGTATTCGCCCTTGCTCTCGGTCTTTTCCGCCTTCTTGCCGGTGACGGAAAGGGCATTGCCCTTCACTTCCACGGTAATGTCTTCCGGCGCGAAGCCCGCAACTGCCATGGTGATGCGGTATTCGTCATCAGCGATGCGCTCGATGTTGTAGGGCGGATAGCTGGGAGCTTCGAAGGACGAGGCTTCGTTCAGCATGCGGGCCAGACGGTCATAGCCGACGGTGGAACGATAGAGGGGGGTGAGATCAAACATGGTCACATTCTCCTTGAGCAATGTCACAAAGGGTGCCCGCCAACGGGCCGGGCAGTTGACGAAACGCGAACCCCGGTGTGGGCGTCCGCAAGGCTGAGATAGGAAGCGGCCTGAAGGTTTCAAGAGGTGAACGGCGGATGAACGCGGGGTTCGGCTTCAGTTCAAACAGCACCCGCTACTGTCCTCCCAACGATGACGGACAGCCGGCATCGCAACATGAGCCCAGAGGAGATACCCGATGTTTGCCAAGCCCCTTCTTTCCAAGCCCCTTCTTTCCAAGTCCCTTCTTGCCGTTGCCGCCCTTGCTGCGTCATTCGCGATCACCCTTCCCGCCGCCCCTGCCAAGGCGGACGTTGATGTCGAGATCGGCATCGGCACGGGCTATGGCGGCGGTTATGGTGGCGGCGGTTATGGCGGTGGTTACGGTGGTGGCGGCTATGGTGGTGGCTACGGTGGCGGTGGCTACGGTGGCGGCTGGGGTGGAGGCTATTACCCCCCGCGTCCGGTGACCGGGATTTACGTCGATTGCAATGGCGGCCGCCGCATCCTGTCGCGCTATGGTTACATCGGCATCAGAATGCTGGAGTGCCGCGGCCCGGTTTACCGCTATTCCGCCTGGAAGAACGGCCGCCAGTATCTGATGCGCGTGGACGCCCGCGGTGACGTGAGCCGCATCCGCCGGATCCACTGACGCGTTTCAAGGCTTGGAAGAGGGGCTCCTGCCGGGGCCCCTCCCCACCCGGCGCCGTAGAAACGCCACGAAAGTGAATGACACAGGCAGGACAAGGATTGCGGGATTTGCCCCCTTCTGGTTGACTGCCGGTGCAGCGAGTTTGGCGCGGCGTTTCGGGCCGCAGAGTTTGAGTTCAAGAGGAAGTTCCATGTTGGTTCGCCGTATCGTTCTGAGTGCTGCAGCGCTTCTGTTGGCGGGTCTCGCGGGCAGCGAAGCCATGGCAGACCGCCGCCGCCCGCCGCCGCCGCCACCTTATTATGAAGATGAATATTACCCGGGCCCGCCGCTGATCCGCCGGATACCGGGCCTGCGCATTCTGTTTGGCGATTATGCGATGAGCCAGGAGGAATTCGACGCGCTCTACGGGCCGCCGCGCAAGCACCGCAGGTTCGACGACAGGTATTACGAGCCTGAAATTCCGCCGCCCCCTCCGCGCAGCAACGCCAAGCCCAAGACCACGGCAGCAAAGACCGCGAAACCGGCAACGGGCACGGCCGCCGCCAAACAGGCCCCGCAGAAGACCACGGCCGCGAACCAGAAACTCGCCTCCTCGACAGGCACGCTGAGCTGCGAAAAGGCGACCTCGGTTGTCAGCGGCTATGGCTTTTCCAGCGTCGAGGCGGCGAGCTGCTCCGGCAAGGTTTATGCGTTCAAGGCCCAGCGCGGCGGCAATTCCTTCGCCATCAAGCTCGACTCGGGCAGCGGCGAACTGACGGAAGTGAAGAAGCTTCCTTAAGGACGCAAAGTCAGGGTTGATGTCCCTTCTCCCATTGCTTTGAAACGGGAGAAGGGAAAGCCCTCCCCCTTGCCGGGTGATGCCGCCCACGGCTATGCTGAGGTGCCTTGCATCCGGTGATCCTCCATCCCACGCCTGAGAATCCGCTGCCCCCCGGCGCGGAATGCGTGGAGCTTGTGACCAAGGACAAGGTCAGCCTGCGCGCCATGCGGGCCATGCCGCCGGGTGAGGCGCGCGGCACCTTCGTGATCCTCGGCGGGCGCGGCGATTATCTGGAACGCTATTTCGAGACGACGCGCGATCTGATGGCGCGGGGCTTCGCCGTGGCGGGCGTGGATCTGCGCGGCCAGGGCGGCTCCGGGCGGCCAGCCTCCGACCCCTACCGTGACCGTCTCGAAAGCTTCGATGGCTTCGACGAGGATGTGCGCACGCTGATGGAGGGAATGGTGCTCACGAGCTGCCCCGCCCCCTATTTCGCGCTGGGACATTCCACGGGGGCCCATGTCTGGCTCCGGGTGCTGCAGGCCAACCACTGGTTCAGCGCCGCCGTGCTGGTGTCTCCGCTGGTGGACGTGATTTACGGGGCCTGGCCCAGGAGCCTGGT
Organism: Aestuariivirga sp.; assembly: GCF_965227715.1. GTDB lineage: Bacteria > Pseudomonadota > Alphaproteobacteria > Rhizobiales > Aestuariivirgaceae > Aestuariivirga. The sequence continues at coordinate 3,493,309 of NZ_OZ245771.1, read as the reverse complement.
GGCCCTGCTGGTGAACGGCGCGGCGCTGGCCCGGCGCGGCTCTTGGTTTTTGCCCGGCGTGCGGAAAAAGCCGATGGGCCGGTCGGATTTTGCCGGTAACCCCCTGACCTCCGACCGCCGCCGCTGGAACCGGGACAGCAGCACGCTGGAAGTTGCCCCGCATCTGGGCCTCGGCGGACCAACCTTCGGCTGGCTCAAGGCGGCGCGCAGATCCTTGAAGGGCGTGGCGCGGATGAAGCGGCCGCTGGCCTCCGTGCTGATCGTGGCGGCGGGCAATGACCAGGTGGTGAGCAATGAGGGAACGAGGCGGCTGGCACGCAAGATGCCCGGGGTCGCGCTCACCTTCATTCCAGACGCCCAGCACGAAATCCTGGGCGAGCGGGACGAGGTCCGGCGGCAGTTCTTCGCTGCTCTCGACAGCTTCATTTCGCCCTGACGGCGGCTACCGGCCAATCTGCTCGAAGGCCAGGTTGATCCGCACCAGCATGTCGCGCACATACGCCTTCACTTCCTCGGGCAGCTCGTATGAGGCGATCCTGTCCGGGTGATAGAGCATCGCCATCTTGTGATAGGCTTGGCGGATCTCGTCCGCCGAGGCGTCCTTCGAGACCCCAAGGACGACGTGAGCATCGAAATTCGAAGAGGTTGGAGGCGCAAGCTGATCCGCCTTGGGGACGGCGGCCAACCGCGCCATGCGGATGCTCGACTTGGCGATATATTGCTGCTGGCCGGACAGCGTTAGAATATCCAGGAAGCGGTCAGCATTGTTGAGCGTATCGGCGATGCGGCTGGAGAGGGACAGCTTGATGAGCACGACGGAAACCGACCCGTCATCCAGCGTCAGGACGACTTCTGTCCGGCTGGCCCTGTCATCACGCTCTTTGAACATCTTTACTCCCTCATAGGTTGTAGTTCGCCTGCCAGCGTGATGCAACCGTTAAATTGCCTTTGTATGTTGCGCGTGCTAAGCGCGCCCCAACTCCCTCGAAGAGAAAGTCTGTGCGCCTCATGAATTTGCGCAATATCGCCATCATTGCCCACGTCGACCACGGCAAGACCACGCTGATCGACCGCCTTCTCAGCCAGTCCGGCTCGTTCCGCGAGAACCAGAAGGTTGCCGAGCGCGCCATGGATTCGAACGATCTGGAGCGCGAGCGTGGCATCACCATCCTGGCCAAGGTGACCTCCCTGAACTGGAAGGAAACCCGCATCAATATCGTCGATACGCCGGGCCACGCCGATTTCGGCGGCGAGGTGGAGCGCATCCTCAACATGGTGGATGGCGCCGTCCTTCTGGTGGATGCCGCCGAAGGCCCCATGCCGCAGACCAAATTCGTGCTGCAGAAGGCCTTGAAGATCGGCCTCAGGCCCATCGTCTGCATCAACAAGATCGACCGCCCGGACGAGCGCCACAATGAGGTGGTGAATGAGGTGTTCGACCTCTTCGCGAACCTTGACGCCAATGAAGAGCAGCTCGATTTCCCGATTATCTACGGCTCCGCCAAGCAGGGCTGGATGGCGGACACGCCCACGGGCTCGCAGGAGAACATGGCACCGCTCTTCGACCTCATCGTACGGCACTTCAACCCGCCGGTGGTCGAGGAAGGCCCCTTCCGCATGCTGGTGACGACGATCGAAGCGAACCCGTTTCTGGGCCGCGTGCTGACGGGGCGCGTGCGCTCCGGCACTATCAAGGCCAACCAGTCGGTGAAGGCCTTGTCACGCGATGGCAAGATCGCCGAGCAGGGCCGCGTCTCCAAGGTGCTGGCCTTCCGCGGCCTCGAGCGCCTGCCGGTGGATGAGGCGGAAGCAGGCGACATCATCGCCATTTCGGGCCTGACCACCGCGACCGTCTCCGACACCATCTGCGACACCACGGTGACCGAGCCCATCTACGCCCAGCCCATCGACCCGCCGACCCTCACCATGACCTTCCGCATCAATGACGGGCCCTTGGCCGGCAAGGAAGGCGACAAGGTTCAGTCCCGCGTGATCCGCGACCGGCTGGTGCGCGAAGCCGAGGGCAATGTGGCCTTGAAGGTGACGCCCTCCGTCAATGAAACCGACGCCTTCGAAGTGGCAGGCCGCGGCGAACTGCAGTTGGGCATCCTGATCGAGACCATGCGCCGCGAAGGCTTCGAGCTGACCGTGGGCCGCCCGCGCGTGGTGTTCAAGACGGATGAGGAAACCGGCGAGAAGCTGGAGCCCGTCGAGGAAGTGATCGTCGACGTCGACGAGGAATATACCGGCGTCGTGGTGCAGAAGCTCTCCGAGCGCCGCGCCGAAATGCGCGACATGCGGCCCTCAGGTGTTGGCCGCCAGCGGATCGTGTTCCACGCGCCGACGCGCGGCCTGATCGGCTATCAGTCCGAGCTTCTGTCCGACACGCGCGGCACGGCCATCATGAACCGGCTGTTCCATTCCTACGCGCCCTATTTCGGCGAGATCCCCGGCCGCCACACGGGCGCCCTGCTGTCGAACAGCGACGGCGACGCGGTGGCCTACGCCATCTTCAACCTGCAGGACCGCGGCCCGATGTTCATCGAACACGGCACCAAGGTTTATGCCGGCATGATCATCGGCGAACACACGCGGGGCAATGACCTTGAGCTCAACGTCATCAAGGGCAAGAAGCTGACGAACGTCCGCGCCTCCGGCAAGGACGAAGCTGTGGTGCTGACGCCGCCGATCAGGATGTCACTCGAGAAGGCGCTGGCCTATGTGGGCGAGGATGAGCTCGTCGAAGTGACGCCGAAGTCGATCCGCCTGCGGAAGGCGATCCTCGACCCGCATGAGCGAAAGCGCGTGAGCCGCTCCAAGGAAAGCGACAACGCCGCCTAGGTTTTCTTTCCCTTCTCCCGTCCGAAGGATGGGAGAAGGTGGCGCGCAGAGACGGATGAGGCTTCTTACGGCAGTGGGACTCGTTGTGAGAGGCCCTCATCCGCCCTTCGGGCACCTTCTCCCATTGCTTTGCAACGGGAGAAGGGAATTCGCCATGTCTTTCCCTTCTCCCGTCGCGCCGCGATGGGAGAAGGTGGCCGACAGGCCGGATGAGGGCCGCTTTCGGCATCGGGACTTGTCGTGAGAAGCCCTTATCCGCCCTTCGATACAATGACGTGCAGGATGCTGTCGAGAACGGCGTCCAGTCTCCGCACCACATCCTCATTCCACACCCGCAGCACGCGCCAGCCTTTGGAGTGGAGGCATAACGTTCGTTCGGCATCATATGCGGCTTCTTCTTCGGTCGCGTGTGTTGCGCCATCGACCTCAATGATCAGCCTGTGCTCACGGCAGGCAAAGTCGGCCACATAGGAGCCGACGGGCAGTTGCCGGACGAATTTCAACCCATGCAGACGGCGGTCCCGGAGCGCCGCCCAGAGCCGTTGTTCGGAGGCTGTGTCATGCCGGCGCAAGCGGCGGGCATGCTCGCGCTGGCGATCATCGAGAAGCGCCATTGCATCATCTTTATTGACCTAATTTTCCGTGGCAAGCGGCCCTCGCAAAACTCACTCCGCAGGCAAGTCCCTGCAGGCGGAGAGGTCGATGCCGGGTTCGCCGATTTTGGAATCGATGGTGGGTCCATCGGTGGCGCAGTCGAAATCCTCGTTGGCGAGGTCATCCGCCACGCGGCGGGCGTGGGCGTTGGCGTCCGGGTATGATCCGGCAATATAGTGCACGTGGCAGGCCTCTTTCCCGTCGAGCTTGGTGATGACGAGCCAGGTGACGGAGCCGCCGTCATCATCCGTTGTCACCCGCCAGCGCTGGATTGTGGCGAAGGCCTTGCCCTTCCGGAGCCGCCATTCGACCGGCGAGAGCGGGGTGTTGAAGCGGCTGAAGGTCTTGCGGAAGGCGCAAGTTGAGCCGGGGCTGGGACCGAAGCCCACGAAGCTCCGGTCATCGGAGACCGAAATCTGCAGCTTGGCCCCTTTGTAGCCGGGGCACTCCCAGCTGCCGGCGAAGACGTATTCATCCCCCTGCTCCACCTTGCGGCAGGTCTTTTCCAGGTCGAAGCTGGTGTAGGCGCTGGTGTTTTCGCCCGCCATTGCCGCCGCGGGCCACAGACAGAAGAAGGATAGCCAGCGGAGACGTCTCATGGCAGAGAAGCTGCCATAATCGTCAGAACCAAGGAAGCCCCATGCGCATCGACGCGATTTCGATCGGCAAGAATCCCCCCAAGGAAGTGAATGTGATCGTGGAGGTGCCGGTGGGGGGCGAGCCCATCAAGTATGAAATGGACAAGGAGGCCGGAACCCTGGTGGTCGACCGCTTCCTCTATACCTCCATGCGGTACCCCGGAAACTATGGCTTCATCCCGCACACGCTGTCAGACGACGGGGACCCCATCGACGTGCTGATCGCCAACCAGCGCGGCATCATTCCCGGTGCCCTCGTGGCGGTGCGGCCGGTGGGCGTTCTCAAGATGATGGACGAGGCAGGCGGCGACGAGAAGATCATCGCGGTGCCCACGCCCAAGCTGACCAGGCGCTATGAGAATGTGCATGAATATACCGACCTGCCGGAAATCACCCGCCAGCAGATCGAACACTTCTTCGAGCATTACAAGGATCTGGAGCCTGGCAAATGGGTGAAGGTGGTGGGCTGGGGCGGTGCGGCGGAAGCCGAGCAGATGATCCTCGACGCCATCGCGCGGGCGAAGGCGGCAAAGGGGTAAGGTGTGGTGGTTTCCCTCCCCACGAGGGGGAGGGGAAACTCCTTTCGTGCAGCGGCCTCACATCTCGGGCTGGGCAATGCCCTTCGCGGCGCAGGCGGCCTTGACGGTGTTGTAGAGCAGGCACGCGATCGTCATGGGGCCGACGCCGCCCGGAACCGGGGTGATGGCGCCTGCGACCTTCTCGCAGGAGGCAAAATCGCAGTCGCCCACGAGCTTGCCCTTGCCGTCCCGCTCGATGCGGTTGATGCCGACGTCGATCACCGTGGCGCCGGGCTTCAACCAGTCGCCCTTCACCATTTCCGGGCGGCCGACGGCGGCGATGACGAGATCGGCGCGGCGGACGACGGCGGGGAGGTCCTTCGTCTTTGAATGGGCGATGGTGACGGTGCAGTTTTCCGCCAGCAGCAATTGCGCCACGGGCTTGCCCACGATGTTGGAGCGGCCGATGACCACGGCCTCAAGCCCATCGAGCGAGCCCAGCACATCCTTCGCCAGCATCACCGAGCCCGTGGGGGTGCAGGGGACGAGCGAATCCTGGCCCGTCGAAAGTTTGCCGACGTTCACCACATGGAAGCCGTCCACATCCTTGGCGGGTGCGATGGCGGAGAGGACCTTGGTGGAATCAATGTGCTTGGGCAGTGGCAGCTGCACCAGAATGCCGTGAACCCCCGCGTCGGCATTGAGCTTCTCCACCAGCGCCAGCACATCTGCCTCAGGTGTTTCCGCGGGAAGCTTGTGCTCCCAGGAGTTCATGCCGACTTCGACCGTCTGCTTGGCCTTGTTGGCAACATAGACCTTGGAGGCCGGATCTTCACCCACCAGCACCACGGCCAGGCCCGGTGTAAAGCCGTGCTGCGACTTCAGGGTTTCAACGGCCTTTGCGATGCGCCCGCGGAGGCCTTCGGCAAAGGCCTTGCCGTCAATGATTTTCGCCATGTTCAATTTTCCTTCCCTGCATTCAAGATTCCGGCCAGCAATGCCTCAAGTTCCGCCGGATTTCCAGTGACCAGCACGGTCTTGTTGCGCTCCGTGGCCCCTGCCACCAGCTCAAAGGCGGATTTGGGAAGGCGGCAGGCCTTGGCGAGGGTTTCGATAACCGCCTTGTTGGCCTGGCCCTTGTCCGGCACCGCCGTGACCTTCACGGCAAGCGACACGGCGCCATCCGACGCCGTGTGGAGGCCCAAGACCTCATTCCGCGATGCTTTGGGGGTCACCCGGACGGAGAGCAGGAGTCCGCCCCGGCCCGGCCTTAATGGTGACGTCACGCCCAGCCGAGATTGATGAACAGGCGGGTGATGAGCATGCCGGCAAACTGCATGGCGATCAGCAGGATGATGGGGGAGATATCAATGCCGCCCAGATCCGGCAGGAAGCGGCGGATGGGCTTCAACAGCGGCTCCGTCAGCCGCTCCAGCGCATAGCTGATCTGGCGCACATACTGGTTGGAGCGGTTGACGATGCCGAAGGCCACGAGCCAGCTCATGATGACCATGGCCAGGATGATCCAGAAATAGATGTTGATGACGGTGAGGATCAGCCACAGGAAGGGGTTCATCGACATCATCATGAAAGAGCAGCCTCTTGAGGTTCGGTTTGGTGCAGATGTAGGCGGTGAGGGGCCGCCAAGCAAGCTTGACGCTCACGCGGGGAGCGACTAGAAGCCGAGCCACCTGTGGACACCACCTGTAACCAGGGGGGCGGTAGCTCAGTTGGGAGAGCGCGGCGTTCGCAATGCCGAGGTCAGGGGTTCGATCCCCCTTCGCTCCACCAGGTAACCATTTGCATCGGAAATCGGGTTTGTGCGCTTCGGCACACGGGGGTCACGTTCGGGAACGCTTGCGAGGTGGTTCCCGCTGCGGAGGATGTTCGCGGGTGGCTGGCCCTACTTCATCAATTTCTCGCACAGGGCAGACGCCTGGCTGAGCAGCTCAATGATGCGGGCGACCGTTTCCGGCGCCCGGTCTTCCGGCAATTCGTCTGTCTGCAATTGTGTGAGCTGCTCAAGAATTTCGCGCAGCTTACTGACCGTCTCGCGACTTACCATCGAACCGGCCCCCTGTGTTGACACTGCATCTCGCGATGAAGCGTTTAGTTATTACGCCCGGACGGCGGGATCGGATCACGGCTGTCTGTTGAACGGGTTACCAGAAGAGGCGGTGAAAATGCCGCGAGCTGCAATTCAACCCCAGCGTCAGCGCCAGGCAGACGAATGGGCGTGTGATTTCCGTCGGCTCTGATGAGGGATGCTGCATTGCAGGAACGTCCCCTCGTCTCTGCACTTGTTCCCTCCGAACGCCCGCATCACCGCGGGCACGCATGAGGAGCAATCATCCATGAAACGTATACTTGTTGCATCACTTCTGAGTTTGGGCCTCGTGGCTCCGATCATCCCCGCACAGGCGGCACCGACCGCAGCTGCACCGCAGCAGGCAATGGGGCCGAGCGAGTTGCTGCAGAACGCCGCCAGCGGGTCCAAATACAACAACAATCATCGCCAGATGCGAAAGTCCTGGGACCGCAAGCGCGACGGCAACCGGTGCCGCGCGAGGTCCAACAGCTGCCGTCACTATCACAACGGCTATTGGTATCAGAGCGCGTGGTGGACATTGCCGCTTCTGGGCGGCGCCGTAATCCTGAACCTGGATAACAAGCACACCAACCGGAACCGGAACCACTACTAGAGTCTCGGATCCATCATAAGTAAAATGCTGAACGCGTGGACCCTGTTCTCAAGGGTCCACGCGCCTGCTTACTTGCCTGCGTGCGAGGCGATGGCGGCCTGTATCTGCGCCTTCACGGCCTCAAGGTTGAAGCTGGCGCCGCGCTGCATGGGCGGGAACTCGATCGCCGTCTTGGCAAGTTCCGCCACCTGCTGCTGGACAAACTGGAAGCGCCAGAACTGATAGGCAAACCAGTTGTAATAGGCGATGGAGCCATTGTCCTTGCCGTTGTACATGCCCGTCCGTTCAAACGGATCGAGGCGCAGGTTCACCAGGATCGGCCAATCGACTTTCTCCGTGGCGCCGAGCCAGCCATTGGGCTGATCGGTGAACCGGTATTTATAGTCATTGATGCGGACGGCCGAGAGCGTGCTTTCTGTAAAGTAATAGATCTCGTGCCGGGCTGATGGCCCCTTGCCGGTGATCAGGTCCATCTGGTTATAGCCGTCGAGGTGAACCTTGTAGCTCGTGTCCCCCAGCTGCTTTCCAGCCTTGAGTTCTTCTGCAATGTTGGGATCGCCCGCTGCGGCAAGGAAGGTGGGGAACCAGTCCATACCAGAGAAGATGCCGTTTTCGATTTTGCCGGCGGGAACCTTGCCCGGCCAGCTGATGATCGCGGGCACCCTGAAGCCCCCTTCCAGTGCCGTTCCCTTGCCGCCCGCGAAGGGCGTCTGGCCGCCATCGGGCCAGGTGAAGTTCTCCGCCCCATTGTCCGTGGTGAAGAGGACCATGGTGTTCTGGTCGAGGCCATTGTCCTTCAGATATGTCATGACGGAGCCAACCACATCATCGAGCTGGGCCATGCCGGCTTCCTGCTCGCTCCACCCGTTTTCGGAGTTGCGCATGGCTTCGTACTTGTCGGAAAGATGCGTCACCACATGCATGCGGGTGGGGTTGAGCCACAGGAAGAAGGGCTTCTTGTCGCTTCTCGCCTTGTCGAGGAAGGTCAGCGCCTTTGACAGGATCTCGTCATCGACGGTCTTCATCCGCTCGGGATAGAGCGTGCCCTGATCCTCGATCTTCTGCATGCCGATCTTGCCCCAGCGCGGCTGCACCGTGGGATCATCAACCGTTGTGGCCCAGCTGTGGATCATGTTGCGGGGCCCGATGGTGGCCAGCAGCTCCTGCGGATAGTTGGGATGCGCCGGGTCTTCCATCGCATCGAGATGGTAGAGATAGCCGAAGAACTCGTCGAAGCCGTGTACGGTGGGCAGGAACTCGTTGAGATCGCCCAGATGGTTCTTGCCGAACTGGCCGGTTGCATAGCCCATCGACTTGAGCGCCGTTGCGATGGTGACGGCCTGCTTCGGAATGCCGATCGGTGAGCCAGCCTGGCCGACCGTGGTGAGGCCCGTGCGGATGGGCAGCTCGCCCGTTATGAAATTGGCCCGCCCGGCGGTGCAGCTGGCCTCTGCATAGTAATCCGTGAAGCGCATGCCATTGTTGGCGAGGCTGTCCAGATTGGGCGTGCGCCCCGACATCATGCCTTGATTATAGACGCCGATATTGGACCAGCCGATATCGTCTCCCATGATCACCACGATGTTGGGCTGCTCTCCCGCCGCTGCGGCTGGCCTCGACGGGGCGGCTGCAAGCGCCCCGAGCAGAATGGCGCCCGCAATCCTTGCGAGGCGCGTGGCTATTTTTGGATGTCGCATGGTCCCTCCTCAGCGCCCGGTGTGTGTCAGGCATTGCACATCAAGGTAGAGCGCTGAAGGACCGTATTCTTCATTGATTGCACATTCAAGTGCAGCCGGTTGTGATCATCCGGGAACGGAGATGAGGGCTCTTACCGTGTTCACAATATCGGCTTCCGCATAGGGCTTCTGAAAGAACCGCGCGCCTGCGGGCAGCTGGCTCTCCGCCACGATTTCCAGCCCCGAGGCCACCAGAAGTTCGATGGGCGGCCACCGGTTGCGGATGTAGGCGATGAGTTTCAGCCCGTCCATCGTGCCCGGCATGTTGACGTCGGTGAAGACAAGCCCGACATCGGAACGGCCTTCCAGAATTGCAATCGCCGCTGCGGCGCAGTTCGCTTCGAGCGTTTTGAAGCCCGCATCCTGAAACATCGTCGCCGCGGCCATCAGTATGACGGGGTGGTCCTCGACGATAAGGATATGGTCAGTCATTTTCATGATGCACGCCGGAAGTCGATGCCAGGGTTCACGGTCATGACGGTGCCGGCTCAGTAACGGTCATGTCTGATCAAGCCGCCGCCGGCCGATCTGTTCCAAGGCTTCGGGCATCCTCAACGATCCGGACCATCGTGCCGGGATGATTGTCACTCACCACCACGCTCGATCCGAGCTGCTGGGCAATCGCCTGGATAATGCTGGTGCCGAGTCCGGGCTTGGCCTGTGCCTGATCCTCGGAAATTCCACAGCCATTGTCGGCAACCGACAGTGTCCAGCCTGCGCCATGGGTGTTGAACGAGACAGTGACCACGCCTGCCCGGCCCTGCCCGAAGGCGTGCTTCAGCGCATTGATCACCAGCTCCGTCACGATCAGGCCAAGGCTGATCGAGAGATTGGCGGGGAGGCACGACTCGTCGGCGCTGACCACGATGCGGATCCGCTCCGGCTCCGAGATCATCGAGGCGGCGAGGCTTTCACAGAGCTGCCGGAGATAGACTCCGATGTTGACGTCACCGAGGGTTGAGGCCGCCAGCAGGCGCTGCACGGTGGCAATCGACATCACCCGGCTGTGCGCATCCCGCAAGGTGGCCACGCGCCTCATCGGACTGGACCCGCCGCGCGCTCTGCATGAGGACACTCGCAATGATCTGCAGGCTGTTTGCGACCCGGTGCTGCACTTCGCGGAGAAGGACTTCCTTCTCGCGGATGAGATTTTCCCGTTCGAGCGCCTCGGCGCGGGCAAGCGTGACGTCGTTGATGGCCACCAACAGGCGGATGTGCTGGCCATCCTCATCCGCCAGCCGGTGGGCATTCACCACCAGTTGCCGCGGCGGCTTGCCCTTCCGCAAGAGCGACGTCTCATACATCTCAACCGAGGCCAGACCTCCCGCCGTCGCCTTCAGCAGGGCGATGACCTGCGGAATTTCCCATTCGCCGCTGCCGATATCTCCGAACTGCCGTCCGGCAAGACCGCCGGCCGTGAGTTCGAAGATCCGGCAAAAGGATGCGCTGGTGGCTATGATCCGCAGATCTTCCGTCAGATAGATCAATGGCTCATTCGACAGAGCAATGACCGCCAAGGTGCTGGCGGATTCCGCAGGTAGCTCCAGAACGGCTTTCATTGCTGGCTTTCGGGCGGACGAGCGGCCCGCGCAATTTCATCTGCAACCTCGTTGCAATGCAGCAGGATAACACCCTTGCGGAAGGTGCCCTAGACTATTCTCCGGCCGGAGCCATGGGCTTGCCGCGGCGGCAGGGCGGCTTGCACCAGAAATTGCAGCGCTGAGGAACACTCAAGCTCGCAGCACGTCTTGTGAGGACGGCGATATTGAGGAGTAGAGAGATATGAAACACCTGCGCATCCTGGCGCTTGCCGCCACGGCCTTCCTGGCAGGCTCAACCGTGGCATCCGCCCAGCAGGCCTACACCACCAGCAGCGTCAACCTGCGCGCCGGTCCCAGCACCCGCTATCCCGCCGTGATCCGGCTTCCCCCGGACAGCCGTGTCTTCATCCACGGCTGCGTGCGGAGCTTCGACTGGTGCGACGTGAGCTGGCGCCGCTTCCGCGGCTGGGTGATCAGCGATGGTCTCGAAGCCGTCTGGCGCAACCGCCGCGTGGAGTTCGATGACTACCGCGACTATGTGGAAATCCCCTATGTGAGCTTCGGCTTTGGCTATTGGGACCGCTACTACCGGGACCGCCCCTGGTTCAACAACTGGGACCGCTGGGGTGACCGCAATGACCGGCGCTGGAACGACTATCGCGGCAAGCGCGGCAATGGCGGCGTGGACCGCAACCGGAACAACAATGCCGGCCAGGATGGCGGTGGCTATGGCAATAGCCCCAGCCGCAACAACAATGATGGTAAGTCCCGCGGCAACCAGCGCGACGGCGATCAGACCGACAATGCTGGCAACAACCGCGGCGACAATCCGAATGACGCCACCACCGGGAACCGCGGCGGCAACCAGAAGGACAATCGTGGCAAGCGCAACACGAACCAAGGCGATGCCAATGAGAACCAGTCAGGCGGCCGCAGCGGCCCGGCGAATGACAACCGCAGCGGCAACGGCAAACGCAAAAACAACAACAACGACCTGCGCTGCGGCACCAGCAATGCTGATCCAGCCTGCGGCGATGGCTCAAGTGGGGGCAATCGCAACACGGAGCAGATGAACAGCCAGTAACGGAAATCTATCCGCCCGCGTTGCGGCGCGGGAACCTGATCAGAGCGGCAGCATCCAACCGGTTGCTGCCGCTTTGTCTTGGCGGCGGCAGACGCCCACTCCGGACCCTCCCATGAGGTGTCACCAGGGTAGCCGGCCGTACTGTTGGATGAGTTTCTCGTATTCGTCTTTGCTTTCTTGCTGCGCAGCGCCGTTGTTTCGGATCTGTGCCATTCCCGACCTCTCGTGGACGAGCCTCCGCACCAATGGATAGGGCTGCCGGTGCCGCGCGAGGCGGACCCGCGGTCCCCCCAGAGCCAAACACCTCATGAGCGTCGGCCGGACTTCCCGGATCGCCTCGATGTCAATGGGGGCGGTCGCCTCGACGAGATGGGCTCTGGCCAGATCACGATCGCCCAGGCGGCCCAGCCACTCATTGTCCAGGTGCCAGCGGTACTCTTCGTTGAACTCACCCACCGACTGCCAGGTCTTCCGCCTCATCAGCCAACCGGATGGTGTCGGAAAATCAAGAATGCGAATGACGTCCCCCGAAATGCTGACCTCGAGCTGCGTTGAAGAAACAAAGTCGCAGTGCTCGAGTGCCGCCATTCCGTACTCGAGAAACTCTGGGCTCCACTCGTCGTCATCCTCAAGGATCGCGACAAAATCGCCTCTCATGCAAGCAGCAGCCGAATTGAGGGAGCTTGCCTGCGATCGGGCCTCGCTCTCCACGAACTGAACGACGTCTTCCGAGGCGAGGCCGCGGGGCACATCGGCCCCTTCGTCCACTCCAACGAGGATCTGAACGTTGAATTGCCCGAGGATCGTCTGACGCCGGATCGAGGAAATGGCACGGTCCAACATGATCCGGGGCGGCCCCATGGCGGACTTGCCGTCCGATGGCAACTCCAGCTCCTGAAGCCGCGAGGGAATCAGCACAGAGAGGCCTTTGCGCAAGTCGCGATCTCCAGGCGATCAATTTCTGAAGTGGGAGATGATCACAGCAGATACGAGGAAACAACGGCCTCCTGAAATGGCTGGGACCTGCTTGCCCTGAGGCAGCTTGGCCATTCGCGGCAGCGAATGCCGAGGTGGAGCGCGAGACCGGCAGGTCACCACTCACGCCGCCTGGACTGCACTCGCCGGAAGCTCGATCCAGCAGCGCACGCCATCGCCCTCCATCACGAGGCCCGTTCTTGTTTGCGGCTGGCGTGGCAGGGCATTCTCGATCAGCGTGCTGCCATATCCCCTGTGCTGTGGTGCCTGATCGATCGCCACACCGGTTTCTTTCCACTCGAAGAGAACCACGGGCGCTCCGACTTTTGATATTTCCTTCCAGCTCACCTGCAGCTGGCCGTTCCGGTTTGAGAGGGCGCCATATTTGATGGCGTTGGTGGCAAGCTCATGAAGAGCAAGGGCCAGGGCCTGCATAGAGAGGACGGGCAGAAACACCTCCGGCCCCTCGATCCGGACCCGCGCTTCCTCCAGGGGGCCGGACACATGCGCGGTGATCTCGGTTTCAACCAGGTCGCTCAAGAGAAACTGGCCCTGCTGCGCCCGGGCAATCAACCCCTGCGCGCGGCTCAAGGCGCCAAGACGCTGCAGGAAGGCATCGAGAAAGTCTTTCTTCGTCGATGCGGAACGTTCCAATTGCATGGCGATCGCCTGAACGACAGCGAGCAGGTTGCGCGTTCTGTGGTGCAGTTCGGCCATCATCACCTGCTGGCGGCCCTGAAGCAGCCGCAGCTCGTGAATATCCGTCATCGTGCCGATCCAGTCTCCGGGCGTCGACCGCTCACGCTGCACGGGCCGCGCGCGGGTTTGGAACCACCGGTACTCTCCGCTTTCCCTGTGCCGCACCCGGTGTTCGACATAGTATTCGCCCGACCGGCGCGATGAGGACCAGGCATCACGCGTCTGCTGCCTGTCCTCGGGGTGAATGGCATCGAGCCAGCCATGATCAAGGCTCTCCTCCAGGCCGAGGCCGGTGAAGTCGATCCATTGCGGACTACCCCACGTGCGCGTGCCATCCGGCAGCGTGCGGAACACAAGTTGTGGAATGCTCGTCGCCAGCAGCCGGAAGCGTTCCTCACTCTCGCGGAGGCGCACGGTGGCCTCATGCTCGTCAGTCTTGTCCTGCGCTATTTTGACAAAGCCTTTGAGTGGCGGATGCAACGGCATCAGCAGGCCGGAGGCCCAGAATCGGCTGCCATCGGGCCGCTGGTGCCAGCGCTCATCGACGGCGCGGCCCTTCTGCGCCGCCTCGCTCCGCTCCTTCTGCGGAACGCCGGCCGCGCGGTCTTCGGGGGTGAAGATGACGTCACCCGAATATCCAACGATTTGATGCTCACGATAGCCGAAGAGCCGTTCAGCGCCACTGTTCCAGGTTGTAACGCTCCCGGCCTCATCTACCGTGAAGATGGCAAAATGTGTGGCGCTCTCGATGATGAAGCGCAGCAGATCTGCCCGTTGTGGAAGCTCTTCGTCACTCTTCTCTATCATTCCCGCTCCGGCCGCTGACATGAGGCTGTGACCAAACTCGGATCGCACTTCACTGGTTCCAAGCGCTTAGCGCGCCGAATAGTCAATGAATTCCGGAGATTGAGCTCCTGGAGCTGGCCTGCGCAGTGGACGCTAAGCTGTACTGGAGAGTTGCCCGCAGCCCCGAGGCGCCTTCAACGATTCTCGCGACAACTTGTATACAAAGCTTTATGCAGTTTATTGAGGCAGCAAGCGTTCACCAAACCCCTTTGGGCCACACCCTCTGCGTTGCCCATGGTCGATTTTCTGCACGCATAAGTTTTTAAATCAAGTTTCTTGCATAATTTTGCTTTGCGAGATGGCCAATCGCCATTATTCTGCAACGCGGGGGCACGGAATGGCAGCGAGGGGATGATCGCGCATTGTCATACAATATCGGGAACCAAGCCGAGCCGCATGTAGTCCGCGGTGGGGGTCAGCACGCCGGCTGGGCGCCAGACATAGAGCGCGAGAGCGCCGCGCGCTGGTTCGCAGTCAACACGCTTCCCAGTGCAGAGAAGCGTGCACATGTGAACTTAGTGCGGCAAGGCTGGCATTGTTTCTGCCCGCTTGTTTCGCGGACAATCCGCTCAGGCCGGCACCTGCTGACGCAGCCGCGTCCCCTCTTTCCAAGCTATTTGTTCCTCCGGCTTGACCCACAGCAGTGCCGCTGGAGATCGGTTGACGGGACCTATGGCGTCCGCGCCATCGTGAAATCGGGAGATCTTCCGGCGCCGCTTCCTGCTGGCTGCATCGAAACCCTCATCAAAATGTCAGATGACGACGGCAAGGTGACCTTTGCCTCCTCGCTGGTTGCCGGAGAAAACGTCCGGTTTCTTGCGGGGCCCTTTGCGGGATTCATCGGGCAGCTCGAGCACCTTGACCCTTATGGCCGCATCACCGTGCTGCTGGAACTTCTGGGCCGCGCCACGCGCATCAGCGCCGCCGCCTCCGAAGTGCTGCCCGCCGATGCGGCGAACACGATTTAAAGTGGTGCCGCATGCCCAATACAGCGTGGCGCAGCTGCAACACATCGCTAACCGGTATCTGCCATCATGAATGAATGCATTTACATCTGTGCATAAATTGATGATGATACCAACATCAGGTTAGTACCTGGTGCCGTGCCTGCGAGAATTGAGACGTGCGTAATCGCCAGGGTTGAAATCGATTTCACCCGGAGTGCGGTAGCTTTATGCCGCAGCGCACTACGCCTCATGTCCAAAAATCATTTGAAAACAGCCATACATATCAATCAGAGAGCGTGGCCTGCCGCGTGGATCCTCCGTGAGCGGGGGCAGATCGCCGGTGCAGTGGCCCTGGCCGTTATGCTGCCCTTCCTGGCGCGATTCGGGGTCAACCCCTCGGTTCACGCCTGGGACCAGACGGGTACATCCTTCCTGGTGCTGGCGGGAATCGTACTGAGCCATGTTCTAATCAAGCGGTTCTCGCGCTACCCCTCGCAGGATCCATTCTCGACCGTCTTCCCTGCGGTCACCGTCGCCTTCCTCACCCTGCTGTTCCTGATCACGCTCGGGCATCTCGATTACTCCCGCGCGCTACTTTTCATGGGCTACGTGATGACGCTGGCCTGGTACGGCTTCGTGGGCATCATGCGGGAGACGCTGCTGAAGCCGCGCCTGGCCGTGGTGCCGGTTGGCAGCGGCCGCTCCCTCCTCCACCTCGATCACGCGCAGTGGATGACGCTGCAGGAACCCTCGAACACCGTGCTGCCGCGCGGCCTCGACGGCGTCGTCGTGGACCTCAACGCACAGCTCGACAAGAGCTGGCATGAGTTCATCATCTTCTGCGCGGCGCAGGGCATGCCGATCTTCGACAGCACGCGCACCCGCGAATTCATGACGGGGGAGGTCGAACTCTCGCGCGCCGGCGACATCGGCCTTGATGCGCTTCACCCGCAGCGCAGCTACATTTTCATGAAGGCGGTGGCGGACTTCATGCTGGCGCTCTTCCTGCTGCCGCTGGTGCTGCTGGTTCTGGGCGCGACCGGCATCCTGATCAAGATGGACAGCGACGGGCCGGTGTTCTTCAAGCAGAAGCGCGTCGGTTTCCGCGGCAATGTCTTCGAATGCTACAAGCTGCGCTCCATGAGGGTGGGCGCGCAGGCAGCGGGACCGAGCTTCACGGCCGCGGGCGACCCGCGCATCACCCGCGTTGGCCGCTTCATCCGCAAATACCGCCTCGACGAGCTGCCGCAGATCTTCAATATCCTCAAGGGCGAGATGAGCTGGATCGGCCCCCGCCCCGAAGCCGTGGATCTTTCCGAAAGTTACGCTAACGGCATTCCGCACTACGCCTTCCGCCACGCGGTGAAGCCCGGCATCACCGGCTGGGCGGCGATCCGCCAGGGCAATGTGGCCGAAGTCGAGGCTGCGACCTGCAAGCTTCGCCACGACTTCTTCTACATCAAGAACATTTCCGCCTCGCTCGACGTGTTCATCGCCGTCAAGACGCTGTGGATCGTGCTGACGGGGTTCGGCTCGAAGTGAGACTGGCCATGGGCGTCGTCCCCATCATCCTCAGCGGCGGCTCGGGCACCAGGCTCTGGCCGCTATCGCGCGCCTCGAAGCCGAAGCAGTTCCTCCGCTTCGGCACAGAGCACACGCTGATCCAGGAGACGGCGCTGCGCTGCCGCGCCGACATCTTCGACCCGAACCCGATCATCGTCGGCGCCGACGCCCACCGCTTCTTGCTGGCGCAGGACCTGCGCGACATCGGCGTGGAAGCCGATATCCTTCTGGAGCCCGTCGCGCGGAACACCTGCGCCGCCATCGCCGTCGGTTGCCTTCAGGCGCTGGAGCGTGACCCCGGCGCCGTCGTCCTCGTTCTCGCGGCCGATCACTTCATTCCCGACACGGCAGCCTTCGTCGCTGCCGTGGAGAAATGTGCCTGGGATGCCGAACTGGGCTTCCTCGTCACCTTCGGCATCAAGCCGCAGCGGCCTGCCACGGGCTACGGCTATATCGCCCCCGGCAAGGCGGAGTATGGCCACGCCGTCGAAGTCGAGAGCTTTATCGAGAAGCCGGACCTGGCCTCGGCGGCGCGCTACGTCGAGCAGGGTTTCCTTTGGAACAGCGGCAACTTCCTGTTCCAGGCGTCATCCTTCCTCACGGAACTGGAGACGCTCGCACCCGAAATCCACGCCGCCGCGCGCGAGAGCTACAGGCGCGCCTCCCGGGACCTGCAGTTCCTGCGGCTCGACCGCGACAGCTACGCGAGGTCGCCCTCGCTCTCCGTCGACTACGCCGTGATGGAAAAGACCCGCCGCGCCGCCGTGCTGCCCGTCGACTATGCCTGGTCGGACGTCGGCAGCTGGGACGCCGTCTCCGCACTCTGCGAGGAAGGTTCTGACGGTAACGCCATCATCGGCGAGGGCGTCGTCCTCGACGGGTGCCAGAACCTTATCCACTCCGAAGGCTGCCTCGTCACGCTGATCGGCCTCGACAATGTGGCCGTGGTCTCGACCAAGGACAGCATTCTCGTCGCCTCACGCGCCCGGAGCGAAGATGTGAAGGCGCTGGTGACCAAGCTCGAGACGGAAGGACGCTGGCAGGCACGGGAGGCGCTGCAGATGTTTCGCCCCTGGGGAAATTACGAGCAGCTCGACGTTGGCCCCGGCTATCAAGTGAAGCGGCTCACAGTCAACCCGGGCGGCATTTTGTCCCTCCAGCGCCACCATCACCGCTCCGAACACTGGGTGGTGGTGAGCGGCGAGGTTGAGGTGACGATTGGAGAGCGGGTCTCGCGCGTGCTTCCCAACCAGTCACTCTATATCCCCGCGGGCACCAACCACCGCCTCGCCAATCCCGGCGCCGCGCCCGCGGTGCTGATCGAAGTTCAGACCGGCGCCTATCTGGGCGAAGATGACATCATCCGCCTCGAAGACGTCTACAACCGCCCGGCTACCGAGGCCCAGAGCCTGGTGAGCGCGAAGTGACCTCCGCCGCCTGGGTCGAAGCCGAAGCTCCTCGGCATGTGAAGGCCGCGAGCCACTATGCATGGCCAGCGGCTGTCTCCTTCACGCTGCTGCTGGCGATTGTCTGCGGCGGCTCATCGGAGGCGAACTCCGCGGGCTTCATCACCTTCCGCCTGCTCTGCATCGGGCTCTTCGCCGCGGCCCTCTACCGCCTGCAGAGCATGCGCCTCTCGCGGATGGAGTGGCTCACCCTGGTTCTGGCCATGGCGGGCGTCGCGATCGTGGCGCTGCAGCTCATTCCAATTCCAGCCGGCCTCTTCGCCAGCCTTCCTGGACGGGAGTTCGTGGCGAAGACATTTTCCGTCGCCGGTATCGAACCCCACGCCATGCCGCTGACGCTCATTCCGGCGGCGACATGGGGCTGCATCCTCGCCCTTCTGCCGCCGCTTGCAATGCTGCTGAGCGTCATGACGATGGAGCCGCGAACGCGCTGGTATCTGGTGGGCGTGGTGCTGATTGGTGCGGCGGCCAATGTGTTCCTGGGCCTCGCGCAGCGCTTCCTCGGCGCCAAGAGCGGCCTCTATCTCTACGAGATCTCGAATTTTGGCTCGGCCACGGGCTTCTTCTCGAACCGCAATAATTTCTCGATGCTGCTGTGCGTGGCGATCCCCCTGACCTGGGCGATGACCCACAAGCTTATCAGGATGCGGCTGACGACGCCGCCGCTGGCGATCGGAGCGGGCGCGGTGATGATGATCATCATCTTCATGGGGCTTGCCGCGTCCAACTCACGCTCCGGCATTCTGCTCGGCATGCTGGCCCTCACCCTCTCGACCGTGATGGTTCTCGCCGCACCCTCCGAGTCCCGCCGCTCGCGGCGGACGAGAATGTCCGTGATCGCCCTGCTGGGTGGCGCCTTCATCATCGGGCAGTTCGGGATGACGGGCATTCTGCGCGTCATCGAAACCGATCCGATGACCGAGTACCGCACGCAGATCAGGCAGGTGACGTGGCGCGCCGCCGCCGACTACTTTCCCCTGGGCAGCGGCTTCGGCACCTTCGTGCCGGTCTATGGCATGCATGAGACGCCGGCCACCATGGTGAGCTCCTACGTCAACCACGCGCACAATGACTGGCTCGAACTCTGGCTCGAAGGCGGATTGCCGGCAGCAGCCCTGATGGTGTGTTTCGTGCTGCTCTTCGTGTGGCAGGCGGTCCGCATCTGGAACCCGAAGGGCGCCTATGCCTCAGCCGTGCTGCCGCGCGCCGCGAGCGTCGGCGCGCTGGTCCTCCTTCTTCACTCGCTCGTCGAGTTCCCGCTGCGCATGCCGGCACTGGCCGTGATCTTCGCCGCGCTGATCGCCATCATGATGGCGCCACCTCCGCGGCACACACCCTCCGCCCGGAAGCGCGGCGCCCGCAATGAGGAGCCGCTGCGGGAGCGTGACGAGGTTCCCGTCGCCGTGGCGCCTCCGGTTTTCCAGGTCGCCCGCGACACCGCCGGCCTCCGCCGCCATCAGATCTCCGCAACCGGAAGCCTTGGGAGGCGCCAGAAATCATGATCGACCTCCACAGCCACATTCTTCCCGCCATCGACGACGGCGCCATCGACATGGAAATGGCGCTGGACATGGCCAGGCTCGCCGTTGACGACGGCGTTGAAGTGATGGCCTGCACGCCACACCTCCTTCCCGGCGTCTACGAGCCGAAGCCCCAAGACGTGATCGCCCGCGTCGCCGAATTGAACGAGCGGTTGATGGATGAGGGGATCGACCTCGTCGTCGTCTCCGGCTGCGAGGCCCATGTCCGGCCGGACATGGCGGCCCGTGTGAAAAGCGGCGACGTGCTCTCGATCCACGGCGGCAAATATGTGCTGGTCGAGGCACCGCCAACGACACTTCCGCCTCATCTGGACCGCATGTTCCTCGACATCATCGCCGCGGGTTACACGCCGATCCTCGCGCATGTCGAAAGATACCGCTGGGCCGAGCGGGCCATGCCCTGGGTGCAGAACATGGTGCTCTCGGGCGTCCTCATGCAGGTGACGGCGGGCTCCTTCTTCGGCGACTACGGCCACTCCGCGCGGGAATTGGCGATGCGGCTTCTCGATACCGGCGCCGTTCACCTGGTCGCCTCCGATGCGCATGACAATGTGCGGCGCCCGCCGGGCCTGCGCAAGGCGTGGAACCTCGTCCACACCGAGCTGGGCGAGAGCGAGGCGCGCATCATCTTCCGCGACCGGCCCGAAATCATCCTCCTGGGTGAAACCGTGGCGGCACCCCAAAAGGCAAGGGCAGAGGTTCTTTGAACAGTCTCATCAAGATCATGCGATTGAGCGGGCCTTTGCCCGCCCTGATCCTCACCGGCCTGGCACTTGGCCTTGCCGCATGCTCCTCTTCCTCGCCCTCCCTCACCAGCCAGGCGAGCTTTACCGAGCAGGGCACCAATTCGACCGCCTCAAGCGGGCCGCCGCCGTCGGCCGTGACACCCGCATCGAAGCAGAGCACGCAGCAGGTGGCGCAGCTCTTCGACAAATATTCCGTCCCCGCCAGCAGCGACGACGCCGTCGACTACCGCCTGGCGCCGATGGATGTGGTGGATGTCACCGTCTACGACGTTCCCAACCTCTCCCGCACGGCACAGGTGAGTGCCGCGGGCTTCATCTCGCTTCCCCTCGTCAATGACGTCAAGGCCTCAGGCCGGACGACGGACCAGCTGCAGCACGACATCGCGGCGAAGCTGAAGAAGGACTTCATGCAGTCGCCGCAGGTCTTCGTCTCGGTCAAGGAATACAACAGCCAGCGCGTGACTGTGGACGGCGCCGTCAAGAACCCCGGCGTGTTCCCGATGAAGGGCAAGACCACGCTAGTTGAGGCGATCGCCTCCGCGGGCGGCTTGAGCGACATGGGATCACCCAGCGGCATCTACGTGCTGCGCAAGGTGGACGGCAAGAAGATGGCCGCACGCTTCGATCTCAACGAGATCCGGAAGGGACAAAAGGACGACCCCGTTCTGCGCGCCGGCGACATTATCATGGTGGATGAGTCGGGCGGCAAGGTGATGATGAAAGGCCTGCAGCAAGCCATGGGCTTCACCGGGCTCTTCAGCCTGCTGGCCCTCTGAGACGCATGAACGAGATCCCACACTCCGACTTCGGTGCCGATCGCGACCACGCGAGGCGGCCGCAGCGTGCCATCCAGCCGGTGGAGACGGGCCGGGAGACGCGCCCCGAGATCTTCCAGCCGGAACCCCAGGGCTACGGCCCCTATGGCGACGAGGATGCGAAGACCTTCGATATCTTCAAATACCTCCGCATTGCCACAAAATATAAGTGGCTGATCCTCGGCATCGCCGGGAGCGTCCTCGCCATCACCGCCGTCTCCACCTTCATGATGACGCCGATCTACAAGGCAACGGCAAGCATCCAGATCGAGCGCGAGGCGACGAAGGTTCTCGACAAGGGCGACGTCGATAACGAGGAGGCGGGCGGCCAGGATTTCTACCAGACGCAGTATCAGCTGCTCTCCAGCCGCACGCTGTCCGAGCGCGTCGCAGCCGCCCTCTCGCTCGGCAATGATCCCGCCTTCAACACTGAGGTGGCCCCCTCCCTCCTGACGCTCATCAGGTCCAAGCTCGCAGGCCTCATCTTCTCCGAGGACAATGCGCCGGCGGGCGAGGCCACGAGTGCCGAGGCGCAATCCGCAACCGACGCCCTGGACCTGAGCGCCGCAGCCCGCCTCCGGGGCGGACTGCAGATCGAGCCCGTCCGCGGCTCGCGCATCGTGAACGTGAGCTTCAATCACCCCGACCCCAATGTGGCGAAGCGCGTCGCCAACGGCTACGCCGAAGTCTTCATCACGGACAACCTCGACCGCCGCTTCGAGGCCACAGCCTACGCGCGGAAATTCCTCGAGGAGCGCCTCGCGCAGCTCAAGGCGAAGCTCGAGGAGTCAGAGAAGCTTCTGGTCAAATATGCCGACGAGAAGGGCATCCTCACCGTGGGCGAGGGCAAGACGGTTGTCGACTCCGATATCGAGGCCCTCAACACCAAGCTGACGGACGCGCGCTACGAGAAGATCCGCCTCGAGCTGATCTGGCAGCGCGTCGAGAACGCCGACGGCATGGAGATTGCCGAGATCCGCAACAACGAGACGGTGCAGGAAAACCGCAAGCTCCGCTCCGAGCTTTCGGCGCAGTATCAGCAGAAGCTGAACATCTTCAAGCCGAGCTACCCGGAGATGCAGCAACTCCGCAGCCAGATCGCCGAACTCGACGCGCAGCTTGCCGTTTCCGTGAGGGCGGTGAAGGCCGACATAAAGTCATCCTACGAGGCGGCACGCATCTCTGCCGCGATGCTCGAAGGCGAACTCGAGAAGGGCAAGAAGACCCTGGTGGAGCAGCGCAACCGCAGCATCCAGTACAATATTCTCCAGCGCGAGGTTGACACCAACCGGCAGCTCTACGACGGCCTCCTGCAGCGCTACAAGGAAATCGGCGTCGCGGGCGGCATCGGCACCAACAACGTCTCCTTCGTCGACAAGGCGGACGCACCGGGCTTCCCCTCCTCCCCCAACGTGAAGCGCAACCTGCTGCTCGGCACGCTCGCGGGACTGGCACTCGGCTTCATGGCGGCCTTCGGCCTCGACTTCCTCGACGAGACCTTCAAGGTGCCCGAGGACATCGAGAAGGAGACGGGCCTCCCCGTCGTCGGCATCGTGCCGCTTCCCAAGGACGGCATGAGCATAGACATGGCGCTGCAGGATCAGCGATCCGCCGTCTCCGAGGCCTACAGATCGCTCCGCACCAGCCTGCAATTCTCGACGCCGCAGGGTCTCCCCTCCTCGATCCTCGTGACCAGCAGCATGCCATCGGAAGGCAAGAGCACCTCCGCCATCGGCATTGCCGATACGCTGGGGAAGGTGGGCCTCAAGGTTCTGTTGATCGATGCGGATTTGAGGAAATCCTCCCTCCACAAGAGGCTGCAGCTGCGCAACGACCGCGGCCTCACCAACTATCTGATCGGCGGCATCGAGGCGGCGGACACGCTGCAGGTGACGCCGATGCAGAATGTCTTCGCCATCACCTCGGGCCCCCTTCCCCCCAACCCGGCGGAACTCCTCTCCGGCACGCGCATGGCCGAGCTGATCCGCGCGGCGGGCGACGCCTACGACATCGTGATCGTCGACGGGCCACCCATCATCGGCCTCGCCGATGCGCCGCTGCTGGCAGGCGCCACGCAGGTGACGCTGCTGCTCATCGGCGCCAACAGCACGCGGAAGAGGGCACTCCGCGTGGCCGTGCGCCGCATGCAGGTGGTGCGCGCCAACATCATCGGCACGGTGTTGAACAAGTTCGACCGGCGCGAGGCGAGCTACGGCTACGGCTACGGCTACGGCTACAGCGACTATGAATATTACGGCTACGGCCAGAAGCAGCTGCCGGGCCGGAAAGCCTAGACCTTCATCCGAACATGTCCCGCCGCCAAGCCATAGACATAGCGATCGACACCCTCGCGAAACCTGACGCCGCATCGCTGCTCTCCGTCGGGCCCCTCCCCGAAGGCATGAAGAGCGTCCTCCGCATCGTGGCGGAGGGGACCTGGCGCGACGCGAGCACCGAGCACGTCTACGCCAAGCACAGCGCCGAGACGATCCGCACCGCCGGCGCCCAGTTCCTGGGGACGGTGCTGTTTGACCGGGCGTCTGATCCCTACCGCGTGCTGGCCCTGCAGCCCGGTGCATCAGCGGACGAGGTGCGCGACAACAAGCGCCTCCTCCTCAAGTGGCTCCACCCCGACCGCAACCCGCGCGCCGCGGAACAGGAGTATCTCGCGCGCGTTCTCGATGCCGTCGAGCGCATCGAGAGCGGGACTGGAAAAGCAAAGCCATCGGCCACTCTGCGAGCCAAGCCTCGGCCGCCGCTGCGCGTGCGGCCGGCTCCGGCACGCGTGAAGCCTGCGAAGCGGACCCGCTCAGCGAGCGTGCGGCTGGCCATCTCCCAAGCTGTGGGAAGCCTCGCGCACACCGCGAAGTTCCTGACCTACGGCGCAATCGTCACCCTGGGCAGCCTCACCGTCTGGCGCTACGTGATGGATGAGCCGATCGGCGTCTCGATTTCGCGCTACTCGAAGCTGGCACTTGGGCTCATGACGTGGTGACCCACGCGCTCCACGGGCATGGATCCGGGCCGCTTCTGCTTCCTAGGGTGACGCTTGGCTTCTTTGCCGTCTTCCTGATAATGACTGCTTACCTGACAGTGCAGCAGATGGTGACATCGGGAGCAAACCGCGGAACGTCAACCAACGACATTGATCGCTTCAGTGTCGAGGCGCTGAAGAAACTCCCCGCCGGCGAGCGCGCGGAGAGGGGCGAGGAGGCGCGGTCCGCTCTGGCGCGGAACCCGCTCAATGCCAACGTGCTTCTGGATCTCTCGCACCTCGCCGAGGCCGAAGGTGACAGTGATGCCGCGGAGCGGCTGAAGCTGATCGCGGGGCAGCTGCGGCCGCGCGCGACGGCGGTTCAGGCGGAGGCGATGGAGATCCTGCTTAGGCGGCGTGACTTCGACAGCGTGATGAACCGCCTGGACGGGCTGATCCGCGCCAGGCCGCAGCAGGCGCAGGATTTCTTCGCCGTCGCCGCCGGAATTGCCTCGGCCGAGGATGGCAGCAAGGCCGTCGCACGGATGCTCGCAACCGACCCGCCCTGGCGCCCGCAGTTCTTCGCCTATGTGATTTCGAAGGGTATGCCAGGCACGACCCAGCGGATCTTCAGTGACATGCGGGCGATGAACATACCGGTTGGAAGCCGGGAGCTTTCAGCCTTGATCGACGATCTCCTGAAGAAGAATGACGTCGACGGCGCCTACGCCGTCTGGCTCTCGGGGCTGAGCGAAACGGAGCTGAAGGAAGTGAAGCGCGTCTACGACGGCAATTTCTCGCAGCCTATTCGGAACCTCCGCTTTGACTGGACCGTCACACCCGGAGAGGGCTTCTCCTACCGCCTCTTTCCCCGCAACACGGCAAGCATGGATCAGACACTTCAGATCGACTTCCGCAACTTTGCCGGCAGCTTCGCCAATCTCTCGCAGATCCTGCAGCTGAAACCCGGGCGCTACAGCCTCTCAGGCGAGGCCCGCTTTGAGGACTATCAGTCAGCTTCAGCTCTCGTGTTCAGGCTCTACTGCGCGGAAGCGGGGAAGATGCGCCTCCTTGATGAGTCGCCGTCACTGCCGCAATCGAGCCAGTGGATGAGCTTCGACAAACCCTTCGAGGTGCCAGACGGCGCCTGCCCATACCAGCTCCTCACGCTGGAAAGTAAAACAAAACTAGAAACGTCACAGACCACACTCGGTTTGGTTGCGATTGACGCAATAAGCGTTGACACGCTGCCCGAGCTAGCCCCATGACTGTTAGTGAAAGGACCCTGCACATGAAGATGATCCGGCCAACGCCACGCGTGATGACGATCGCCTCCCTGGCGTTCATTCTTGCGCCCGCCGCCGCCTTCGCTGCGGAGCCCGCGATGATCAGCAAGATCGGCGGGAAGGATATCGTCCTGCAGCACGGAGACCAGTCTTTGGCTCCGCGCGTGCAATCCCTGCTTGAACCGGGGGACCGCGTTTCCGCCGGCAAGGGCAGCTTCGTTGAAGTTGAATATCTTGCCGACGGCTGCTCCGTGCGCGTCGGCGGCGGATACAGCATTGTGATCGCCGAGAAGTCGCCCTGCGCTGCCTCCGTCGAGCAGACCCCTGCTGCAGCATCCGCCAAGAAAACCGCAGCGGCAGCAGCGCCTGCAGCCCAGGCGAAGATCGAGCCGGCCGCCGCCGAAGCAGACGCTGCGGAAGTGACGGACACCTCGGGCTCCACCACCCGCGTGAACCGCGGCGACGGGCTGAAGGATCTCTCCGTCGGCGCCAACCTGAAAGCTGGAGACAAGGTCTTCGCCGGCAAGCGCAGCTCCATCACGCTCTATTTCCCGGGCGGCAACTGCCAATATGTCGTTCCGGAATCCACTGTTTATACGATCACCGACGAAATCCCCTGCACCGCAGCAGCGGGTGCAACTGAAGGCACGGGTGGTGCCGCCCCCGTCGTCGGCCTCATGACAGCCGCCGCGGCTGGCACCGTCGCGCTCGTCGTCATTCTCAACAATGAGAAGGAAGAGAATGACGATAATGATGGCGATGGCGTCGGCAACCCCGGCACGCCGCAGTAAGGCGGCGGCCCTCGTCTCGCGCACTCTGATCGCGAGCGCCTGGCAGATATCGCTGATGGCTTGAGACAAGAGCGGCCTGGACCATCTCCAGGCCGCGGTCTCCGGTACCCCGCGCGCGCCGGCCCACACCCGTGCCGCGCAATCAAATGATGGATCCATGACAAAGATAGCACTGATAACCGGCGTCACCGGTCAGGATGGCGCCTATCTCGCTGACCTGCTCCTCGCGAAGGGCTACGAGGTGCACGGCCTGAAGCGCCGCTCGTCTTCCTTCAACACCGGCCGCATTGATCACCTCTATCAGGATCCGCATGAGGCTCATCGCCGCCTCATCCTGCATTATGGCGACATGACGGACGCCACCAATCTGATCCGCATCGTGCAGGAGACGCAGCCGCACGAGATCTATAACCTGGCCGCGCAAAGCCACGTGCAAGTGAGTTTCGAGACGGCGGAATACACCGCGAACTCTGACGCGCTTGGAACGCTGCGCCTGCTAGAGGCCATCCGCCTGCTCGGCCTCAAGGAGCGGACACGCTTCTACCAGGCCTCAACCTCCGAACTCTACGGCAAAGTCCACGAGACGCCGCAATCCGAGACGACCCCCTTCTATCCGCGCTCGCCTTACGCGGCGGCGAAGCTTTATGCCTACTGGATGGTGGTGAATTACCGCGAAGCTTACGGCCTCCACGGATCCAACGGCATACTCTTCAATCACGAGAGCCCGCTGCGCGGCGAGACCTTCGTCAGCCGCAAGGTGACGCGCGGCGCCGCTGCCATCGCTCTGGGGCTGCAGGAGAAGCTCTATCTGGGCAATCTCGATGCCGAGCGCGACTGGGGCCACGCGCGCGACTACGTCGAGGGCATGTGGTGCATGCTTCAGCAGGAAAGCCCAGACGACTACGTGCTGGCAACGGGGCGGAAGCACAGCGTCCGTGATCTGGTGACACGCAGCTTCGCTGAAGTCGGCATCACACTGCGGTGGGAGGGAGAGGGCATCACCGAGCGCGGCGTAAATGCCCTCACGGGCCGGACACTTGTAGAAGTCGATCCGCGCTACTTCCGGCCCACCGAGGTCGACCTTTTGCTCGGCGACCCGTCAAAGGCAAAGCGCATCTTGGGCTGGACGGCCACCACAAGCTTTGAAGACATGATCGCAGAGATGGTCCGCAGCGACTTGGAAGCCGTCCGGAAGGAAGCAGGCCTCCGCCGCCCCAGCGAGGAACCCCAAGGCGTGGCCGCGCAGTGAGCGGAGCGCCGTTCCAATGAAGATCTCCGTCCTCACCGTCTGCCGCAATGCGGAGGCGACGATTGCGCGCACCATTACCTCCTTCCTTGCGCAGGACTACCCGCAGAAGGAGATGATCATCATCGACGGCGCCTCAACCGATGGCACCGTTGCCGTGGCGGGGAGCTTCCGCTCGCATGAAATCCGGATCGTGAGCGAGCCCGACCGCGGCATGTATGACGCGCTCAACAAGGGCTTGGCGCTTTTCCAAGGCGACGCAATGGGCGTCCTCAACGCCGACGACCGCTATCATAATCAACACGTTCTCTCGCGGATTGCGGAGGCTCTGCAGTCGCATGATGCCACGCACGGAAACCTCGATTTTCATGACGAAGATGGCCGCGTCGTCCGCCGCTGGCGGGCGGCACCACGACCAGCGCGCGGCTTCGCCGCGGGCTGGATGCCGGCGCACCCCACATTCTACGTCCGCCGGCAGGTGGCAGAGGCCGTGGGTCCCTTCGATACGAAGCTCGCAACAGCCGCCGACTATGAGTGGATGCTCCGCGCTATCGACATTCATGGCGCAAGCCTCCGCCACATTCCGGATGTCATGATCGACATGGCCCTGGGTGGCCGCAGCACCGCGAGCCTCTCTTCCCACGTCAAACACAATTTCGAGGCGCTTGCGGCGCGCCAGCGCTGGCTGAAGTCAGGCGTCGTCGACTGGGCGTTGATTGCCAAGCCAGCCTCGAAGCTCTCGCAATTCATCACCCTCGGACAGGTGACGCGTTGAGCGTCACCCTCCCCTACTCGCTTGCAGGAAAGCGCGTCTGGGTCGCGGGCGAGCACGGGATGGTGGGCTCGGCCCTCGTGCGGCGGCTGGCATCCGAGAACTGTGAGCTCCTGCACCTGCCGCGCCGCGCGATCGACTTCCGCGAGCAGGCAGCAACCGCTGCGTGGATCGAGGCCAACCGCCCTGATGTCGTCTTCCTCGCCGCCGCAAGGGTTGGCGGCATCGCCGCCAACGCTGCGCGGCCTGTGGAATTTCTCTACGACAATCTGATGATCGAGGCGAACATCATCCACGCGGCGCACGAGGCGGGCGTGGAACGGCTGATCTTCTTCGGCTCCACCTGCATCTACCCCAAACATGCGCCGCAGCCGATCCCCGAGGAGGCACTGCTGACGGGACCCCTTGAGGAGACGAATGAGTGGTATGCCATTGCCAAGATCGCCGGCGTCAAGCTCATCAAGGCTTACCGCCGCCAATATGGCGCAAGCTACATTTCCTGCCAGCCGACCAACCTATATGGGCCGGGGGACAATTACGATCTCGAGACCTCCCATGTTCTCCCCGCTCTTTTGCGCAAAGCGCTTGACGCGAAAACATCTGGAGCAAGCGAACTGAAAATCTGGGGCTCCGGCACACCGCTGCGCGAGTTTCTTCACGTCGACGATCTGGCAGATGCGGGAGTCTTCCTCGCCAAACACTATGATGGCGAACTCCCGATAAATCTGGGTTCCGGTGAAGAACTCTCAATCGCCGCACTCGCCCGCCGTATCTGTGGTATGGTGGGCTTCGAGGGCCGATTGACATTCGATCCATCCCGCCCGGATGGCACGCCCCGCAAACTCGCAGACACGCGCCGCCTGAACGCGCTCGGATGGAACGGTGCGAGGCCTTTGCATCAGGGTCTCGCCGAGACCTATGCGGCTTGGCTCAAATCGCTTCAGCCAGGCCTGCCCATCCAATCCCCGACACGCACCGGCGCCACGGCAGTTTGAAATCCCTTTCCAATTCATATGCTGCATGTATGATGCTCAATATTGAGCGAGCGTGCGGTTGGCCGCTCACGCTGCAAAGTATCAAGGGCATGTCCGGGTGGGGCGGCCTGCGGTAGCCATGGGCCTTCACAACATGTCGAGCAAACGCCCGATCCTTCAGGAGGACGTCCGCCTACGGACGCTGCGGCTTCTCCATCAGAACCCGCATATCAGCCAGCGCCAATTGGCCGCGCAGGTGGGGATCAGCGTTGGCGCCGCACATTACTGCCTCGCCGCACTCGCCGAGAAGGGATTGGTGAAATTAGGCAATTTCTCAAGGGCGCGAAACAAGAGCGCCTACGCATATCTGCTTACATCCGATGGTCTCGCGGCCAAAGTAGCGCTCACGCGGCAGTTTCTGAAGAGAAAACTGGCAGAATATGAGGCACTCGGGACAGAGATCGTGGAACTCGAGCGCGAAGTTTCTTTGACTGCCGTCAGCGATAAAAACACGCATGACAGCTTGATAGACAGGCAATGACCTTAGTGGTGGACTTATCGCACATGCACACTTGCGCTTTAGAAGCTAGCGATCGACTCCAACAACGTCAACACGGCATCTCGATGCTGGCCCATGTGGTGCTGTACGTATCGCCAAAGCACACTCATGCCAACAAAAACTCGTTAACATGACATATCGTCAAATACTGCGTTCAACGGGCATTACCGGGACTTCGCAAGTAATCGTATATGCAATATCCATTCTCCGAGTAAAATTCGTTGCGGTACTTCTCGGCCCCGAAGGCGTCGGGCTGGTCGGATTATACAACTCGACTGTTGACCTAGTAGCCAACCTCTCAAGCATGGGAATAAATCAAAGTGGAGTAAGGGCGATAGCAAGCACAGGCGGTGACAAAACCAGCTTGTCTTACAATACAACAGTAATAACCATATATCGGCTCTCCATCATTTTAGGTCTTTCCGGAACTATACTGACAGCTTCACTTTCCACGCTACTCTCCAATTCAATATTTGGTAACGCGGAGCACGCGACTGCAATTCAATTCCTGAGCTTTGCAGTGTTCCTGAACGTAATATCCGGCGCCTTCCTCGCCACCCTACAAGGGAACCAGAGAATATTCACATTAGCAAAAGTGAATATCATTGGCGCGGCCATAACAACGTTCGCGACTATCATCCTTTACTCTCTACTCGGCCCCAAAGGCATTGTACCAGTAATTCTGTCCGCGGCGATGATTGCAGCAGCAACTTCAGCTATTTGTGCCAGAGATCAAATGCCTTCCCAGCAACACGTGAACTGGAGAACAACCGCCGAAGATGGGATCACACTATTGAAATTTGGCACCTCACTGATATACGGGACAATACTGTCGATTATTGCTGGGTTGATAATTAGAGCAACAATCACACATCGCCTGGGTCTGGACTCGAATGGCATATATCTAGCTGCATGTGGCGTATCGGGCCTTTTCAGCAGCTTTATCGTGAGCGCAATAGCCGTTGATTTCTATCCAAGACTATCGAGAGCCATTGGCGATCATGATCAGCTAAACAGGCTTGTATCAGAGCAAATTGAAATGGGCCTCTTACTCGCTACCCCAGGACTAATCGCAACATGCATGTTGGCCCACAACCTTATAGCGCTATTCTACAGTGAGTCCTTTACTGCGGCCGAAGCACTCATACCATGGCTGGTGGCGGGATCCCTCCTTCAAATCTTTTTCTTCCCGATCGGCTACCTGCAAAGAGCCAAAGCGTCATCGAGGTGGGTATTTATCAGTCAAACCGAAGCGAACTTTGGACTTGTACTGTTCAGCGTACTCTTGATTGATAAATTCGGCCTGATGGGCGCGGGGTATGCCTTAGTTATTCACATGATAGTACATGGACTCACCATCATGGTAATTGCCGACCGATTAACGCGCTTTCGTCCATCTTTAGGCGTACTAAAGGTAACGCTCGGAGCAGGGTTCCTTTTCACCGGAGCCTTAATACTACAAGCTACCTTGTCGGGAACAATGTACATTATAACAAGTCTTGCAATAATGACCGCAACCTCGGCATGGACCCTTCGTGGGGTCGCATCCAAAGTCCTTAATGAGCAAGACACAATTGTTAGAAACTTTCCAATACTGAAGTACTTGCTGTTGAGTTGAACAAGATGACCGAACTGCTAAAGGCATCGGCACGACACTCCAGTTCACGCAGTAATCCACTCCTCGACGTAACAGAGTTCCCAATCCGTATTCAGGAAGGCCGTCTTTTCGCTGCGTTGATTGAAAGTGGTTGGTCATTACGCATTACACATACACAAGCTCTTGCCTTGAAGGGCATTGACCAGTATTTCCCAATTGAAATCTCGTCTTGCCAGGTCGGGGGAGTATACAAAGTACCAATCAGCATAGATCACAACGCTCCGCGAACGACATTTGGTACCGTAACGAGACCCTTGATCTTCCCCCTTTGGCTTACGGAAATTGCCAGTACAAGATATTACGCCAGACATATTAGAGTTAGCTTTTCAGGCCTCCCGACGAAAGATCGTCTCATCAGAACTGCTCACTTTCTCGAAAAACACTTTGAAACATCGGCTCTCTTCCCATTGGTGCAACGCACAATTTCCGTCTTTCCGCCCAATAAGATCCAACTATCTCTGTTATCGCGTTTGTATGGAGCATACAAATCCCACGGAGTGATCATTGATTGGAACGACCGCGGACGGCAAATACAAAATAAGATTATTGACAACACCTATTGGCACACGCTTCTCCAATCGCAGCTTGTTTACTGCCCTCCCGGAGACCTTCCCTGGACCTATCGCTTTTATGAAGCAGCTATAGCAGGCGCTCTGCCAATCTTTGATGGACCACCTCAAAGCACATTCTTAAAACCTTTTAAATATATTGAAGATTACGACGACTCAATCATCACTGAACCTAATTACTCAAAGCTGGTTGGTCACAACAGATCAACAGCCATCGAATTACTTACCGCCAAACAGGCCTTGGCGCCGCAGAACTTCATATAGCAGCTCAAGTTCAACAGTGACATCAGCATGAAGAGAACAAAAGTCCTACTGAAGCGGTGCGTGGCCGATCCTGCGCGAAGGTTCACAGCGCAACTTGTTCAAAGAGGTCGCATTCCCCTCACTTATATCAACATCCCCAACTGGGGTGACGCCCTCAATCCGATCTTAGTAGAACTTTTATCCGGACGCTCTGTCCAAAGATTGAACGGTCTTTACCACGACCGATATTCCGTCGTTGGGAGCATTCTTGAAGGGGCTAACTCAAATACAATTGTTTGGGGCAGTGGGTTCATAGAAGAGGGCACCACGGTTATCTCACCACCAAGAGCAATTCACGCTGTACGAGGTCCGCTTACCAGAAACGCCTTGATTGAGAGTGGGATTGAATGTCCAAACATCTACGGTGATCCCGCTCTTCTGTTGCCACTGTTCTACGACCCGCCTGTAAAAACTACACATGAAGTAGGCATCATCCCTCACTTTATCGACAAAACTAGTCCTGTCCTCACAAAATTCGCGAAGGATACGAGAGTAAAACTAATCGACATCGAAGCTGGGCTTGGTCTGTTTGTACGAGAAGTAAAATCATGCAGAACGATTGTCTCGAGCTCCCTGCATGGTCTTATATGCGCTGACGCTTATTGTATTCCAAATCTTTGGGTTCGCTTTAGCAACAATGTGATGGGAGGCAACTTCAAGTTTCAGGATTACAGATTGTCGCAAGATCCAAATTGCTCATCTGATCAACTGGCTCCCATCAATGTGTCCTTGCATACGGAACTGGATTCGCTTTTGATTCGGATCAGCCCCACACATACCCTATTAGATATAGCTAAGCTTCTGTTATCTTGCCCATTTATCGCTCCTGATCTGAAGGAGCGCGCTTCACAAGTCGCCGCCACACAACCTTTGACAAACGGAGTTTTTGCTGAGTCCGATCTAGGTGGCATTAAGCGAGCAAGAGTTAGAAGGGCATTAGACTAACTAACTGGACGACTCTCAACTACTACCAATCTCCAAGTCTAATGTTGTAGAGTTGGCGCGGGCAACAGATCTCACATCGAGGCTCAATACCATATCCGAAGTCTAGGTGCATCCCTACACTGAGCACTGCGCAAAATGATAGTATATTCTCTCACAAGTCCGGCCCAATTATTCACGTATCAACTGCATGACACCCTTAGCAACAGAATTCTGGAAGCTTGGCATTCACTGCGACGAACAAATCCGGCTCTGAGTAGCCCGTTTTTTGATCCACACTTTTTTACCGCCTCTCAAAAATTCAATAAGGCGGTTGAATTTCTCTCAATTGAACGTAACGGAACAATAGAAGCAATTTTCCCGTTTGAAAGACAGGATGAATTCGTCGGCGTACCAGTCAATCATGTGATGAACGACCATCACGGAATCATATGCGGCCCGTCGTTTTCCGCAGATTGGCTTAGTATTCTACGGAACAGTAAACTGCGAAAATGGAGCTTCTACCACACCCCTCCTGGTCAAGCTCAATTTGTGACTCAGCGAAAGAACAAAAATGAAATACCGATAATTGACTTACTAAATGGTTCTGACCGATACTACCAAACCAAACGTCAGTTGGGCTCGCGACTTTTTATCACACTTAATAACCTAACACGTCGCTTGGAGAAGGAAGTTGGCCATATCGAGTTTGTTTTCCACACTCAGAGTACTCATGCGCTATCTGTGTTTATGTCTTTGAAATCAGAACAATATAAGTCAAATGAATGGCCAGACCAGTTTGCGGACAACAAAATACGCGGGATAATTGCGGCACTCCATTCAACACAAGAGCCGTCATTCTCAGGAGTACTGTCTGAGTTGTATGCCGGTGGGCATCATCTCGCATCGCACTTCGGACTTCGCTCGAGTCAAACGCTTCATTACTGGTTCCCAACCTATCGCGAAGAGTTTCGAAAGTACTCACCTGGTCATCTTCTACTAAACTATCTCATTTCTCACTCTATCGCTAATCGTATCAGCTTAATCGATCTAGGCAGTGGAACGCACGACTACAAAAATAGGTTCATGAATGACGTCATCGAAACCCGGTCTGGGACAGTTGAAGTACTTTCTGGCGCAACCATAGCATCACATCTCGGGAGCAATCTGAGCCGCGTCTATCAAAGATGCTTTAAAATGATGAAGTAATGGAGACGGATCAAAAAACTTGACGCCTGAAATGCAGTATTGTCCTCAATAAAGCTCCTTCTCAAATCCATTTTTTTGCCCGGTTTGCTGCCTAACTTTAGAGTTGTAGCTGTCGTTCTTTTGCTTTAGTTTCTCTTGTGTACGCGAACTATGGAAGATTTCATGCGCGGCGGCATCGATAGACTGACGAATGATATAAGTCAGCGTACTCGTGGGTTTTTGAAGGATATTCGCTGCCGCGTGCGCTACTGTCATGTAGCAATGAGACACAGGGTCTTTGAACCCACAAGAGAGTCAGCTCTTATAATTGCTCCTCATCCAGATGACGAGACATTTGCTTGTGGCGGTATCATTGCCTGCAAACGCTCCTTGGGGATTCCCGTAGTCATCATAGTACTTACCAGTGGAGAGAATGTATTCGATAGGCCATCAACTTGGGAGGTTGTAAGCAAGATACGACAGCAGCAATTGATATCTGCGTGCAATCGACTGGGTGTGGATAGTAAGTCTATTTATCTTTTACATTTAAAGGACGGAATTATCGATCAGTTGTCGGGTCAGGAACTCCTGGAAGTCGTTGAATTTCTTTCGTCAGTGATGAAAACACATTGTCCGGGGGAAGTATTCTGTCCACATCCGGAAGATTTTCACCGCGATCACGTCTTTGCTCACCGTCTTACCCAGATGGCACTTAAGCGGAGTGGCATCCAAGCCAATATTTTTTTATATCTCATTTGGGGTTGGTATCATGGTAGAAGGGGCTTGGTTAAACGTCTCGAGGATACCAAGGCGGTTCTGGTTGATTTTAAATCGCAGGCTGTAGCAAAGGCGCTCGCTGTCGATATCTATACTGGACCACCGTATGCTACCGAGGGAGTACCATATTGTGGAAATCTTCCGCGTTCGTTGCTTGATATGTTTAGACGAACTCGAGAGCTCTTCTTCCACGGATCAATTGACACTTAGGAGTGGAGATTGAAGCCCTCCACTGAAAGGTTTCTCTTCGTCAGTCCCACGGCTGGGATATACGGCTCCGAGCGCAGTATGCTGTCGCTATTAAATGATCGCAATCTTGATGCTGCAGTCGCCTGCCCGCCAGGTGGTCCCTTACATCTCGCCCTTCAGGCTCTGGGCGTCCCTGTTTATAATATTTCGTTTGGTCTTTACCGAATTGCAAGACGACCTGACTGGCACATCGGTTTGCTCATAAAGTTAACCTCCACAATCCGTAAGTCCAAATGCACAACCGTTGTTATCAACTTGGATGGGAACTCACCTATCGTAACACTTGCAGCGCTGCTCTGCAATGTGAGGCTTATTCGGTTTTGCCGGTTTGAAGTTAGATCGAATTGGTCCAGCATTGAAAAATGGAGCTGGCGTCGTGCCGACATAATCCTGTGCCCTTCGTACACGGTGGCGCAACAGGTCTCTTCTAATTTAGGTGGGCGGCATCGTTCGGTTTACGTGCTGTACGAATCTGTGGATGTGCAGCGAATCTCTAGCGATACAATTGACAATTTGAGACGTACCGAATTCCGTGGCTGCAGACCAATAATCGGATACGTTGGGCGCCTGCATAGAGAAAAGCGTGTGGAGATTGCAATTAATGTACTTTCAAAGATTCGTGTCGAGTTTCCGGACGCTAACTTAGTGCTTGTAGGCTCCGAGGACAACTCGGACGACGGTCGCGACTATCTTAAAGAGCTTAAGCGGCTCGTGAGCCTTTTAGGGCTATCGTCGTCTGTTAACTTTATGGGTTACCAAGACGCATCTCGAACCGGTGACATAATTTCTTGTTTAGACGTATTTGTATTGCCCAGTGACTCTGAGTCCTTCGGCCGAGTGCTTGCAGAAGCCTGGTCGTTTGGAGTGCCGACGGTTGCCTTTGGTGTAGGCGGTTGCCTTGAGATCACTGAGGCCTCTGGAGGTGGCTTGCTGGCTAAGCGAAATGACGTTTCAGGTCTTGCCGAACACACTTTGTCATTGCTTAGAGATAGTGACTACGCTCGAACATTAGGCAATCGTGGTCAACGTTGGGTACGCGATTGTTGCAACCCCAAGCGCATTGCAGATCGATTTAAACAATACGCCCTCTGAAGTTGGATTGTAGCAAAATATTGATTCTGCACGAGCCAGTTTGGCGATCCCTATACTAATGTAATGTGGTTTGTTACAACAACCACCAACTTACTACCAAAGAAGCGTTTAACCCACAAATTATGTAACTGCGACGAGAGCCTGAAGTTAATGAAGATCGTTTTTCATGTTCGCGGAGTGGTCGAGCGAGCCATCCGCATGTTTACAACCCCCGGAATGTCATCAATGTTCATTCGCTGGTGTTTCCACAGTCATGGGCGTAGAATCACTATTTTGCCAGGTGTATCAGTTGGTGAACTAATGTCCTTCTCCGAATTCTGGAGTTTTAGAGCTCCTGTTTCTTCGGCGGAGAGGCGTTTTGTTAAAGACCTCTTTAGTAACACGGAAGGCACTGGCGTTGCAGTAGACGCTGGCGCAAACATCGGAAGTTTTACACTGTTGTTTGCCTCCCTTGGGGCAAAGGTTCATAGTTTTGAACCTGTCCCGCAGACTTTCGTCAGGCTCTTGAAGAATATCGCTTTCAATGGATTAGATGAACGTTGTAGTCCGATTTGTGCTGCACTAGGACAGAGAAATGGGATTGCTAATTTTGATATAGATGAGACTTCATCCGCCACAAATAGAGCTGCTGTAGAGGATAATGCAGGTAATATGCATGTTGCAGTGTTCAGCTTAGATGAATACTGCCATCGCCTTTGTATTGAGCGAATTGATCTCCTCAAAGTTGATGTTGAGGGGATGGAGCCAGATGTGCTTCGTGGGGCGTCCTGTATGCTGAAAGAACGTCGCATTAAGTCCATTCTAATAGAGATATGCCATACAAATCTGAGAAGTTCCGGCTACTCAGTAGCCCAACTGCATAGCGAGATCGTGTCGCGGGGCTACGGAGCATATAGACTCGAAGGGAGTGGAGCATTGGGCCCAATTCTTGAGTGCTCAGATCTCGAGGCAATGACTCTAGAGAACGTGGTGCTGTTGCCTCTGCCAAATCAAATGTATCTGAGTACTGCACCTCAATCTCTTGATTCCGGAACGCGCAGTGAACATTTTCGCAGTCAACTTTCTTGATGAGTAGACGAAGAACGAGGATTAAACGTCAAGTGAGCAGACCTAACAAAATAGGGCACGCCCAGCTGTGTATAGCATTGTTAATTTGTCATGTACGCAATACTTAAGTAATCAGCTCTAGACTAATGAAAATTATTTTTCTCATTCCCTCATTTTCTGCAGGCGGCGTAGCACAGGCTTCTATTTATGCTGCGAGAGCTGTTGCGGAATTGACTGGATGGCATGTTACATTAGTCGCACTGCATGATCGAACCACTTCTATGCGCATTCAAGATGTCCGAACGGTGGCGCTAGGTCTCGGAGTTGACTCTCCCGCTGCAGAACACTTCCTAACTTGGCTATTGGGCGAGCACGCTGACATAGTTATCAGCAGCGACGTTAGCGTTGTTGAACCCGCCTTTCCCTACTTTCCTCGTTCCGCATGCCATATCGTTCATTTGCACGACTCTGGACGACGATATCGATCTGTAGTCAGCAGATATGCGCAGTTTATAGATGGTGTGATGTGTGTTGCTTCCCATATGGAAGAGATCATTCGCAAGGAGACTTCACCCGACAAGTTCTCCGGTACCATTGGTACGGTATATAATGGTGCAGCATTCCCTGATGTGCCCGATCGCGTTCTCAACGAACGAGAATTGCGGCTCATATTCATTGGCAGAGTGGATCCACTCAAAGGTATCGATGATCTGCCCCCATTATTGAGACAGCTTAAGAAACGAGGTCGAAGAGTTCACCTTAGTATCGTGGGAGGATTCGATGATAAGCTCTTCCAGAGTTTTAAAAGAGCCAACGTAGAGAGTTGGATCAGTTGGCATGGACAAGTGCCGCATGAGAAGTGCTATTCACTTTGCGCCGCCTCTGATATCCTTCTAGTTCCCAGTCGTCATGAAGCGTTCGGAATGGGCACTATTGAAGCGATGAGCATGGGTTGTGTTCCTATTGGATACAATTTTGCCGCCGGACATCGCGAGATACTTGAGCACGGACACAGTGGATATCTGTTACCGGTCGGTAAGCTACATCTATGGACTGACCTAATTTGCTACCTCGACGACCGACGGGACGTTTTGATTTCAGTGTCGCGCACGGCATCGATCAGAGTTCGTAACAATTTTGGACTGGAGGTCATGGGGCGCGCGTTGGTATCATTCCTTAATGACGCATACGGGGAGTTTCTCGCTAGCCCACACTGCAGACTACCAGGAGTTCCTTCTCGTCAGCCAGTTAACGCACTTGGCATTTCGAGCGCTTACCGTATGTTACCAGCCTCTTTAAAGAGAAGGATTCGGCGCGCGATATGTGCATCTCCTTCATTGTCGATATACTTGCTGAACCGATAGACTCAGGTTTGATATGAGACCTGAATAGCCAAACTATTACTATGCCATTGCCCCTTTGCAGACTACTGACAACTTACTTTTTCTTGTGATCCATCTTGCCCAGAAAACACCATTACTACTACTGGTTAGATTGGATGAGGTCTATTGCTGCATTCATGGTCGTAGCAATACATGCTCGTGGCAATAATTGGGTCGATTGGGGCAGCCTCTCCGAGCATTCACGTTCAGTAGTTACTCTTGTCTTTTTTTTGGCAACGCGAAGCGGCACAGAGTGGGTCCTCGTATTTTTCGTGCTCAGTGGTTTTTTGATTGGAGGTCAAGTAATTCGCAAATGCAAGCAGAGTAGCTTTTCTATAACCACTTTTGCGGTCGACAGAGTTGCGAGAATTTATGTTCCTTTACTACCAGCTTTAGCCTGGACGGCCATCGTCGGCTTGATCACAGGGTCTAATTTGAAGTTCTCAACGTTTCTTGGTAATGTTTTGGGATTGCAGGGCAGTCTAACAGGAAACTTCGGCAATAATCACCCACTTTGGTCTTTGGGATACGAGATTTGGTTTTACGTGGTGATTGGAGCATTTGGTGGGCTTATGACACTGAGGCGCCCGACATCATCGTTTGCTTATTTTGTCGGTTTTTCTCTAGCACTGGGAATACTCTCTACCCTGAGATCAGATTTTTTGTTTTGCTTGCTTGTTGGAGTGGCATCGTCGCAACGTCGCTCACATTCTATCAGAGAACTTGCGCTAGGAGTTTTTCTTGTCGGGGTTGGCTACTTACTTATACAAGTTCAGAGCGAGACGCAGGCATCGGTACTGCCCCTCTGGTTAAGTATGCTGCCTCGACCGGAAGTGGCTACAGCAATCTTCGGAGCCGGACTCGGTCTGACAATTAGCTTTATTGCCTCTTCTAGGCCTCAGTGTCCGATCCTTTTGCGGGTTGAGCAGGTTGGCAGGCCTCTTGCAAGGTCCTCCTATTCCCTTTACTTAACGCACTATCCCGCGCTTTCTCTAGTAGAGTACGTGTTCCCAGGACGGTTCGAAGAAGTGTCGCTATACTCATTTGTATTTTATCTTCTAAAGATTTTGTTTTGCCTTGGAGTTTCAAGCGTGATGTACTTCTTCTTTGAATCAAGGACTGAAAAGATCAAATCTCTTATGTTCCGTTCACTTAATCGATTCACTACTGTCGATCCAATTAATTGATGTCATTCCAATCAATCCGAATGCGATTGGATACCTCGGCCTTGGTTCATTTGATCGGAGAATGTCTCTGCAATGGCTATCGGTGAGTCATCCCCTCAAAATCGCGAACGCTATCTCTGCGCCTTTCTTGGGAGACGAGATGATTATCAGGTTGCGAGGGCACTTCAAGACTTCAACAAGTTGGCTCTGTTCTGCACAGATTTTTACTGTCCAGACATCTTCGATGCGACCCTAGATTCACTGCCAGTGGGAGTTGGCAAGTCACTACGTAGGCGACGCTGCAAAGGGGTCAGCTCTCGCAAGGTACAGTCTGATTATTTATTAGCTATTGCGAACAGACTATTTCAGTCAATTGGCATACCGCCTGCGAGGATATTCCAATTTATCGATGCGCAGTTCTCACGCAGGATTGCTCGTCTTGCATCCGAGCACCGCCTAGATCTTCTCGTATACTCCGCCTACGCTCACTACGCATTCACACATAATTACGCTCATAACCCTAGGAAGATTTTATTTCAGTATCATCCACATATAGAGACGGAACACAGGCTCCTGCGTGACGATCGCGAGAATTTTAATGAGGTTTTTAAGAGACCAGGAAGTGATCTCGAGGACTTGGATTGTCGGCCAGGGAGCATGCGCTACTTGTCCGACAGTACTTGGAAATATGCGGATAGAATTCTGTGTGCGAGCTCATTTACTCGCACATCTCTGATTCAGGCAGGAGCCGAGCAACAAATCATATCCGTCGTTCCCTATGGTGTGGATCTTCCGCAACATCTCGTGCGAAAGCAGGATGGAGTATTCAGGGCATTGTTCGTTGGGTCGGGACTTCAGCGTAAGGGTCTCCATCACCTCCTTTTGGCTTGGAACTCATTCAAAGTAGCAACTCCGCGTGAGCTTGTTCTCATATGCAGAACTATCGACCCCGATATTGAGGATCTCGCGCACAGAATTCCAAATGTTAAGTTGGTGCGCGGTGTGTCAGGAGATCAGTTGACCCGCCTATATCAGGAGTCGAGCATATTCGTTATGCCGTCACTCATAGAGGGTTTCGGTCAGGTCTATTTGGAGGCATTGAGTTATGGCCTGCCGGTAGTGGGAACTCCTAATACTGGGTTACCAGACCTCGGAGGTCGGGAGGACGGGATTTTTTTATGTCCCGCAGGTAAGGTTCAACAGTTAACCTGGTTGCTCGAGGAAGTTGCCGACGTGGTCAGATATAATGCCAACGTTTCTGAGAGGGCTAGGAACTGCGCTACACGTCATTCGTGGCAGTCATTTCGTAAGGGCGTATCAGATGCCGTGCAGAGATAGAAATAGGCATTTGAAATAGATAATCCGTGGAGCTGTTTCTCGTTGCGATTTTTTCGCTATTTCTTGGACTCTCTTATCTATTTTTCAGGGAGTGGTATCGCTATAGAGATCCCACTCACCCTGCTATGGTTTTAGTTCCACAGTTAGTGTATTTATATTTATGGATTCCACTGTTCTCTCTCTGGTCGGATTCTCAGATTTTGGTCCAATATGGTGGAGGCTGGGAGAATCTCACTGCTTACCAAATCTTTGCGAGCTGCCTCAGCTTGTCGTTGATCATCGGTGTTTCTTGGGGAAGCCGATCGCGTTTGAAGACAACTAATCGAAATTCTAGACGGCTGCCGACGGGTTTCAATTCCAAGGGCTTGCGCGATCCCTTGGTCACTTCCTCCGTAAGACTCTTAAAGAGACCTGACACGCTTCGGTATGCCAGTTTCGTGATTGCGGCGATCGGCATAACATCCTGGATGATATCTGTCTTAAATGTGGGTGGATTCTCGGTAGCTTATGGGCGTGCCTATGGAGAGGGGTGGTCCGATAGCGGATATCTACGGGAAGCAACAATGCTCGGCTTTCTGGCGGTACCGATGTTTATGATCTCAATCGGTCGACCAATGAGAGCAAATGACTGGATAGTAGTATTCATAATGATCTCCCCGGTTTTTATACACGGCCTGCTGGGTGCTCGCCGGGGGCCTACTTTCTTATCTGTGGCAGGAGTCATTGCGAGCTACGTGATGGTTTACCGTCCCAGCATATCTATTACACGTATGGTTCTGTTTACTGCCGGCCTTGGCTTGCTCTTACTCTTCCTGGTGGCAAACAGACACCTCATTTATCTCGGTGGTGATCTATCAGATCCGCTATCGGTGACAGAGTACATGAAGAACTGGGAAGGGAATGAATACCTCTTCGGAAGTGCCATATTTCGCTACGGCAACAATCAATCAGAGCCCTTTTATGGATTGAGAGTTCTATTTCATATGGTTGGGCGGCTTACACCAAAGAGCATCTGGCCGACAGTTTACGACGACTTGGCTGCAGTCCTGGGCCCAGATGTTGACTACAAGCGTTGGTCTGGCATACCCGCACTATCTATCTCCTACGCTGTTGGTTGGCAGATTGCGGAAGGTGCTGCACCAGGACTAGCTGGCGATATGTTCCTTGAGTTTGGCTACCTGTCAATTCTGGTAGCCGGACTCATCGGTTGGCTCTACGGACGAATATGGAAACTCTCGCAAGCCGATAACATTTATGTTGTATTCTACATCGTTTTGGTAGGCCTCTCTATCTTCCTGATCAGTCAAACGATAGAAGCTTGGCTATTCCGACTACTTTGGTTCGTCGCACCCGCCGCTATTATTTCTCAATGGCGAAAGATCAAGTAAACAGTGTGCCACGATCCCGCCTATAAAATAGTTGGGATTTATAGAGGGTTGTCCTATTGAAATTGCTGGTTATCTTTAAAACTTTCGGACATTATCATCGCTCGCGCATTGCCGCACTACGTTCCAGATTTGAGGTGATCGCTGTTGAGATTACTACACGCGATCCAGATTCCGGATGGGTGGCTCCCGAACAAGATCCAACAATCGTGAGCTTGAATGCAAGTAAATCATCTTCAGTTCGATTAATCAAAATATTCGTTGAGATTATATCTCTTCACAGGCCAGATGTCGTTGCTATTCCCGGTTGGTTTGAGCCTTTTGCAACAGCAGCGATTTTCGCGTGTTCAATTTTGAAGGTCCCCACAATTTTAATGAGTGATACATGGATCGGTAAGCGTTTAAGGCTTAGCCTTGTAGACAGTGTTAAGCGTCGCATTATCCACACATTCTCATCTGCAGTCGTTGCCGGATCCCCGCATACCAACTTTTTGATCAGCAGGGGTTACCCCCTTAACGCAATTTGGGATGGTTTCGACGTGGTTGACAATACCCTTTTCATGCGAGATAGAGATGCCTCTGTAAACATCCCGCTTCGAGAGCCATACTTCTTTGTATGCAGTCGACTTGTTTCTGAAAAAAATGTGGAAGGGATTATAATTGCCTTATCGAAGTTCTTTGAGCTCGAGCCACAAGCAAAGTGTAGGTTGGTGATTGCC
Source organism: Aestuariivirga sp. (assembly GCF_965227715.1). Lineage (GTDB taxonomy): Bacteria > Pseudomonadota > Alphaproteobacteria > Rhizobiales > Aestuariivirgaceae > Aestuariivirga. The sequence goes on along the minus strand of NZ_OZ245771.1, from coordinate 3,449,602 downwards.
GGAGACGGCCCGCTACTTTCGAACCTGATTGAACTCGCCCAAGCGCGACTTGTAAAAGATAGAATAGACTTTCTTGGAAGAGTACGATACGAGAAATTGCCCAGTCTCTATTCGAGTTCTTTGGCTCTTATACTCAATAGCAATTCGGAAACCTGGGGACTGGTAGTCAATGAGGCCATGGCCTCTGGAACGCCCATCATCGTATCTGAAAACGTGGGATGTCGTGTTGATCTAGTCGAACACGGAGGGAACGGTTTCATAGTTCCTCCTAATGACAGTGCCTCCCTCGCTCGCTACATGCAGATTCTGTGGCGCAGCGATTCGCTTCGAAGGAAGTTCGGTGTCAAGAGCCAGACGCTCATAGCACACTGGGGTCTCGATCGCTTTGTAACGTCAATGGAGTTGGCTTCTAGATTTGCTGTTCGGAATCGCCGTGAAGTGTCGGCAGTTGATAGGCTACTACTTCTTGGACTCAGTTTTAGATGCACATAGCTATGCTCACTCACAGCCTAGGCACACGCGGAGGCGGTATATCTAGCGCGGTTTTGACGCTTTCGGAGGGGCTAAGCAGAACGCTTAAAGTTACTCTCATCGCAAGCGAAATGACTGATAATTTGCCTAAGCGGTGCCAGTCTATTGGATACTCAGTTGTTGGGCCGAGGAAATTCGGCTTCTCTACTGATCTTCCGCGCATCCTAATCTCCCTTGATGTCGATGTTCTCCATCTTCACGGACTGTGGACTTACTGCTCACTGGCGGCCTCTCAGTGGGCCCGAGCAACACGACGTCCGCTAGTCGTCTCCCCACACGGGATGATGGATTCTTGGGCCCTCGGTAGATCAAGAGTTCGAAAGCGGGTCGCAATGCAGCTGTTTCAGTATCGGACGTTGCGGGATTCTGCCACGTTACATGCACTTTGCGAATCGGAAAAAGTATCGCTGCTCTCTATGCTTCCGAATGCTACTGTATGCTGCATTCCAAATGCAGTTTCGATGCATTCAATGGGACATGTAGTCGCGACTTCAGCAAGCGTTGACGTCCGCCCTAAACTTCTTTTTCTAGGCCGCATAAATCCAAAGAAGGGACTTTCAAATCTCTTATATGCTTGGCATCTCGCTCTTCAAGACGCCAACTTTAGGAGTGCCAACTGGCAACTGATAATTGCCGGTTGGGATGACTCGGATTACTTGCCTCAATTAGAGAAAATTGTTACCGATTTGAAGCTTGCGAATTGTGTCTCTTTTCCAGGAGCAATGTTTGGCGAAGCCAAACATCAGGCCATTTCTTCATGTGATGCGATGGTTCTTCCCTCGTTTAGCGAGGGCCTCCCCATGAGCGTCCTTGAAGGATGGTCGCTCTCGAGACCAGCGTTGATCACAAAAGCATGTAATTTGCCGGAAGGGTTTGCTACTGGTGCAGCTATTGAGCTGAGTACCGACTACGTTCAATTGTCCGACCAATTAGTTCGCGGACTCTCCGATCGGTACAATTTAATTGAGTTGGGCAAGCGTGGTCGTCAGTTAGTTGAAGATAATTTTTCTTTAGACTCTGTAACAGAGAAGTGGATGTCTACCTACAGTCACTTGATCAGCAGATAATAGATCCTACCGGTTTTCTCGAAATGAAGTACAGGAAAATAGATAAAGTATCGTTGTTGGAATATAAATCACCGAGGTTTCCTGGTTGTCCCGGTCTCTTGGTGATTGCGATCTGGTATTTCATTAACTACGCCTTATTGAACTCTTCAATTCCATGGCCAAGTCGCTTCAAGAGTTGGTTGCTCAGGTTGTTTGGTGCACAAGTCGGAAAGTACGTTGTGATTAAACCTCGTGTGAGGATTAAATCACCTTGGTTTTTCTCAATTGGAGACAACAGTTGGATTGGAGAAGATTGTTGGATTGACAATCACTTATATGTCAAAATCGGAAGCGATTGCTGCATTAGTCAGGGAGCCTACCTTTGCACCGGCAACCATGACTTTAACGAACACGACTTCCGATTTCGCGGACGATCAATCGTAATCGAAGAGGGATGCTGGATTGGTGCGAGATGCACGGTTTTACCGGGCACAAGAATTGGCAGAATGGCAGTCGTAACGGCTTCTCGATGCGTGAGAGGCACTGTAGAGGACGGAATTATCGTCGACTAAGTCGTTCGGTAGTTGATCCTCTAATGGAAGTGCTCTGCCCCCAGGAAACTGGAGCATTTTGAACTGGAGTTTTCCGCTGTACCATCCCTGGCTGGGAGGAGTGGAAGACGATGAAGGCATAAATATTCACGGACGCCCAGAAGGCGTTCATCCTGAAGCAAGGCGCGGACGGTCACCCGGTTGCCGAGATCTGCCGGAAGGCGGGGATTTCTGAGGCGACTTACTTCAACTGGAAGAAGAAGTACGATGGGCTGCTCCCCGACGAGATGCGGCGGCTGAAGCAGCTCGATGATGAGATCGCCAAGCTGAAGAAGCTGGTGGCCGATCTCTCCCTCGACAAAGCGATGCTGCAGGATGTCCTGCGCCGAAAACTCTGAGGCCTGTCCGCAAGCGCCAGCTGGTGAACAAGGTCTGCAGTGAATGGGACGTGTCGATCCGGCGGGCTTGCCGGGTTCTATCGGTCGACACTTCCACCTACCACTACAAGCCCCGCCGGCGCGGCCAGGCCGATCTTGAGCAGCGCATCAAGGAGATTGCCGAAACCCGCATGCGCTACGGCTATCGCCGTGTGCATGTCGTCCTGTAGCGAGAAGGTTGGATTTCCAACATCAAACGAACCTATCGCCTCTACACTGCTTTAGGCCTGCAATTGCGGAACAAAACCCCAAAGCGGCGGGTGAAGGCGAAGCTCAGGGAAGACCGTTGCCCAGCCCTGCAGCCGAACCAGACCTGGGCCATGGACTTCGTTCATGACCAGTTGGCGATGGGCAAGAAGCTCAGGATCCTCACTGTTGTCGACATCTTCTCCAAGTTCTCCCCCGTCGTCGATCCACGGCTCAGCTATCGTGCGGAGGATGTGGTCAGGACTCTGGAGGGGGTATGCGGACAGGTTGGCTATCCGAAGACCATTCGGGTCGACCAGGGCAGCGAGTTCGTCTCCCGCGATCTCGATCTCTGGGCCTACGCGAATGTCGTCACCCTCGACTTCTCGCGGCCCGGCAAGCCCACCGACACGGATGTTGTTGAAGATCAGATCACAAGTTCATGCGTCGTTTTCCACAGCTTTGGTTGAACGTGACTTGGACCGGGCGCGCCAGTTGGATGTGAAGGTGGCTGCGGCCTTGCTTCGTGATCCGCCCGTGCTGGGCGGGCCCTTCGCCAGATTGATAGACACTGGGATTCAGACCGAGATACGCGACGAGCTTTTGAGGACTGGAGAAACGCTTGATATCGCCGACGGCCGCGGCAACTCCGGTGGCGACATTGACGTCAATGCCAGGAAGGGTCATGAGACGCGTGATAGCCGGATCGGCCATGGCGTGGCGCGCAACCTCTGCGTCAATGATCTTCAGGGATACCTCAATCTGGTCGACCATCGCCAGATGCCAACCGATCGTCTGGCGCTCGGCGTCCGGGAGGTCCTGCTGGGTTAGCCACGCCCTGCCTCTGGCTCCAGTCAGGTTCATGTGCGGACACGGGGGAACGAGATAGGCGTGCAGCACGGACTGGATCAGATTCTTCAGTACGACACGCTGGCGAACCAGCTGGTTCCGGCGAGTAACTTGCCGCCGCATGGCCAGGGTTCGGTCGTCGGGGACCCACACCTCCGGCAGAAAACCCGCGGCATAGAGCTTCGCGAGAACTGCTGCATCAATCGCGTCTGTCTTGATCTTGGCATGAGCGATCATGTGGACTTGCTTCGGGTTGGCAATCACAACCCGATCGACATAGGGACTGAGAACTTCAGTGACCGCTGAGGCATTCCCAGTGGCCTCGATCACGACGTGGTCATCATGGGTGAGTTCCTTCTGGGCGAAGGCAACCAGTTCCTCCTTTCGCATGGGCACGCGTCCAAGCCGCGATATCTTGCCATCCAGAAGGATCACGGCTTCGGCGGCAACCCGATGAATGTCCATCCCGATGATGCGCATCCAAACCTCCCTTGGTTGTTACGGAGGGAGCCGGCGGGCAACACGACAACTACAGATCCGCGCTCGCAGCGCATCCGGGCAAGTCGTAGGGGCGGCCAGATAACGACTTCGAGCTCTCAGCTCATGTCAGTACGACGGCCTTGCCCGCACTCGCGTGCTCCCGGTGCCCCGTAACCCGGATGATCTGAGCATAATCCCTCAGATCAGTTCGGGAAACAACGGCACCAGGGTCATCATGCCGGATAATGCGTTCATTGAAGCGTTCAACAGCAAGTTCCGCGGCGAATGTCTGAATGCGCATTGGTTCATGAGCCTTGACGACGCCCGCTCGAAAATGGAGGATTGGCGTAGATACTACAATGAGGAAAGACCCCACAGCGGGATCGGCCAAAACACCCCGATCCAGCTGCATAACTTCGGTGGCGCATCCAGCCCGTCACCGCTGAAAGAGGCCGAAAACTCTAGCCTCAGGTGATCCAAAGAATGGGGGCAGAGCAAACAGGCCGAGACTCTAAAAGTTGCTGGATGAAAGTACAGTGGCAGGTCATTAGATATCATGGAGAGGATGTCCCGAAGTTCGTAACCGCTCAGCCGAAGCGAGGCCCGATCCTTTGAATTGCCGATGACCGTCGGATCTAGCTCTCAACGAGTTTTGGGCAGAGTGGAAGGTTTTGACTACACTAGAGTGCGTCAGTTTCGGAGTTCTCGCGCGGCGGTACCCGGGGCGCAATCGTCGCCGAACGCCGGGAGTGCCATAGATCCTCCGCCACTTGGAACGCGTCGATCCCTTGAGCGGTCCACCAGACACGCTCATCTCCGTGCCGGTGTAATTCGCGGTGGTGTGTCGAGCATAAGGGTACAGTAAACTCGTCCGACACCTTCCGGCCCAGTGCAGTCGGCTGAGCAAATTTGAGGTGATGCGCGTGAGCCCGGTTCCGGCCGCAAACCAGACACGGCTTGGAAGCGACAAAGGCGAGGTGACCGAGGTCTCTGACGCGGCGGGGCTCTGAAATCGTGAGGTCTGACTTGTCGATCCTCTGCAGGCGCACCTCACTCATCCGCGCTGCCTCCTCTAGAGGCTGGAAGGGCTGCCAGGGAGCGAGTTCCTGGGCGGGGCCTGTGGAAACCGGCCGCTCAGAAGGCTGATCGCTGACTCTCCCCTGCTCGTCTGGCGCTCCAGTTGTCTCTTGAGTGACTGGCTCTGGACCAGAAGTCTGCGGTTGAGGTGCATTAGGAATGGGCAGAGTGGGACTGGCAAATGGAATGCCGGAGGCCGGTCCTGGTGCAGCTTCGGAAGTGGGTTCATTCTTCCGTGCCTCAGTCCTTGCCAGTGCCACGCCACTGTAGAGCGAGAGACCGAACGCGTTGCCAAACGTCATAAGCGCCCGCTTCGTGGCATCGGTCTCGGCAGCCTTGGAGGCGTACTCATGGGCCTGCCCTGGAGTGGCAGCATTTGACTCCCCCGCGCCACTTCCCTCCCGGACGATCACTGCCTCCCCCGCTCTTACTCTGATCCGGGTCCGCACAACATATGCGGCGCAGTATCGGCCGGCGATCTGCTTGGTCCAGACACACTCGCTTGAGATGGTCTCGCGATCCCACCCCTCGAAGCCGAATATGCGGTTGGCCTCTGCCACGACGTGCCAGCCTTCGACGTAGGAGAGCGTAATCCCTTCCGCCTCCCGGGTCTTTATGTGCTGTGGCCGCAGTTTCGAGCGGAGCTTCCTCACTTGAGATTGGGTGAAGCTCATCTTTACTTGCTCCTGATGGCGAGAGTGACCCTGGAATTGGTGAAAGTGGCTCCCGGTACGTTCTCACCCGACTTGAGGGCGTCCAGTATGCCCTTGCGGTCCAACTTCGGGGGCTGCGGTATCCAGAAGGCTTCAGGAATTTCCACCTCATTCACTATGGCCGCCCCCGGCGGGGATACCCTCAATGAGACGGTAAAGTCGGGCGCGAGGATCTTCTCGATGCCGGCCTCCTCCATAACCGCCTGCGCGACCTCGCGCTTCTTCGCTGAGGCAGTCTCGAACCTGTCGAGACGCTCCCTCATGGCGTTTAGCCTGCCTCGCAGCCCGTCAGCCAAGGCTTCCTCATCGAGCGCTGCACGCAGAACTTCCCCGAGTGCCTCACTGAGGTTCGTGGCCCCCTCAAGAGTGTCGAGAAGGGTCGTCTCATCAATCTCCGGATCAGCCTCAATTAGACGGCGACGGAGTTCGCTGTATCGGCTATGTTCGCGGACAAGCGGAAACATGAATACCTCCATTAGAGTTAATAATGTCTCTTAATGAGATATAATTGTGGCTAAATGATGATTGTCGGTTTTCAAATCCGTGCCGCGCGCGCTTTATTAGGCTGGAGCGCTGAGGTAACGGCCGAAAAGTGCGGACTCACAAGAGAGACTATCCAAAGACTAGAAAAAGCGACAAACGTGCCACCAAGCCGAACACAATCCCTCCTCGACCTTAGAAAGACATTTGAAGACGCCGGCGTCGAATTTATTGGCGGCCCGGGTGAAGGTCCTGGGGTCAGGCTGTGGGAGAAATGAAGGGTGTTTTGGTAGCAGCTTCCTAACCAGAAACGCGTACCTCGCCTTGATCCCGAAAGCTGTCCGTGGTCATCACGACGCGATCGCGGGGCAGGAATGGGTTAGCCGGGTGCTCGAGCGCGCAAGACAGTCGCGAGCGGCCAGACCGCTTCTGACGAGCATTTCGAGGATCTGGAGGGAGTGCAGTACATTCGCAAGCTTGAGCAGTGGAAAGCCGCGGTTCCAATCCCCATTTCTTCCAAGGATTGTCCAGACTTGTTCTGCCCAAGCTCTCACGCGCGATCAGTGGTCATCACGAAAATCAGCCGCTCGGGATCCAAGCTCGAAAGTAAAATATCGCGATCTTCGCAAGCAGCAACGCTAGAAGGCAGCCAAGAAAGTCGCCCAGCGTCATCGCAAAGAAGCCACTCAGCAAGTCACTCGCAGGCCGCAAGCCGCACACAAAAAACTGCGCGGTGAGAGCCAGCGGCGCTAGTATGGAGACCGTCAGCGCGAGAGCCGGGAGATGCAGGGGCTTCAACCTCTTTAAGTCTGTGTCCATACCAGAGGCACGCTGCAGAATTCGAATACCCGCCAGCGGCACGAAGCCGGAAATGACGGCGTTGACGGCAACCTCCAGGACCGGCTGCTGATCAAATTCGGTCCAGAATAAAATTGGATCGGTGAGGGCAATTCCAATCGCGCCCCACACCCCGAAGAGGAGGAGGATGATAAGTCTAATGCCCGCCGGTACGTAGATCAGCGATATGCCCGGAGCGAAGTGGGTCGCCGCAAACAGCCAGGCATTGAGAAACCAGAAAGCCACCCAGGAGACGCCGCTCACCGCGACGAGCGTGGAGTTGAATTGAGCGGCCTGCAGCACCCTTCTATTCACGGTCGTCTCCAGCTGGAATTTAGGGGCCACAATCCGGCACAACTGCAGCGAACCCGCCTCGCAACCGGTGCACAATTATCAGGCGTAGGCTCTAGGATTGATTCCGCGAGGGATATCAACGCAGTGGCTCACAATTCGCATCGGGTAGCCCCACGTCTCTAAGTAAAAATCTCTAGAGTGTCGTACGACAATTTGCAACTAAGTTCCAGTGTATACACATGAATATAACCATGAGTGCATGCGTTGACTGTTCACGCAGCCGCGCTAGGCACAATGTGCCCACAGTTTTTGGCGATCTCCGCGTGTGCTAGCAAATCGGAGCGAAGCTGGGCACCACCAAGGATTGCAAGTCACTTCGGTGATCAGCGGGATGCGGCCACCCGCCTTGGCGTTCAATGCTAAGTGCTAGAGTATCATCAAGCCCGTCACCCACAGCCCCGCCGCCGCCGCCGCGAGGCTCAGGGTTGTCATCACGATGCCGGAGCGGGCGAAGTCGCCGAAGCTTAGCCGCGCGCCAACGGACGCCGCGCGCTCCGCGACGATGATATTGCACATGGAGCCCGTGAGCAGCAGATTGCCCGCGAGGGTGGACAGCAGCGCGAGGCCTGTGAGCGGCCCCTCGCCGATGTCAGGCAGCAGCTTGATGATGAGAATGACGGCGGGAACGTTGCCGATCGTGTTGGAAAATGCCACCGTGAGGGGCGTCATAACCGATAGTCTCTCAGGCAGGAGGCCCGCGTGTTCCATCCAGCTCAGCCCCGCCTGCGCGACGCCCGTCGCGGCGAAGGCCGCCGTGACACCGAAGAGGCAGACGAACAGCAGCAGAAGATGCCAGTCAACGGCGCCGATCATCTCGCGCGAGGAGAGGCGCCGCGACAGCAGGAGGAAGCCGGCGACGGTTAACGCGGAGACCTCGCGCGGGAGGGGCGTGAAGAACATAGCAATCAACGCCACGATCGCCAGCAGCGCCTTCGCAAGCTGAAACCTGTCAATGTGAGCGGCAGCCGCTTCAACTTGCGCGCCGGCGCGAATTGGCCACGTCACGGCGACGACCGCGTAGATAATGCCGAGCGAGAGCAGAGTTGGCAGCAGCGCGATCAGGGTGTAGCGCCAAAACTCAAGATTTCCGGCCTGCCCGATGAGAATATTCTGCGGGTTGCCAATCAAGGTCAGCGCGGAGCCGGCGTTGGCGGCTCCTGCGAGCCCCACGAGGTATGGCCGGGGGTCGAGCTTCAGGGCGAGGAGGCTGCTGCACAGCGGGGGCGTCAGCGCGAACACCACAACGTCATTCGTCAGTGCGGCCGAAAGCAGCCCCGTTAGGTCAGTGCCGGAGGAACGTCTTTCCAAACAACGTCCCGCAGCAAAGCCCTCGCGGCTTCTGCAAACTCTCGGAGCGCCGGCCGCAGCCACCGGCCTTGCACGCGGCCGCGCCGATGAAGCGCTACACTCATCGCCCGTGAATCACTCGCAGAGTAAACTTTGCTTTGCCGCCGTGGCTGAGCTGATCCGGCGCCGACCAACCGCCCTTGCTGGCCGGCGCCTCGCGACGCTAAAAGGGACTTCGCCACTTCTTTCCATATTTCTAGAAAGAAGGAAGTGACCGCCGGTGGATCCTCCCCTGCCGACCGAAACTTCAGAAATCTGTGGCGGCGGGGGATACTTACTTCTCTCTGGAAAGATTGAAGAAAGCGAAGATCCAACGCTCTGTCACAGTAGCGCTAACTACGCACGCTGCGGATCAGCTCCTCTATCCCTGCCTGCCACTGCGCTCGGCAGCTGGCCCGCACTGGGTTCGACTATACCCACGCGCGGGCGGCGTGAGCTTGGGCCCGGCGCGCCATTGTTGCCAGTCGAGCCCCCAAGTCCTTACATCTCAGAATGTGTGGGTCCAATATCGGATGGTGGCCGCTCCCAACGCGGTGCGGCCGCGGCGCGTCGCAGTCAATCTAGGCGGCGACGCGCGCGCAAATCTTGATCATTCGGGCCACGCCCAGAAAAGAGTACAAAATGCATGACGAAACCCAAGCCGAAGCTCCGAGCGGAGACATCCAGAGCGTCGCGGCGGCAGAAGGCAGGCACGCGATGCCGAGGCAGCTGGCATACCTCACGACGGAGCGCCCTCTGCTGTGGTATGAGAACGCAGCCGACTATGACGCCCTGCTCAGTGGCGTTTTCGATGAGCTCTCCCCCGTGGGCGTCCTCGAGAGCATTCACGTGAAGGAGCTCGTCGACTACCTCTGGGAGACAAGAAGAATGCGCCGCCTGAAGTTGGCAGCGATACACGACAGCATGCCAAGCGAGGCGGCGGATGGCATTGTGGGAACAATCTCCTCGTACTCTCCTTCCACCAAGAGTGAAGAGCACGCCGAAGTCTACGCCATTGCGGGCAGAGCGGCCGTGGCGCCCCCTGGAGAGGAGCAAGTCAAGGAATTGAATGCGAAGGCCAAGAGATCCTGTCTGTCTCCAGAAATGCTTCACTACCGCACACACATCAAGGAGGCGGACGACCTCGACCGGGTCAACGGTGAAGTCAGGCGCCTCGAGGATAGATGCGAGCGCCTCATGCGTCAAATTGAGGCGCGGCGCTCCTCCCTGGCGGCGATGGCAAGGAAGCTCGTCGCGCGCGACGCGGAGATGGCCAGCAGCGGGGCGGCGACGTAGATGGCGCGAACGTCTCCGCCCCGCCCTCCCGCGTGGTCACACGGGCTTACCTCACGCCTCGCGCGGCAGCTGGAGTTTCCGGCAGTGGAGGGATTGGCGTTCGCCCTCCTCGGCTCCTCCCCTCCCGAGCCGCAGCTGCTCGAGGCTGCTCGCTCGGCTGCGGAGGATATCATCTACTTCGATCGGGTGCAGCGACACCGCCGCTCCGCGCTGGAGGCCGCCGCGGTTGATGGGCACCCTCCCAGCGGCCCGCAGGCGGATTTGGCAAGGGCATTCTCGCGAGCGACGAGAGTTATCGAGCCCGAAGCTCGCGCGCGCGCCGCGCGAGAAATGCTCGCGAAGCACTTTAGCGACGTGCCGAGTGACAGCAAACGCGACGCCGAAGGGAGCCGAGCCGTTCTCTCGGCTATGGAGCGGCTCGACAAGGAGTTGCGGCGGCTCTGGGACTATGATCGCCGCGCATTCTCGAGGCGAGCGAAGTCACTGCGGGAGCTAGATTACCGCCGCGTCGAGGTGGAGCGCCGGAGGAGCAAGAGCTAGCGATGCAGTCCAATCGAGAAAGATACAGTCCTAGACTGTATCTTGGGAAATTGGCCTCCCGCTCGGGAGAGGTGATGTTAGCCCGTCTTCGTTGCCCAACCGCTAAGTCGGCCTGCAACTCCAGAAGCTTAGTATGAGCGGCGCACCCACTAGGGGCGGCGGAGGTCGGCTTAGGGGCTCGACTGTGAGCGCATCGAGGCGGAGCGGGGGAGCGATAGAGAGTGAGTTCAACAGTTCGAATATCCAGCAATACAATCTGAAATTGCGGCTTGGCAAATTGAAGTCCTCACGCTCTTACAAAATGACAGTTGAGAAGATGTGCACCGCGAACCCTTTGCCTGCGAGCGGGCTGACGCGATCGACGAGCGGGTCCTGGGAGGGGTCGCGTGGCAGCATCCAACAGCTTAGCGACTATGGAATCGAATTTTTTCAGCTCGTTGTCAGGTTTTTCAAGATCGCAGAGACACGCGGCGCTCGCTTCAGGCTGGCGCCGATCCTGTCTCTCCACTTAACCCCCGAGTTCAGCGCCGCCTGGTACGCCTCAGCAAGTTCGTCGGGCCGATCCTCCGCCAGAGCTTCGATCAGAATTTCGGCCTGCATCAGGTCCTTCCGAGCCTTTCCGGCATCGGGTCCTGAGAGCCGCTTGTCTGCGACGATCAATTTGTGGATGGCGAACCGCTCCGGCCGCGGGATCTGCACCAGTACTCCACTCCTGTAGATGATAGCCGCGCGTATGGGGTCCGATATCAAGTAATTCAGGTGATGGAGTGCCCGCGCGTGGACACCCAGCGACGGCAGTTCCCTTACCCCCTCGTCGTCGGAGAACGAGGGGGTCAGGAACTCCACGCGAGTATCGTCTCCTGACTTTCTCCAGCGCCAAGCGTGAGCGGGGTCGAGGCTCGGAACGGGCGTGAAGGAGAGGTCAGAGAGCACCTCGCTGAGAGTGGGGGATGTGGTATCACCCACTGCCACAGAGAGGCGCTCAAAGGATGCGATGTCCACGTCTCCGGTTGAGGCAGCCTGGTCGAGCTTCAGCCTGATGCCGAGCTCACCCTCGTAGAGGCGGAACGCGTGCGTGCCGACGATAGTCCCACCCAGTCGGAAGGTGCCAGCAGCGGCAAGGGCTGCGATGAGGCTGCCCGTTGCCGCGTCGAGGCTCAGGAAGCCCTCCGCGCGGAGGATGCGGACGGCGCGGCGCCTCCCCGCCCTCCTGAGCTCAGCGTCCGCCCTGACGGCGTCAACCCGTTCGATGCGTGCCCTCACCTCGCTCGTGTCGGCTCCAATGTATGCCGTCTTAACCGCGCTCCCGACGCGGTAGCTGTCATACCAGAAGGACTTGCCGCCCCTTTTCTTGAGAATGGGCGTGCCGCGCAACTCCGATACAGTCTCCTCCTCGAGGCTGCTGACGAGATCCACGTAGGCGGCGTGAGAGAGGGGCGAATGGCGTCGAACGAGTGGCATCCAATTCTTGCCCAACTAACAAATAGTTTGTAGGGCATAGCCGACGGAGGCGTGCGTGTCAAGGTTTGCCCTACAATTTCTTCATTTGTTGGGCACAAGGAACAGGCAGATGAACTGGCCGAACTGCGCAGCAATGTAGCGACTCATTCCTTTACCCAGCCACTGGGGTACAGTGAGAAGAGGGTAACCAATACCCACCGTGGTAGATGATGCCAAAGCACCTCGGTACCTGGCAGTTCGTCGGGGCCACCGGGCGGCGCACGTGTGTTGCAACCGGTTTGATCAGCAGCTTGGACTGAAGGCTCGAGCCAAGCAACCATGACCCCGGTTTAGGGCGCCGAAGATCGCAGTTGATCGCGGGTTCTGCTCAGCTTGGAACCCGAACACACCTCACGCTCCTCGACCCGAGTTGATTGAAGTGAGGCAGGGCGTGACAAATATCGCCGGCCGTTCTTCACGAGGAACTTCTTCAGAATTTCAGGCTGCCCACGTCCTCCATGGAACCCTCCGGGGTCTAGCTCCTTGGCTCGCACGGTGGCCGTAGCACGATGGGGAGTCAGACCTCCAACTCCTTACATCCCCCCCTCCGCGTAGGTACAACTTCCGTCAAGTCCGCAATTCAGCGGAACACGGAGCGCCTAAGTCAGTCACGCTCCGGATTGCTAGCGCGACCATTCGCAAACAACGAATATAAAGGTTTGATCATGCACACTCAACGAACTTCCGCTCCAACGGCCGCCTGCGTGGCCCATCCCGAGCGCCTCTACCCCGCCAGCATCGCCTTCCTCATGGAGGAGCGGCCCCTACTCTGGTACGAGGACGCCGAGCAGTATGACGGGCTTCTGCGGGATATTCTCGCCGAGCTGTCGCCGCGGGGTGTCATCGAGTGCACCCTCGTCAAGAACTTGAGCGACTACATCTGGGAGCTTCGGCGCATGAAGGGCTTGAAGCATACAGCCATCAACTTCGTCATGCCGGAGGCTGCCGCGCGCCTCCTCACCTCGAAGCAGCACGACATGATTGCTGATGATCCCAGCGTGAGGGAGCAAGCCGCAGACATCGCCTACGGCGCAGAGGAGAGGGTCGCGGCGGGAAGGCTCAGCCTGGCAGCGCGAATGCGCGAGATGCGCGTCACTCCCGAGATGATCCACTACGACGCACTCGGCTCGGCGGAAGGTCGCCTCGATCGGATCACGCGCGAATGCGAGCGCCTCGAGAGCCGCCTTAACAGCCTCCTGAAGGACTTCGAAATGAGACGTATGACGCTCGGAGCTATGGCGAGGAGCCTCGTGGACCGCGAGCGGGCTGAAGTTGTCGAGTATAGAGAGGCGAGCTAGCCCGTGACCAAAACACGGCAGCCTTCAGCACTGAAGCACGGACTGCAGTCGCTCCACGCGCGCGAGCAGTGCTCAGGCGATGTGATCTCACTCGCGGAGGCAATCCTCGGCGAGACACCCCCCAACTCGCTGCTGCGCGAGGCGGCGGCTGAAGCGGCGGAGGCAATTCTCTACCTCCGCCGCGTGCAGCAGCGGCAGCTGCTCGCGCTCGAGAGCGGCACCCTCCGGCGCGCCGCCCCCACCGCGGCGGAGAGGCTGCTCGCTCTCGAATTGTCGGACGCCGTGAAGCACGCCGGCGCCGGCGACTGCGATACAGTGAGAGAAAAGCTGCGCGTGGCCCACAAGCCACAGTGGATCCTCGACCTCGAGAAGTCGGCGACTTTCGTTCTCGAGCTGGAGTTCTGCGACCGCTCGGACGACCTCCGCCGTCTGAGCACATACGAGCGGCGCGCCATCTCCCGTCGGCGGAAGGCACTCCGCCGGTTTGACTACGAGAGAATTGAGGTTGAACGCCGCGCGACGCGTGAGCGTCGATCAACGGTACCAAGATGATCGCTGAGCTTTACCTGGAGCTTATGTCCAAGGCGAAGCTTGCCTCCGCCGCCGCCTACGATTGTACGCGGCTCGAGCTCGAGGCTCGACGCGGCGAGGCTGACATCGGAAAAGATACCATATCGGTTGAGGGTCGTAGGGCGGCCTCCAGGTGCGCCGCGACTGCCATCTCGAATATGAGCGCCTCTCTGAATACGAGCGGCGCGCCTACTCGCGGCGGCTGAAGTCAGCGCGGCGGCTCGACTATGAGCGGATTGAGGCGGAGCGCGTGAGCGATAAGCGATGAGCTCACCTGTTCAGGTTTTCAACGGCGCAGTCCCAAATTGCGAGTTGGCAAATTGAAGTCCTTACGGCCGCGTAGAGTGACTGTTGAGCGGAGGGTCACCGCGAGCCCTTTGCCAGCGAGCGGGGGCGGCCTGATGCGATTGACTGGCCGCCCCGGGGAGGCGTTACCTGGCTCCCGCTCGACGCCGCAATGGCATCACGTCGCCCGTGCCGCGTCGCGCAGACGGAACCCGAGTGGCGCGAACATCACTGGGCCCTCTCGTCAGTTCAAATCCAGCACGGCCACTGCTGAGGAGGCCCCTCCCGCCTCGCGCGGCACCCCACTGCCGGAGGGTTACTTGAATGGCCGACACTCAACCTGCAGCTGCTGCTTGGCAAATTGGCATCCAGCGCTGGCGACGCGTCCGAAGCCCTCGCTTCTCCTCACGCGGCCGCAACTGGACGTCCTGATCTTCCCTCTGATGAGGGACTGCGATTTCTGGTATCCCTGCAGCGCGCCCTTCATGTGCCCTTCACAACACAAGCGACGGTCCACGAAGTGGGCTCGCTCTCGGCGCATCCACGAGAACATCTATTCAGCGGATGTTCTCTCACCCTCGACCCCGCAAGAGCGCGGCTCAAATTCGGTATCTTATTAACTATGTATTATCTCAGCTAAGTAAATCCAGCTTGGATCAAACCAAACGCTTTCCGTGCATCGGCTCCCGTGTGGGCGCGGAAGTTCGAGAGAAAATTCCTCCTCCCGCCGGGTTGAAGCACTTTCCGCTGGAGTGTGACTACAAAGTTTCTATAGTTGGACATCGCTACTTATGGGGGATGTCCGTGATAACTGCTGAGCGCTCTCGGACGTCGATGCTGCCTCTCCGCCCCCTCCCCGCGTGTCAGCCGCCCGGCAGTCGGCACGCCATCATTTCCGTGGTGCGTGGCTCCGTGTCGGCGGCGGCGCTGGCGCTCCCGCTGCTGCTGTCGCCTGGCGAGGCGGCGGCACAGGCGCTGAATTGCGTCGGCGCGGCCTGCACCATTTCCGCCTCGATCCAGGGGATCGAAGGTTCCAGCGCCGTTTCGGGCGAAGACGGGGCTGCAGGCGGCGCGGGTGGCGCGGGCCTTGACGGCGGGGACGGCGGCAATGGCGCAAGCGGCATCAATGGCGATCCGGGCCAGGATGGGGTGGCGGGTGCCGCCGGCACTGCGGGCGAAGCAGGTGGCAGCGGCCAGGATGCCTCTTCCGGCGCGGATGCCTACACCGGCAGCGACGCGCGCATCACGCTGGGCGCCGGGCTCAACCTCACCGGCGGGAACGGCGGCGCGGCCGGCGATGGCGGCAGCGGCGGTGCCGGCGGCAATGGTGGCACGGGCGGCAACGGCGGCACGGGTGGCGACGGCGATCTGCTTGGCCTTGGCGGAAGCGGCGGCGCGGGCGGACTTGGTGGCCTCGGCGGCAGTGGCGGCTATGGCGGCGGCGGCGGCGCGGGTGGCCAGGGCGGGACCGGTGGCTCCGGCATCTCCGGCGAGGCGCTGCGGATCAGCAATTTCGGCACCATTACGGGCGGCAATGGCGGGCGTGCGGGCAGTGCCGGCGCCGACGGCCTGGCGGGAGCCCTGGGTAACGGCGGCAATGGCGGCGCAGGCGGCACGGGCGGCACGGGTGCCGCAGGCACTGCCGGAACCGACTCCGTCACCGACGGCACGGAAGGTGCTGCGGGCGGCAACGGTGGTGCAGGTGGCGCGGGCGGCACGGGCGCCACCAGGGGCGCCGACGGCAACGGCGGCAATGGCGGCACAGGGGGCGCGGGCGGCGCCGGTTACAGCGCAGTGAACCCGGGCGAGGACGGTTCCAGCGGCGGCAGGGGCGGCGCCGGCGGCAAGGCGGGCGCTGCCGGGGGCAGCAGCGCCTCCGCCGGGGTTGACGGGGATGGCGGCGCGGGCGGCAATGGCGGAAATGGTGGAAACGGTCTCACGGGAGCCGATGCCACGGAAGAAGCCGGGGCTGCGAACGGCGGCGACGGCGGGCGCGGCGGCAATGGCGGCGCCGGCGGTGACGGCGGCCTGACGGGCAAGGGCGGCGCCGGTGGAAGCGCCGGCAACGGCGGCAGTGGCGGCACGGGTGGGGCCGGATCTGATGCACATCCCGATGGCGGAAATGGCGGCAACGCAGGCTACGCCGGGGTCGAGGGTGCCGGGGGAAGCGGGGCAACCACGGGCGCGGCCGGCGCCTATGGCAATGGCGGCGACGGTGGGGATGGCGGAACCGCGGGCACCGGCGGCAGCGGCGGCAATGGTGGCAATGGCGGCGCGGCGACCGGGGGCCTCGCAGGCTCCGGCGGCGATGGCGGCAGCGGCGGCGCGGGGACAAAGGGTCTGGCGGGCAGTGAGAATTCTGTAGACGGCGGCGCGGGCGGCACCGGTGGCGCAGGCGGGCGGGGCGGAAATGGCGGCGTCGCCACAACCGGAACCGCGGGAGACGCCGGGAATGGCGGTGCGGGTGGCAGTGGCGCAGCGGGCGGCGAGGGCTATTCACCGCAGGAGGTCGGCGCAGCGGGCGGTAACGGTGGCCAGGGCGGCAATGGCGGCCAGGGCGGCGAGGCCGGCGCATCCGGAGGTCCTGGCGGGGCGTCCGGCACCAAGGGTAATGGCGGCAACGGTGCCGCGGGCGGCAGTGGCGGCAATGGTGCCGCTGGCAGCGATGGATCCGCCCTTTTTGCGGACGGCAGCGCCGGTGGCGCCGGTGGTAACGGCGGCAAGGGCGGCATTGGTGGCAGCGGCGCAACGCCGGGTCTCGACGGCGGTGGGGGCAACGCGGGCGCGGGCGGTTCGGGCGGCAATGGCTATGCCGGGATCGACGGTGTTGACGGTGGCAATGGCGGAAACGGCGGCAAGGGCGGCACAGCGGGCGCGGCCGGGGGCATCGGCGCCTCCGGCGGGCTGGATGGCAACGGCGGCAGCGGCGGCAATGGCGGCAACGGCGGAAATGGCATCGCTGGGACTGACGGCATCTCCCCCTTCACGCCTGACGGGACCGCAGGCAGTGACGGCGGCAATGGCGGCAATGGCGGATTGGGCGGCGCCGCGGGCGGCCTGACGGGGGTTGCGGGATCTGACGGAAACGGTGGCAATGGCGGCCATGGCGGCAGGGGCGGTGCGGGCGCCAGCGGCGCTGATGCAACCGAAGTCGCTGCAGCCGGAGACGGCGGCAAGGGCGGGAACGGCGGCAAAGGTGGTGCAGGCGGCACGGCAGGCCCCACGGGAACGGGGGGCACCGGCGGCAACGGTGAAAGTGCAGGCGATGGCGGCGCCGGCGGCAATGGCAATGCGTTCTTCACGAGTGGCGGAAGCGGTGGAAGCGGCGGGAATTCCGGGGCCGGCGGACAGGGCGGCGCGGGCGGCACGGCGGGGTCGAGCGGAACTGATGCAGCCACGGGCGGCAATGGCGGCAGCGGCGGCAACGGCTACGACGCCTCGGCGGCCGAGCCCGGAACCAACGGTGGCATTGGCGGCAGCGGCGGCGCGGGCGGGTCCGTGGGCAATGGTGGCGCAGGCGGCAACGGCGGCGGCGGCGCGGCAGGTGGAAATGGCGGCCTGGGCGGCACGGGTGGCGCCGGCGGCAGCCAATCCGGCAATGGCGGCAGTGGCGGCCAGGGCGGCAATGGCGGCGCAGGTCTCGCCGGTGTTGACGGCCTAGATGGGGCAATCCCGGGCGCCGGTGGCACCAATGGTGGGCAGGGCGCGAACGGCGGAAGCGGCGGCGCAGGCGGCAATGGGGGCGTGGCCCTCGGTTCCGGCACCATGGGGGCCGGCGGCGATGGCGGCAAAGGTGGCGACGCGGGCAGCGGCGGCAGCGGCGGGGACGGCGCCGATGGAGGTTCAGGAGTGCCCGACGGCGGCAATGGCGGCAAAGGCGGCGACCCTGGCAAGGCGGGCCTGGGCGGCGCCGGTGGCACCGGCAGCACGGCCGGCTACAATGGCGCGGACGGTAGCTCCGTCACCTCCGGCGGAGATGGCGGCCGCGGTGGCAATGGCTATGACGCCTCGGCGGCGGAGCCCGGAACCGATGGCGGCAATGGCGGCACCGGCGGCGCGGGCGGATCCGTGGGCAATGGTGGCGCAGGCGGCAATGGCGGCAGCGGCGCGGCAAGTGGAGATGGCGGCCTGGGCGGCACGGGGGGCGCCGGCGGCAGCCAATCCGGCAATGGCGGGAGTGGCGGAACGGGTGGCCAGGGTGGCGCAGGCTTCGCCGGTGCCGACGGGATTGATGGCAGCGCCGGCTTCATGGATGGCGGCAATGGTGAGGATGGCGGTAACGGCGGCAATGGCGGCGCAGGCGGTAACGGGGGCTTGGCCCTTGGCACCGGCACCATGGGGGCCGGCGGCAATGGTGGCAAAGGTGGCGACGCGGGCGGCGGCGGCAGCGGCGGCAATGGCGCGGATGGAAATGCAGGCTCGCCCGACGGCGGCAATGGCGGCGACGGCGGTGACCCTGGCAAGGCGGGCTTGGGGGGCGCCGGCGGCATAGGCAGCACGCCTGGGTTCAATGGCGCGGGCGGCAGTTCAGCGAGCGTCAGCGGCAGCGGCGGCAATGGCGGCAAAGGCGGCAAAGGCTATGACGCGTCAGAGGCAGAAGCCGGAACCGATGGCGGCAATGGTGGCGCAGGCGGCAAGGGCGGCGCGCTCGGCGACGGTGGTGCTGGCGGCAATGGTGGCAATGGCGCGGCCGGTGGCGATGGCGGCAATGGCGGATCGGGCGGCGCCTCCGGCGATGTCGCGGGCAATGGTGGCGCGGGCGGCAGCGGCGGAAACGGCGGCGGCGGCATGGACGGGGACGGCGCAGGCGGCAGCGCCACGAATGGTGGCGCAGGCGGATCAGGCGGCACCGGCGGCAGTTCCGTCTATGGGGACGGCGGCACCGGCGGCCAGGGCGGCAGCGGCGGCAATGGCGGCAGCGGCACCAATGGCGGCGACGGCATTGAAGGGGTCGGCCTCAACGGCGGCAATGGCGGCAATGGCGGATACGGCGGGGTCGGTGGTTCCGGCGGCTCGTCCAGCTTCGCCAGCGGCGGTGATGGCGGCGGCGGCGGCGCAGGGGGCAATGCCGGGGCGGGCGGCAACGGCGGAAACGGCGCAAGCGGTTCTCCCGTAGGCTTTGAGGGCGGCAACGGCGGCAACGCTGGCCTTGAAGCACAGGGCGGCAGCGGCGGCGCGGGCGGCGCGGGCCCCGTTGGCAACGGAACGGGGGGCACGGCAGGGACGGGCGGCAGCGCAGCAAATGGCGGCGACGGCGGTAATGGTGGCAACGCCATCGGCACCGAAGGGAGCGTCATCGGCGGCGCCGGCGGGAATGGCGGAAGCGGCGGCCTGAACGGCAATGGCGGCAATGGCGGTGGCGGCGGCGATGCCGCCGGCTCCGGCTTTGCCACACTCACCCTTGGTGGCCACGGCGGCAATGGGGGCCAGGGGTCCATCCCCGGCGTCGGGGGCAAGGGCGGCAACGCAACCGTCGAGACGTCGGGGGGTCTCGATGGCACGTATGAGGCCGCTGGCGGCGACGGCGGAAATGGCGGTAATGGCGGAGCCGGCGGGTCCGGCGGCAATGGCGGAGCCGGCGGTTCGGCGACGTCCGATGGCAGTGGCATCAGCGAAGTTCATGGCGGCTCGGGCGGTAACGGCGGCACCGGAGACGGCACCGCACCCGGTGGCAATGGCGGCCCCGGTGGCGAGGCCATTGCCGATGGTGACGAAAGTTCCGCCACGGGCGGCGCGGGCGGAATCGGAGGCGCCGGAGGTTCCGGCGGCAATGGCGGCAATGGCGGCAACGCGACCGCCAACGGCACCGGCTCGACGGCAACCGGCGGCGCCGGCGGGGCTGGCGGCGTAGGCTCGCCCAGTGGCGGCGGCAATGGCGGCAATGGCGGCGATGCCACGGCCAATGGAACGGACGGAGCGGCCTTCGGCGGCGCAGGCGGGGCCGGCGGCGCAGGCGACTCGAACGACGGCAATGCGGGCGCGAATGGCACGGCGACTGCCGATGGGAGCGCTGCATCGTCATTTGCCAGTACATTTGGCTTTGAAGGTGAAGAGCTTCTCTTTGCCCCGCTCACGCTTGACGCCGGCACTGGTGGCGCGGGCGGTGCGGGTGGAAATGCGGGCGACGGCGGCGCCGGTGGCCTTGGCGGTGATGGCGGCGCGGCTGGCAATGGCGGCGCGGCCATCAGCCTCTGGGGATCGGGCAATGCCGTGTGGAACCAGGGCTCCCTCATCGGCGGCAACGCAGGTGACGGCGGCGCGGAAGGCGGCGCCGGCATTCTGCTGGCCGCCGGCGGTCACATCGATGACATCGTGAACCTCGGCCTGATCGTCGGCGGCCAGAACGGCGACGGCAGCAAGGCCTATGGCATCCGCAACGATGGCACCATCTCCCACCTCACCAATGCGCAGGGCGGCAACACGGCGGCGCTAAGCTACCTGGGCGACCTGCCGGAGAACTACGACATCATCATCACCTCGGCCAGCCGCTACGGCCAGCTCGCCGTCGGTAGCACGCAGAACAGGTCCCTCATCAGCACCCAGAGCACCAGCACAATGACCGTGGGCGCCGAGACGGCCGGAGGCAAGCTGCACTCGGGCACCTATGCGGACGTGATCACCGGCGTCGATGCGGCCAGCATCACCAATGAAACAATGGTGATAAAGTCCAACGGCAGCGCGCTCGCCGCCCTCGTCCAGGGCGGCAGTGCAAACGATTGGGACCTGCGTGTCCTGAACTACGGGGCGGACATGGCCGGCCCGCAGCATTATGTTCTCGACACCAATGCCGTGGTGCTTCGTTACGCCATGACCTATGACTGCAACCTGTTCGATGCGCAGGGCCTGTGCGTCACTGCCAGCCTCCGCACCACCGGATCGGGTGCCGCCTACGGCGCAAGCAACGATGTGTCCACCCTCTCAGGTGCGCTGACCGGTGCAGTGCGTCTCGGCGCCAAATTCCGGGCTGGCGCCTTCTTCGATTTCGGTACTGAGCTCGACGATCTCGACGGCATTTCCTTCAGCGGTGGCGTCCCGACGGTCGGTGGCTTCCTCGGCTATGCCGAGAGCCCTGATGGCGCCGGCCTCCAGGCCCGGATCGCGGCGGCCTACAGCCACCAGAATGCCGATCTGACACGGACGAACCTTCTCGGCAGCGCCAGCAAGACCAAGGGCGACAGTGCTTTCGTCACCTACGGCTTCCTGGGCGAGCTGGGCTGGGGGTTCGCGGCCACCGATACGCTGATGTTCACGCCTTACATCGGCCTCGCGGCCACCAACTCGACGCGCGAAAGCTACAACGAGAATGGCAAGTCAGGCGTGGACGACGCCTTCCACTATGACAGCTACACCGCCACTCAGGTTACCGGCCTCGCAGGCCTGCGCCTCAAGGGCCAGCTGACGGATGAGCTGTCCTACCGCCTGGGCGCGGGCCTCGAGCATGACTTCTCCTATTCGCTCGACGCCTTCAAGGTCAGCGGGGAGTTCGGCAGCGCCAGCGCCAAGTCCAATGATGCTCCGGACGACTGGCGGCTCGTCGGCACGGGCGGCGTCAGCTACCTCTTCGCGCCCAACAAGGAAGTGACCCTCGACGGCTATGTGAGCCAGTTCACAGGTGACGCCGCAAGCTATGGCGTGACGCTGGGCTTCCGCATCGGCCTGTGATGCGGAAGCAATCGGGCCGCTGATAGGTCTTGGCGCTATTGGAGCGGCCGGGCGGACCGGCTCTGCCACACCCGCCAGAGCAGCGGAGGCAAGAGCAGCGCCTGGGCGATGGTCACCACCAGCAGGGGACCGAAATTATTCGCCGCATAGTTCCCCGCCTCCACCGCCTCCCGGACATGGCCGATGGCGACGCCCAGGAAGAAGAGCACGGTGTAGGCCACAACTGCGGCCTTGAAGGGCAGGCTGGACCAGAAGGCATAGATCGCGACCAGCCCGATCGCCAGATCGGCAACGCCGATCTCGAACTGGAACGGGCTCACCTGCCAGCCGATCGACTGGGCGCTGATCTGCGGGAAGAAGACGTGGAAAATACCCGCCCAAACGGAGCCGACGCCCACCGGCAGCAGCAGCAGAAGGTCAAGCAGGCGTTCTCCAAAGGAGCCGCGGCGGCCGGACACGGCGAGCACAAGGGCTGCGCAGAACATGACGGCAGGCACGTTGGAGAGGATCAGTCGGATAAGCTCGGCCATTCCAAACCCTACCAGCTGTAGCGGACCCCCAGATTGCCGCCATAGCCGAAGAAGTCGTCGGAGCCGAACTGCAGCGTTCCCTTGACGAAGCCGCTCCAGTGGCCGTCGAGGTCGAACAGGTTCAGGCCCGCGGCCACTTCGCCATAGGCACCGCCGATGTCATAGTCCACCTTGGCATCCTGTCCCGGATTGCCGAGGATGGCGGTATAGTCGCCCAGGAATTCGTTCCAGACGCTCGCCTCAAGGAAGAGCTCAGAATTGAAGCGGTCGTTCTTGGAGACGCCGCTCACCCGCGCGCCGAGGCGCCCCTGCAGGCTCTCGCCATTGTCGAAGGAAACATTGGCGCCAAGCTCGCCGAAGCCGTCCATGTCAGTGTTGCCATATGAGAGTGTGGCGAGGGGTTCGAAGTAGACGCCGGATGCCACCGCCAGGCGGTAGCCCACATCCACCACGCCGCCGAGCGTGGTGAAGTTGGAGCTCTTCTTCTGCATGCTGCTGCCGCTGCCGTCGCTCAGCTGCGCCTTGTAATCCATGTTGCCGATATTGGCGATGAACGCGCCATCGATGTAGAGGCCGCCGTTCACATAGGTCGAGTAGAGGCCCAGCGTTGCCGCTTCATAGTCAACGTCGCTCTGCGTCTTGTCGAAGTCCAGCTTCGAGCCGATGTAGCCGCCCAGCGCACCGACCAGCCACGCGGCATTGTTGCCGCTGTCGGTCGTCCACTCGCGGCCGGTATCAGCACCGATCTGGAAGCCCCAATAGCCCTGGCTGAAGCTCGTGTCGTAGCTGTAGCTGTTGCCCAGCATGCCCTTGGGCGGGCCGGACGTGTTGTCATTGTCCCGGCTCTGATCGCCGCCGATGGCCTTGAACCAGACGCCGGGCGTGACATTGCCCTGGGCGGCCATACAATCCTTGGCGCAGGACGGGTCTTCAACCCCATCGGACAGCGCCACGCGGAGATCGGCTGAGCGGCCGAGCCAGGTGGAGCGGCTGGCGGTCCAGATGGCCTGCGCACCTTCCATGAGGACCGGCAGCTCATAGGCTTCGCCGTCCAGCGTGTTTGCAAGGTACCAGCCGTTCTCGCCCATCAGCGAGGGATCGTTCGGCAGCAGATAAGCGTCATAGCGGTAGAGGCCCTTGTCGATGCCGCCGCCGGTCGTGAAGTTGGAGATATCGGTCGTTCCCGCCACCACGGCGAAGAGTTCCCCATGCGGATCGTAATAGCCGGGGTTGTCATCGAGATCATTGACGCCAAGCTTCGTGACCCCGGTGAGATTGCCGCCGATCAGCAGCTTGTCCGCCGTGCCGCCGGGCGTCAGTTCAGCATCGATATAGAAGCTGCTGCCACCGCCGGCGTTGATCCCGGCAAGCGGGGCAGCGGGCGGCGCATTGGGGTCGCTGCCGATGAAGTTGCTGTCATTCAGCGCCAGCACGTCACCGGCGATGTCGTTGGTCAGATAGATGACACCATCCGCGCTGTTGTCGAAGGTTTCGAGGCCATCGATGTTGACGGTCGTCGGGCCGGTGCGCCAGGGCAGCATGGTGACGACGCCGGCATTGTTGAAGAGATCGCCCGCACCGCCGCCGAAATCGCTGTCTCCCGCCGCGATGAAGAAGGCGTCGGTGAAATTGTCGAAGCGGTCGTCGCCGCCGCCCATCTCGACAAAGCCGACAACCGTGTCAGCGTTCTCCACCAGCGAGTCATTGTCGTCATTGACGATAGCCCGGCCGTTGAGCGACGTCAGCAGGCCGTCGTTCCGGAGATAGGCGGAGGTGCCCCCGCCGAAGGAGACGCCCGCGCCGTCGCTGCCCCAGCCGCCCAGTGTCAGGGTCTGGAGCAGGATGCGCGTCGAACCGCTCTCGCTGTGGGCATCGATTGCATGGGAATCTTCGCCCGTGGTCGCGGTCAGCGTGCGGGCGGTGATGTCGATATCGCCCTCCTTCGCCGTGGCCAGGACACCGTCAGCATCCTTGCCGAGTGTGACGACGGTTTCGAAGTCCACCTTCACATCGCCGCTGCCGGTGGCGGCCTTGATGCCCGTGGCACCTTCGCCGCCGGTGAACACATCCGGCACCAGCACGGTGACGTTGGCCGAGCTGGAGTTGGCGTCAACACCTCTGGAATTCTTGCCGAAGGTCGCAACACTCAGGCCCTGCACCAGCACATTGCTCGTGGGATCGTTTGCATAGACGCCCGTCGAATCATTGCCGAAGGTGAAGACCCGGTCGAAGTAAGTTTCGGACGTGCCATTGGCTTCGTTGATGATGCCGAAGCTGTTGGCCCCGAGCGTGCTGACGGTTCCCGCCGTGATGATGGTGGAGCCCGCATCCGTATGCCCGGTGATGCCGGCGGAATTGTCACCCGCCGTGCCGACGAGATCTGTGGTGATGCCGACATTCCCCTGCTCCGTCGCGGCGAAGATGCCGCCGGAATTGTCGCCGAAGGTGCCGACCACATCGGCATCAATGTCGATGTTGCCCAGCCCCGCCGTCGCCTCGACGCCGGTGGAACCATCGCCGAAGGTGCCGACCGCGGTGACATCGATCACCGTGTTGCCCTCCTTGGCGTAAGTATCAATGCCATCGGAATTGTCATCCAGCGTGCCGATCACGCCGGCCTTCACCGTCACCTTGCCCTTGAGC
Source organism: Aestuariivirga sp. (assembly GCF_965227715.1). GTDB lineage: Bacteria > Pseudomonadota > Alphaproteobacteria > Rhizobiales > Aestuariivirgaceae > Aestuariivirga. The sequence goes on along the minus strand of NZ_OZ245771.1, from coordinate 3,424,411 downwards.
GACACCGCCTTGATGCCGTCCGAGCCATCGCCGTCCGTGCCGAGCAGGGTGTTCTCCACCAGAACGTCGCCAGTCTTCGAGAAGGCATGAATGCCGTCGGAGTCGTCGCCCGAGGTGCCGACCGTTGTCGTCTTCACCGTCACGTTCCCTGCGAGTGAACGGGCCTTGACGCCATCCGCATGATCGCCCGCCGTGTAGAGGCTGGCCACCGAGACATCGACGGTGCCCGCGCCCGAGAAGGCGTCAACGCCCTTGGAGTCGTCGCCAAGGGTGACAATGGCATCCGACGTGACGTCGACGTTGCCGGTGAGTGCCGTGGCCTTGATGCCGGTCGAGTCATCGCCAGACGTGCCGACCACATCGGCATCGATCAATATCTTGCCATTGCCGGAGAAGGCATCGATGCCGCGCGAATTGTCACCCAGCGTGCCCACCAGGGCGGTCGTCACCGTCACGTCGCCGCCGAGCAGCGCTGTGGCCTTGATGCCGGTCGAGTCATCGCCAGCGGTGCCGACCACGTCAGCATCGATGATCAAATTGCCGGTCTTCGTCCTGGCATCGATCCCGTCGGAGCCGTCACCCGCCGTGCCGACGAGTGCAGTGGTGATGGTGATGTTGCCCGTGCCAGCGCGGGCCCTGATGCCGTCCGAATCATCGCCCAGCGTGCCCACGGCGTCGACATCGACCTTCACGTCACCCTGCCGGGTCTTGGCCCTGATGCCGGTGGAATGATCCCCCGCCGTACCCACCGTGGTCACGTCAATGGTGACGTCGCCCGTCCGGGTCGCGGCGTCGATGCCCTTGGAATCATCGCCCAGCGTACCGACGATACCCGCCGTCACCGTCACGTCATTCGTGCGGCTCCGGGCTTTGATGCCGGTCGAGCCGTCACCGGCTGTTCCCACGCCATCGACTTCGATGTCCACGCGCCCCGTCTTGGATGACGCATTGATGCCGAGCGAATTGTCGCCGAAGGTGGCAACCGCCGTGCCCTTCACCAGGACATCGCTCAAGGGATCCGTGCCGGTCACGCCCGTGGAGTTGTCACCGAGCGTGATGACGGTGTTGAAGTAGGTCTCCGATGTCCCGTTGGCCTCATTGACGATGCCGCCCGAATTGTCACCCGCCGTCGTCACGACACCTGCATGGATGATGGTCGAACCGTCGCTCGTGTGGCCATAGATGCCCACGGAATTGTCGCCCAGCGTACCCGTCACGCTATTGGAGATGTCGACTTTGCCCGACAGGGTGTAGGCGGAAATGCCGCCCGAATTGTCGCCTGCCGTGCCCACCACATCGGCGTCCACCGTCACCTTGCCATCGCCCGAATAGGCATCGATGCCGCGCGAATTGTCGCCCAGCGTGCCCACCAGCGCCGTGGTCACTTTTACGTCGCCGCCGAACAGCGCAGTCGCTTTGATGCCGGTCGAATCGTCACCTGCCGTGCCGACCACATCGGCGTCGATGGTGACATTGCCCGTCTTGGTCTTGGCGTCGATGCCGATGGAACGGTCGCCTGCCGTGCCGACGAGTGCCGTCGTGATGTCGATTTTGCCCGTTCCGGCGCGCGCCTTGATGCCATCCGCATCATCGCCAAGAGTGCCCACGGCATCGACGTCGATCGTCACGTCGCCCTTGCCGCTCTTGGCCTTGATTCCGGTGGAGCCATCGCCCGCCGTTCCTACCGTGGTGACGTCGATGATGACGTCGCCATTCTTGGTCTTGGCGTCGATGCCTTTGGAATCATCGCCCAGCGTGCCGACGATGCCGGCGGTGACCGTCACATCGCCCTTCCGCGTCCGGGCCTTGATGCCGGTGGAGTCATCGCCGGCTGTGCCCACGGCATCGACCTCGACGACCACGTTGCCCGTCTTGGACGACGCATCGATGCCGAGCGACTTGTCCCCGAAGGTCGCAACCGCCGTGCCCTTCACCAGAACATTGCTGGAGGGATCGGTGCCCGTGACGCCGGTCGAATTGTCGCCCAGCGTGATCACCGTGTTGAAATAGGTCTCCGACGTCCCGTCGGCCTCGTTGACGATGCCGCCGGAATTGTCCCCTGCCGTCGTCACCACACCCGCATGGATGATGGTCGATCCGTCGCTCGTGTGGCCATAGATGCCAACCGAATTGTCACCCAGAGTGCCAGTCACGCTGTTGGTGATGCCGACATTGCCCGACAGGGTGTAGGCGGAAATGCCGCCCGAGTTGTCCCCAGCCGTGCCGACCACATCGGCATCGACCGTCACCTTGCCATCGCCCGAATAGGCATCGATGCCGCGCGAATTGTCGCCCAGCGTGCCGACCAGGGAAGTGGTCACCTTCACATTGCCGGCCGTCTCCGCCGTCGCCTTGATGCCCGTCGAATCGTCGCCCGACGTTCCCACCACGTCTGCGTCGACAACCACCTTGCCATTAGCGGAGAAGGCATCGATGCCAAGGGAGCGGTCCCCCAGCGTGCCGACCAGTGCGGTCTCGACCTTCACCTCGCCGCTCTGCTGAACGGTTGCCTTGATGCCGGTTGAATCATCGCCCGCCGTGCCGACCGCATCGGCATCGACGGTTACCTTGCCATTCCGGGTCCTGGCATCAATGCCCGTGGAACCATCGCCGGCGGTGCCCACGGCATCGACCTCAACATCGACATTGGCGCTCGTCGAAGAGGCATCGATGCCCAGCGACTTGTCCCCGAAGGTCGCAACCGCCGTGCCCTTCACGAGAACATTGCTGGAGGGATCGGTGCCGGTGACGCCGGTCGAATTGTCGCCCAGCGTGATCACAGTGTTGAAGTAAGTCTCCGACGTCCCGTCGGCCTCGTTGACGATGCCGCCGGAATTGTCCCCTGCCGTCGTCACCAGGCCTGCATGGATGATGGTCGATCCGTCGCTCGTGTGGCCATAGATGCCCACCGAATTGTCGCCCAGCGTGCCGGTCACGGTATTGGTGATATCGACCTTGCCTGACAGGGTGTAGGCGGAAATGCCGCCGGAATTGTCGCCAGCCGTGCCCACCACATCGGCGTCAACTGTCACCTTGCCACCACCGGAGTAGGCGTCGATGCCGCGGGACCCGTCGCCCAGCGTGCCCACCAGCGCGGTGGTCACCTTCACGTCTCCCCCCAGCATCGCGGTGGCCTTGATGCCGGTCGAGTCGTCCCCCGAGGTACCGACCACATCGGCGTCGACCGTCACCTTGCCGTCGCCCGAAGAGGCGTCGATGCCGATCGACTTGTCGCCCAGCGTGCCCACCAGTGTGGTCTTCACCTTCACCTTGCCCGCAACCACGGCAGCGGCGCTGATGCCCGTGGACCCGTCGCCCGCCGTGCCGACCACAGCGGCGTCAACCGTCACGTTGCCATTGTCTGTCGCAGCAGCGATGCCGGTGGAGCCATCACCTGCGGTGCCGACGGCATCCACCTCCACGTCCACATTGGCGAACTGCGAGGTTGCGTTGATGCCATAGGAATTGTCGCCGAAGGTGGCAACCGCCGTGCCCTTCACCAGAACATCGCTCAACGGGTCCGTGCCGGTCACACCCGTGGAGTTGTCGCCCAGCGTGATGACGGTGTCGAAGAAGGTCTTGGAGGTGCCGTTGGCCTCATTGACGATGCCGCCGCTGTTGTCTCCCGCGGTCGTGACCACCCCTGCATTGATGATGGTCGAGCCGGAATAGCTCTTGCCGTAGATGCCCACCGAATTGTCGCCGAGCGTGCTGGTCAGCGTATTGGTGATCTTGACGTCGCCCGAACCGGCAACGGCGAAGATGCCGCCCGAAGAGTCGCCCGCCGTGCCGACAACGTCTGCGTCGATCGTAACATTGCCATTGCCGGTCAAGGCGTAGATGCCGATCGATTCGTCACCCAGCGTGCCCACCAGCGAGGTCGTCACCTTCACATTTCCATCGAAAGCGGCTGTCGCTTCGATGCCGGTTGACTCATCTCCCGAGGTGCCGACCACATCGGCATCGACAATCACGTTGCCATTGCCCGTCGCGGCAACGATGCCGATCGACCTGTCGCCCAGCGTGCCGACCAGCGCCGTGGTCACGGAAACGTTGCCTGCATATTGCACACCCGCACTGATGCCGGCCGAGTCATCACCCGCCGTACCGACGACATCGGCATCGACCGTCACCTTGCCTTCCTGGGTGAAGGCGCTGATGCCGGCCGAATTGTCACCAAGCGTGCCGACCAGCGAGGAGGTCACCTTCACGTCGCCACTCTGTGACACAGTGGCCCGGATGCCCGTCGCATTGTCTCCCGCCGTGCCGACCACATCGGCATCAACCGTCACCTTGCCGGTTCCGGTCGCGGCAAGGATGCCCGTCGAGCCGTCGCCCGCAGTCCCAACCGCATCCACATCAACCTTGACATTGGCGGTCTCGGAGTATGCGTCGATGCCGAGAGAATTGTCGCCGAAGGTGGCAACGGCCGTGCCATTCACCAGAACATTGCTGGAGGGATCCATGCCGGTGACGCCGGTCGAATTGTCGCCCAGCGTGATCACGGTGTTGAAATAGGTCTCCGACGTGCCGTCGGCCTCGTTGATGATGCCGCCGGAGTTGTCCCCGGCCGTCGTCACCAGGCCCGCATGGATGATGGTCGATCCGTCGCTCGTGTGGCCATAGATGCCCACTGAACCGTCGCCCAGCGTGCCCGTCACCGTGTTGGTGATGGCGACATCGCCCTTCTCGGTGCGTGCGGCGATGCCGCCTGAATAATCCCCCGCCGTGCCGACCACGTCGGCATCGACCGTCACCTTCCCGCTGTTCGACATGACATAGATGCCGCGGGAGTTGTCACCCAGCGTTCCCACGAGGGACGTGTTCACGCTCACATCGCCGCTCGTTTGTGCGACGGCGAGAATTCCGGTGGAAAAATTGCCCGCAGTGCCGACTGCACCGGCATCGACCGTGATATTGCCGATGCCGGAGAAGGTGTCGATGCCGACGGACTCGTCGCCAAGCGTGCCCACTCCGGTGGTCGTGACCTTCACGTCACCTTCGGTTAGGACCGTTGCCCAGATGCCCGCGGACCGATCCCCCGCCGTGCCCACAACGCCGGCATCGACGGTGACCTTGCCGATCCCTGCCCCGGCTTCGATGCCCATGGAGTCTTTGCCCGCCGTTCCGACGAGAGCGGTGGTGACAGTCACGTCACCGATCCCCGTGGAGGCCGTGATGCCACCTGATGTGTCGCCCTGCGTGCCGACGAGAGCGGCGTCGACCGTCACATCGCCGAGGCCGCCCCGGACGAAAATACCGGTTGCATTGTCGCCCAGCGTTCCCACGCCCAGCGTGGTGACGGAGATATCGCCGATCACGGATTCCGCCGCGATTCCCTTGGCGCCATCACCCTCCGTGCCGGCGGCGCCCACATCCACCGAGATATTGCCGGTGTTGGTTGAGGCGTCGATGCCATAGGATCCCTCACCCTTGGTGCCGACGGCCAAGGCATTGACCGTGACGTTGCCGGTGATCGTTGAAACCGCCTTGATGCCGGTGGAGTCATTCCCCTCGGTGCCAACAACGCCCACGGTCACATCGACATTCCCGGCACCGGCCAGTGCATCGATGCCGCCGGCTGCGCCACCCTTGGTCGTGACGGCCCCCGCAATGACCGAGACGTTGCCGGTGTCGGCGTCAGCCTTGATGCCCTTCGAGCCATCGCCCGCGGTGGTCACCAGACCCACCAGCACATCCACATTGCCCGTTCCCGCATGGGCGGTGATGCCGTTGGAGTTGTTGCCCTTGGTATCGACGCTGAGGCCAGCCACCAGCACGCTGCTGGAGGGATCGTTTGCCGTAACGCCCGGCGAATTATTGCCAAGGGTGTTCACCGTGCCGAACAGGGTGACGGAGGTGCCGTTCGCCTCGTTCACAATGCCCGCGCTGTCATTGCCGGCGGTGGTGACATTGGTGGCAACGATATAGGTCGAGCCATTGTCGGTATGGCCGTAGATGCCGGTGGAGTTATCGCCTTCGGTCGAAACCGTGTCGAGCGCCAGAATGCCGGCCAGCGTGCCGCCCGAGGCGCTGATGCCGGCCGAATTGTCGCCATGCGTTTCGACGCTGCCATAGGCCAGCACGCCGGCGATCCCGTCCTCCGCCACGGCGTTGACGCCGCCCGAATTCTCTCCAAACGTCCGGACATCATTGACGGAGGCGAGCGCAATGCCGCCCGAGAGGCCGTTCAGCACGCCATCCGCGAAGCCCGTCAGCAGGTCCCCCGTGCCCTCCGGCAGCACGATACCGCCGCCGGTGAGATCCCCGAGCAGCTGGCCCAGCTGGTCGCCCAGCAGCCCGCCCAGCCCGCCGTCTCCCACCAGGCCATCGAGCAGGTCGCCCACCGGGCCCAAATCGCCCAGCGGCGTTGCCACCACATTGACGCCCGTGGAGCCGTCCCCCGTGGTCTCGACATCACCCGTGGTGATCGAGACGGCGAGGCCGCCCGCGGACACATCCACGCCATCGGCATTGTTGCCGCTCGTCGTCACATTGCGCGCGAAGGACACCGCAACGCCGGTGCCCGCTGCGGCGTTGATGCCGGTCCCGGCACTCCTGACATCGTTTGCAATGACGACAGACGCACCAAGCCCGGTGGTGGCATTGATGCCGCCGCCATAGATCGATTCGACGTTGTTCACATTGACGTAGGCAACGCCCACGCCACTGTCCAAAATATCGAGGCCTGCGACATCGCCCAGTCCCAGCGTATCGAGAATGCCGGAGAAGCTGCCGCCGGTGACCTGCGCATTGATGCCCTGGCCGGTGCTGAGAACATTGTTCACCTGAACCGAGGCGAGGCCCACGCCCGTCCGCGCGTCAACGCCGATGGACTGGGAATTGATGTCGTTCACATTCCCCGCCTTCACGTCTCCCGCCGAGACCTGGACGAGGCCAAGGCCGGTGACGGCGGTGATGCCGTTGCCCTGCGTTGCCGTCACATTGCCGGCATTGACGGTGACGCTGCCGATGCCGGGCAGCTGGCCGATGAGCGGCAGGTTGCCGCCCGAGATCTGCGCATCGATGGCGTTGTCCTTGCTCAGCACATTGCCAACGTCCACCGTGATGCCGCTGCCGAGCAGGCCCGCGATGTCGATATTGTCAATGCCGCCCGAGAGATCGGGAATGGCGATCCCCACCGTGGTTGCGGCCTTGATGCCGAAGCCATGTTCCGCCGTCACGTCGCCAGCAGTGATATCAATGGCGCCGATGCTGGTTTGGGCATTGATGCCGTTGCCATTGGCCGCGGTGACATTCCCAGCGGTGATGCCGATGCCGCCGATGCCCGGCAGGGCACCGATGACCGGCAGCGTTCCGCCGGTGACGCGCGCGTCGATGCCATCAACTCCCGCCGACACGTTGCCGACAGCAATGTCGATGCCGTTCCCCATCAGGCTGCCGAGGTCGATGCTGTCGAGCCCTCCCGAGAGATCCGGGATGGCGATGCCGACGGCTGTTTGAGCCTTCACGCCGAAGCTGGCCGCCGTCACGTCACCCGCGGTGATGTCAATCGCACCGATGCCGGTGGAAGCGTTGATGCCGCCGTTCCCGGTGGAGGTGACGTTGCCGGCCTTGATGCTGATCGCGCCGATGCCTGGCAGCGTTCCCACGAGCGGAATATTGTCGCCCTTGGCCTCGGCGTTGATGCCGGTGCCTTTGCTCAGCACATCGCCGACGTCGACGGTGACGCCATCCTGCGTGAGGGCGCTGAAATCGGGGTTTGACCAGTCGATGCCGGTGGGATTGACCGAAATCTGCGTCTGGGCATTGACGCCGAAACCATTCTCCGCGGTGACGTCCCCGGCCTTCACCGCCACCGTGCCGATGCCGGTGGTGGCGTTGATGCCGTTGGCCGAGCTCGAGACGACGTCACCCACATCGACCGACACATTGCCGACGCCGGTGATCTTTAAGCCCACGCCCTTGACTTCCGCATTCACGGCCGTGCTGCTGCTCTTGACGTCTCCGGCCTTGACCGTGGCATTGCCGATGGTGGTGGTGGCATTGATGCCCGCACCGGAGGTCGAGGTCACATCACTGGCCGTAACGCTGACGGCGCCGCCGAGCAGGCCCTTGACCTCGGCGTTGATGCCAGTTCCGCCGCTGCTGACGGTGCCGGCCGTCACCGTGACATCCTTGACAGCGATGGTGGAGTTGTTGATGGCGTTGATGCCCTTCCCCGCGGCGGTCACATCTTTCACCGTGACCGAGACGGCACCGATGCTGGTTGTGGCATTGACGCCATCGCCCGACGTTGACTTCACATCGCCGGTGCTGACCGTCACGTCGCCGCCCGCGAGCCCTTTGACTTCCGCATTGACGCCCGTGCCGCCGCTGGTGACGTTTCCGGCAGTAACACTGATGTTCTTGGCTGAGAGGAGAGAGTTGTTGGTGGCGTTGATGCCCTTGCCCGCGGCGGAGACATCTTTCACCGTGACCGAAACTGTGCCGGCGCTGGTGGTGGCGTTGACGCCGTCACCCACGGTCGTCGTGACATCGCCAGCATTGACGGTGACATTGCCGCCCGCCGCTCCCTTCACTTCCGCATTGATCGCCGTGGCACTGCTGGAGACGTCTCCAGCGGTAACGCTGATGTTCTTGGCTGAGAGGAGCGAGTTGTTGGTGGCGTTGATACCAAAGCCGTTGGTGACGGTCACGTCGCCTGCGGTGACTCCCACCACACCCACGCCCGTGGTGGCGTTGATGCCGTTTGCCCCGGTTCCCGTCGTCTTGACATCGACGACACTGACGGTGACGTCGCCGACCCCGGGTGTCTTTGTTCCCAACGTATCGAATTGCCGCACGGCATTCACGCCGACGGCATTGGCGCCAGACGTCGTGATATTGCCCGTGGACGTCACCGAGATGTTCTTGGCAGTGGTATCAAGCAGATTCAGACTGTTGTTCGTCGAGACCGCATTAATGCCGAGCGCACCGCTGCTCGTTGTCGAGATGGTTGCGGCATTGGTGATCGTGACGGTGCCGCCGGAGCCTATATAGCCAATTAAGATATTCGAACCGCCGACAGTCGTCGCATTGATGCCGGTCTGGTTGGCTCCGCCTGTCGTGATCGTGCTGGCGGCGTTGTTGATCGTGATCGTCACGTTGGCGCCGCGCGTGGCGGCAAGAGACACGCCGCCCCCGGTTATGGTCGTTCCGCTGCCGTTGGAGACGGTGAGCGTTGTGCTAGCGTTTGGGGTATAGGATATGCCGCTATTGTAAGTTGGATCGGCGCAAGTGATTGTCGTCGATCCTGTGCAGGCGGCGATGGCCTCTTCCGTGGAGAAAGACGAAAGAAACAGCGCCAGGGCAACCAGTGCAGACGAGTTTCGAAGACCCTTCGCCCCGCCAGATTGACCCGCGAGACCGGCCCTGAAATGCTTCCCCATGCCCATCCCCAAAAAGGCCGCGCTGTCGTTTTGACAATTAAAGCGCGAACATTCCAATTTATGAGCAGTTTTATAATTGAAGGCTTTTTCAGGGCAAGTGTATTATGATTTTACTTACCATTATCTTGCTTAGCTGAATGATTTCCGCCGAAGGAACTTACCCTGGGTTGTTGGAATTAGATTTATTTTCATATCCGCCAGACATGCGGTGCCGGCGTCCACTCAACTTAAAGACAAGACCAAAACCCGTTTCGTGACGGGAAATCAAGGTTCGAGTGCAGCAGTGGCAGCGTGTTTCGTTCCCTTGGGGGCTGAGGCCGCGGCAGCCCGCTTCTTCGTCTTGGGCTTCAAAGGCCGCGCGCGCGAACCTGGAATTTCCTTGGGCTGCTGGGCCTCAAAGGCCAGGCGCGCCGCGCGCAGCCTTGCGGTCTTGGCATGCTGATGCTCCACCTCGGCACGCAGGATGGCGCGCGCAGCGTCCGTCGTCGCGTCGCCCTTTGCCTGCGGCTTGCGGGGCGCCACCGGGGAGAGGGTCTGCTCGCCAATCTGGGCAATTTCCGTGGACATGTCTGTGTTCCTTTCAGTGTCGTGAGCAATAAAAAGGCCGGGGCTGGGCCCGGCCCTTCTGCGCAGTCTGCTGGTTGACAGGATGCGTGCCAGTACATCCGTGGTCACAAGTCCTGTCATCAGCGCAGCCTGCTTCTTTCGGCAGCCGTCTTGCCGGAGTGGCGTTCGCGCACCGCCTCACAGGAGACCATCTGGCCTTCCATGAGATTACCCGGTCTGATTTGATGGGAGGGTCATCAGTGGCACCTGCCAGGCGCCGTGGATCAGTGCAGCGGCAATTCGATTGGCTATAGATAGGTGACGATGTCGCTCAAAACAAGGCAGGCCCCCAAAACAGCCTCCAGTCACCTGAGGAAGAGGGCGGCTGCGAGGATGCAGATGAAGGTGAGCCCGGCCACGCCGAGGATATGGGTGGGGGTCCTGTTCGCCGGCGGCGTGGGGGCGCCGCACTGGCCACACTGGGCTGAGCCCAGGCGGAGCATGTGATCGCATTGCGGGCAGGAGAAGAGGCGGACGGCCATCAGCGCTCCTTCATTATCTCATGCATCATCACGCATCCCTCAACGCCGGGCGCGGGATTGAAGGGCGACTATAGGGCTGCGAAGATGACCAAATGATGCCAAGTTTCGTGGCGCGTCCGCATAAGCGGCGCCAAACGGGGGAGTGACGTGCTGTATCTCGCGAAGATCATCGCCATTCTGGCGTCGCCGCTCGGGTTCCTGCTGGCTGTTGCCTGTGGGGGTCTCGCCCTGATGGCCTGGGGAAGCAGGCGCCTCGGGCTTTTTGCGATGACACTGGCGCTCCTCGGGCTGTGGATCGCCGCCATGCCGGTGACGGGGCGGCTCGCCCTGGGGGCGCTGGAACGCGCATATCCGCCGATGCCCGTGAGTGCGGCGCCGCTGGCGGATGTGGCGATCGTGCTGGGCGGCGGCGTGAGCGGGCCTTCGCCAGGGCGGCCATTTCCTGACCTGCATGAAGCGGCGGACCGGGTGCTTTATGGGGCGGAGCTGTTCAAGGCTGGCAAGGTGAAGGCGGTGCTGGTTTCCGGCGGGCAGCTGCCCTGGCTGGGTGGTGATGAGCCGGAGGCGGAGACGATGCGCCGCCTCCTCATCTCCTGGGGTGTGGCGCCGGATGCGGTTCTGATCGAGGGCAAAAGCCGCACCACGGCGGAAAACGCGCGCGAGGTGAAGGCGATGTGGGGCGGACGGGGCTTCTCCTCCGCCTTGCTCGTCACCTCAGCAGGGCACATGCCGCGGGCACTGGCCACCTTTCGCAAGGCTGGGCTGCCCGTGACGCCCTTTCCCGTCGATATTCGCGCCGCGCCGGAGCCGCTGGACCTGCTGGATTTCCTGCCCGATCCCGACGCATTGAAACAGACGGCCGACGCCGTGAAGGAGGCGATCGGCTACACCGTCTACTGGTTGCGCGGCGAAGCGTGACGGCGAAATGCAATCCCTGCGAGATACTTTTTCCAGAAACCCCTGCAACAAAAACAATTCTTCCCATGCAAAGCAGATTAACGATGATTTCTTATGCAAAGAGATAAGTTTCCGAAGTAAGTAACTTCAATCAGCACGGATCAGTGCTGCTTGTTCTACCAGGAGATGAGTCACCATGATGAACCGCTGCCGATTGTTCTGCGCCGCCCTGCTGGTGATGATCCTCGCACCTTTGACGGCTGAGGCCGGTGCGCCCAGCCCCTATGCCATTTGCAAGCAGCAGACTTACGCGCTGTGTGCGGCAGCCACTGCCTTCGTCTATCAGGAGGTGAGCTATGCCAAATGCATCATCAAGAACGGTGACAGCATCAGCGCCCCGCCCCTCTCCTACAATACGGGGTCCGGCCAGAAGAACATCTGTGACTACAACGCCGCGGGCGTGAACAACGGCTATATGGTCAGCACCTTCAGCCTGCCCCCCGAAGTCAAGAAAGGCGGCAACAAGGCGCTCTACACCTGCGCCGGTGGTGCCACAGGCGAATATGCCCAGTGCGATGGCGGAACCTGCTTCACAAGCACCCGCGGCAAGACCTTCCCGGGCGTCGGCCAGTTGAACCAGGATGAGATCATCTGCTCCTGCCCGATCACCAAGCCGACGACATCGAGTGCGCCCTTCGGTTATCAGTTCATCGGCGCCTATCCCTGCCAGCAGCAGGCCTTTTCCGTGTGCACCCAGAATGTGAAGAACGGCGACATCATTCCCGTGGGCTCGCCCCCCGGTGCGGGCCGCGTGCTGACGGAGGCTCTCTATGGCCGCAACTACCTTCTGAACGAGTGCAAACAGAACTGACTCTTTCGCAGCTGCGAAGACGATGAACGGATCCCTGGCCTGGCCCATGTCCACCGCCGGGGGTTTTCATAGGGCGCCTGAGTTGCATTGCCTGAGGGGCAGCAACCTGTGTGACGGGGGCACCCTGTCTGCTCCGCCGAAAAAATCCACCATGGGTCGAAAACTGCCAGATTGCGCTCCGAAGCAGGGTTACGTATCATCCATGTGAAGGGGTAGCCCGTAGCAAATAACGGGGACTCAAAGTGGGACGGGGATGACGAACGAACAGGACGAGTTCGGCATGGCTTCCGTGAAGCCAGACTTTGGCCCCGCCGGTTCGGCTGGACCCGGCGGAGGGTTCCTGCCGCCATTGGATGTGGCCGTCGACCTTCCCGATTTCCGCTATGCCAAGTTGAAGGGCGTCGTCGCCGAACTCGTGGTGCCACACCTTCTGGCGCTTCATGAAACTGTTCAGGAGCCGGCGGCCACGGAAGCCCCGCCACGGACCGAAGACATCGCACAGCTGGCGCAGCTTGTGCTCGGCCCGGACAATGACGACGCCGCCAATTACATGCTGAAGCTCAAGGATGGCGGCGTCTCGCTTGACGATCTCCACGCCGAACTGCTCGAACCGGCGGCGCGGCGCCTGGGCGAATTGTGGAATGAGGACGCGATCGATTTCGTCGATGTGACGCTCGGCGTCGGCCGGCTGCAACGGCTGGTTCACCTGTTCGGGAGGCTGGACCGGGTCCCCGATTATGATGAGAAACGCCGTGTCCTGCTGGCTGCGGCACCGGGCGAGCAGCACAGCCTGGGCACCACCATCGTGCAGAAATTCCTGCGCGCCGCCGGCTGGCATGTGTGGACCTGCTCGGCGCCCAGTGTTGATGAGACAGCAGACATCACATCGCAGGAATGGTTTGCCGTCGTCGGATTCTCCGTCGGCTCGGACGTGCACCTGGACCAGCTTGCCACGGCCATTGCCCGCGTCCGCCAGCGTTCGCGCAACCCGAGGGTCGGCGTCATGGTGGGGGGCTCCGCCATTTCGCGCGACCCCGGCATCGTCAAGCGGGTTGGGGCGGACGGAACGGCGGCCAACGGCCCTGCAGCCGTGATCCTTGCGAAGAAGCTTCTGGCCGAATCGCTCACCTGATGGCGGCGCATCGCTTTACGCCAACGCTGCTGCACAACACGATTGGCCCCCATTCCCCGGTGCTGACCATCGCCAGCGGAGACACGGTGACGGCCGCCACCGCGGATGCCCATGGCTTTGACGTCAATGGCGTTCAGATCGCGGACCGCCCCAACCCGATGACGGGGCCCTTCTTCATCGAAGGCGCAGAACCGGGAGACGCGCTGCTGATCACCATCCGCGATATCCGGATGACGAGGCCCACCGGATGGACCTTCGATGTGCTGAGCCCCAATGTGGTGGACCCCGCAGCCGTCATCCGCTTCCCCGCCCGGACCAAGACGGAATGGCTGATCGACACCGGAACCGGTCGCGCCCGCCTGGCAGCACCACCGCCCAGCCTTGTCAATTGGTCCGTTTCGATCGAGCCGATGATCGGCTGCTTCGGCGTGGCGCCTGAACTGGGCCAGGCGATGTCCACGGCAACCAGCGGGCGCTATGGCGGCAATATGGACTATCGTGGATTTGGGCCCGGGGTGGAGGTGATGTTCCCCGTCTCTGTGCCGGGCGCCCTGTTCTTCCTGGGGGACGTCCATGCCTGCCAGAGCGATGGCGAGATCGTGGGCACCGGCATCGAAACGGCCGCCGAGGTGACGTTCACCGCCCGCGTTCTCAAAGGTCTCAAGATCGGCTGGCCGCGCGGCATGAATGAAAGCGAGATATTCACCATCGGCAATGCCCGTCCATTGGACCAGGCCCTGCAGCACGCAACCACCGAAATGCTCGACTGGCTGATGACAGACTACGGCCTCGACGAAGTGGCCGCGAGCCACGTGATGGGCCAGAACGTCCGCTATGATGTGGCGAATGTGTTCAACCCGGCCTACTCCGTGGCCTGCCGCGTTTCGAAAGAGGCGCTGGCAGGTTTGAGGTAGGGGTGGGGGTAACCCCAGGCGCGGGCCTCACCTCGCTGCCGTGATCAGCGCCTTCAGCGTTTCGAGCGTGTCGGCCTCCTGGGCCGGCTTGTCCCAGCGGATGCGGGAGACGCGGGGGAAGCGCATGGCGATGCCGGATTTGTGGCGAGCCGAGGGCTGGATCGCATCGAAGGCGATTTCGAGGACGAGCTTCGCCGTGACGGAGCGGACCGGGCCGAAGCGCTCCAGCGTGTTCTGGCGGATGAAGCGGTCAAGCTGCACCAGCTCCTCATCGGTGAAGCCCGAATAGGCCTTGCCGACAGGGACGAGCACGGGCGCGCCATCCTTCTCCGTCCAGGCGCCAAACGTATAATCCGAATAGAAGGAGGACCGTTTTCCTGCGCCCTTCTGGGCATAGAGCAGAACGCAATCCGCGGTGAGGGCCGCGCGCTTCCACTTGTACCAGTGTCCCTTGGGGCGCCCTGCGAGATAGGGGCTTGAGCGGCGCTTCAGCATCAGGCCTTCGATGCCTTCTTCGCGCGTTCCCTCCCAGCGCGCTTTCAGCTGCTCCTTGCTCTCGAAGCTCAGCAGCTCCGAGAGATCGCTGTGGGCGGGACCGAAATCCCGGTGCCATGCGTCCAGCCTTTCCCGGCGCGCGGTGAAAGGAAGGCCGCGCAGATCTTCGCCGCCGATCTCCAGCGCATCATAGAAGCGCACATGCACGGGATAGTTGGTGAGCATTGCCTTGGTCACACTCTTGCGGTTAAGGCGCTGCTGCAGATCGCCAAAGGGCGCCACCTGCCCCTTGCGCACCACCAGCAATTCACCATCGAGCACGGCATCGAACTTGAAATGATCGACGAGCTCCGGAAAGGCCTGGCCGATGTCATCGCCCGTGCGCGAGAACAGCCTTGTGACACCGCCCTTGGATGAAACTTGAATGCGGATCCCGTCCCACTTCCATTCGGCAGCGAAGTCCTCAAGCGCCAGGGCCTGCCACTCACCCTCTTCCAGCGCATGAGCGAGCATGAGGGGGCGGAACACCGGAAGGCTTGACATCTGGGGCCGCTCCGCCCGCTGCTCCAGCCAGTCGAAGAGCTGCGTGTAGGGTGGCTCCTGCCCGTGCCAGAGCTCCTCGATGTCATCAACGCTTTTCCCGAAAGCATCCGCCACCGCCTGCTTTGCGAGCCGCGCCGAAACACCGACGCGCGGGGCACCGCTCAGGAACTTGAGAAGCGCCCAGCGGCCCGTTGCATCAAGCCGGTCGAGCCATTGGGTGAGCAGTGCGGCATGCCCGCCGCGCCCCGCCTTCGAGAGCGCGGCCACGATGTCCGACAGGCGCGGCGCATCGCCTTCTGCTTGCGTGACCGGCCAGATGAGGGCCACGGTTTCCGCCGTGTCGCCCACATCATCACGTGACATGCGGAACAGTACGGGGTCAAAGCGGCTCTCGCCGATTTCGCCCAGCACGCGGCGCAAGGGGAAGGAGATCGGAAGGCCATCCGTCAAGGCCGCCAGCGCGAAGCCGCGGTCCGGGTCAGGCGTTGCCAGAAAGTAATTCCGCATCAGCATCAGCTTGGCGTTGCGGGCGGGCGTGTAGGTGAGCCGGTCGAGAAGCTGCGAGAAGGCCTTCATTCCACATCATCCTCGCGGCCCACGAGGCGCAGCGCGCGCGCCACGATCTGGCGCTTTTCCAGCTCATAGACCAGCGCCTCCTCGCGCCCATGCGTGACCCACACTTCGCGCGCGCCAGTCTCCGTGATGGTGCGCAGAAGCTCCGGCCAGTCGCAATGGTCCGAGATGATGAGCGGAAGCTCGACGCCGCGCTGGCGCACCCGGCCCCTGATGCGCATCCAGCCCGAGGCAAAGGCCGACAGCGGATCGGCGAGGCGGCGGGACCAGCGGTCCCCCAGGGCTGAAGGCGGCGAGAGCACGATCTCACCTGCGAGCTTGTCCGGCGCATCGGTGACGGAAGGAACCTCGCCCAGCGCGAAGCCGCGGGAGAGATAGTAATCCGTCATCGACCGCAACGCGCCGTGAAGCCAGATGGGGCGCTCATAGCCGGCGCGCCTGAGAAGCGCGATGAGGCGCTGGCATTTGCCCAGCCCGTAGACGCCCACCTGATGGGTGCGCTCCGGAAAATCCCTGAGCGAGGCGAGAAGCTTCGCCACTTCTCCCATATCCGGCTCATGGCGGTAAACCGGAAGGCCGAAGGTGGCCTCGGTCACGAAGAGATCGCAAGGAATGAGTTCGAAGGGATCGCATGTGGGGTCCGCGTGGCGCTTGTAATCGCCCGAGATCACGGCGCGCTGGCCCTGATAGTCGATGACGACCTGGGCCGAGCCCAGAATATGCCCCGCAGGCACCAGACGCACGCTTACATCCTTCACGGCCAGTGCCTCACCATAGGCCAGTGCCTGCGTCTGGTTGAGGCCGCCCTCCCCCAGCCTCAGGCGCATGATGGCCAGCGTATCGGCCGTGGCCAAAACCGCGCCATGGCCCGGCCGCGCATGGTCCGAATGGCCATGGGTGATGATGGCGCGGGGCACCGCGCCATGCGGATCGATGTGGAAATCGCCGGGCACGCAATAGAGGCCTGAGGCTTCAGGCCGGAGCCAGCTTTGAAAGCTAGGAGGAGACATCATGACAGGCACAATGTCATGCGGAGGCTCTGGTTTCGCAATGGGGCCTGCAAAACCAATTGCGGGGAGCCCCGACTTGGGAGCCCCCCGCGAAAAAGGTGACCGGGTACGCAGTACATGATCCCGGATCGCCGTGGCGTGGTCCCTCGCCGGGGCCGCTGGCCATGGCCCATCATGCAGCGGCAGAGTTTCCAAAAGGTTTGCAGCTCACGAAGAAAGACTTAACGGCGCGAGATGCGCGTGCCAGCCCGGCACAGAAGCGGCCCTTAACTGGAAGAGTTGAGCCAGTGCGACAGAAATTGCGATAGCCAGTCCTTCACGGCCGCATCATGCAGAAGCTGGCCTTCGAGATGGGCGCGGGAATCCTGCGCGTTGGGCAGAACGAAGCGATGCGCACCCAGAACGCCCCAGCGGTGCATGGTGAGGCGCGTCACCTCCGGGTGGAACTGGATGCCATAGGCTGCACCATTGTAGCGGAAGGCCTGGTTCTCGAAGGTCTGCCCCACCGCCAGCCGCACGGCACCTGTGGGGAGGGTGAGGCCTTCGCGGTGCCAGTGATAGACCTGGGCTGGCCAGGGGCCGTGCGCGCGGCCCTGCTCCGTTGGCGTCAGCGAATAATAGCCGATCTCGACCAGGCCATCGGCATGCGGTCCCACCGTTCCGCCGAGGTGCTTGGACAGCATCTGCGCCCCGAGGCAGACGCCGAGGAAGGGCTTCTTCTCTTTGAGCGGCACGCCGATCCAGTCAATCTCGCGGGCAATCCAATCGTCGGAATCATTGGCGCTCATCGGGCCGCCGAAAATCACGGCACCGGCGTGATGTTCCATCGTCTCCGGCAGTACCTCGCCGAGGCACGGGCGCCGGATGTCGAGGGTGAAGCCCATGGCCTGCAGCATGTGGCCGATGCGCCCGGGCGTCGAGACCTCGGAATGGAGGATGATGAGAATGTCGCGCGTCATCTCATGGTTCACCGGCGGCCCAGCACCTCATCGAGCGAAAGGCTGCCGGGGCCGAACTTGATGATCACCAGCAGCAGCGCGGCCCACACGCCGTGAATGGCATAGGGCCCGGGATGGACAAAAATCTCGAACACGATGACGAGCACGAGGAGCCCGAGGGCGGCAAAGCGGCTGGCGATCCCGAGAGCGAGAAGAACCGGCAGCGCCAGCTCCGCCACCTGCACGGCAATCGCTGCAAACTCATAGGGAACATAGCGGATGTCATAGCCGCCGCGGAACATCGCCATGGTCTCATAGCGCGGCTGAAGCACGTTCCAGCTTCCGTCCATGCGGGCGCGCCCGTCTGACCAGAACAGCCAGGCAAGGGAGAGCCGGCCCAGAAGGCCGATCACCGCATAGGGGATGCGTTCGAACAGGCCGGAGGTGGCATCGATGAGGCGCGCCATGCGTCAGAGCTCCACGGGTGCCACGGCGCCCTGGCGCGTGCGGCCTTCAAGAATGACGACGGCAAGCCCCGCCGCCATGATGAGGGCCATGCCGGCAATCGCCAGCCCGTTCGGCACCTGGTTGAAGACGATGAGGCCCGAGAGCACGGCCCAGATCATGAAGGCATAGTTGAAGGGCGCCACCACCCGCGCGGGCGACATGCGGTAGGCCATGAACACGAAGGAGTGGCCGCACATCAGGAAGAAGCCTGCGATGAACATCAAGCCCGCATGGCGCCAGGTGGGCTCAACCTGCGCTTCGAAGAGGAGCGACATGGCAAGCGCCCCCAGCATGACGATGAGCAGCGTGGAGAAGGTGACGGCCAAGGCCGGCGTGCGGGCGGGCACCTTGCGCGAGAGAATATCCCGGAAGGCCGCCCCCACCGCGGTCAGGAAGCCGAAGATGGCGAAGGGCGAGGAGGCAACGCCGCCCGGCTGCGCCACCATGAGGGCGCCGGTGATGCCGACGCCGACCAGCGCCAGCCTGAGGCCCCCGACCTTTTCCCCGAAGAACAGCCACATGCCGAGCAGCACGACGAAGGGGGAGATCTGCCCGAGCGCCGTTACATCTGCAATCGGCATGCGGGCCAAGGCCGTGATGAAGCAGAGAATGGCCACAAGCTCGCTCAAGGAGCGCAGCAGCACCCAGGGGTTAAAGGCCTTCGGCAGTTCCCGGATGAGGCCCAGCCCATAGATCACCGGCAGGCACCAGAGAATGGCCGCAATGCCGCGCATCAGCAGCACCTGGAACGGCGGCGCATCCTCCAGCGCCAGCTTCATGCAGGTGTCATTGGCAACGAAACTGCCCGTGGCCACGAGAATGGCGGCAATGCCGCGGAAATTTTGGGACAGGGCCATCGGGTCCAGGAAAGCTGCGCGAATCTGACGATACACTAGAACGAAACGCGAGCCCGCGAAGCAATTTTCAGGCGCATGGCCTGTATGCACGCCCTCCCCCCCTGGTCCTTCCCCGCGAAGCGTCCGCCAGCCGGAGCGGGACCCCGGCCTTCGCCGGGGTGACGGAACGGGGGTTGGGACTCATCGTCCTAGAGTAAGAATTAAGTCCTTGACAGCGCGCGCTCCATCGGGTAGGAAAGGGCATCCTCCACAACTGGGTATCGAAGTCGGCAGCGGTCTCAGGATGTGAGGGTGATGGGCACGCGCAGATAGGTGATGCCGTTGGCGTCGGCGGGGGGCAAATGGCCGGCGCGCATGTTCACCTGGATTGACGGCAGAAGCAGCGTGGGGGCGGAGAGGGTTTGATCCCGCGTGGTGCGCATTTTTACGAAGTCGTCTTCGGAGACACCGTCATGGACGTGGATGTTGCGGGCCTTCTCGTCCGCGACGGTGGTTTCCCAGGCGAAAGTCTTGCGGCCATCCTTGGGGAGATAGTCATGGCACATGAAGAGGCGGGTTTCGGGCGGCAGCGCCATGAGGCGCTGGATGGAGTGGTAGAGAACGCGCGCGTCGCCCCCGGGAAAATCGGCGCGCGCCGTGCCGTAATCCGGCATGAACAGCGTGTCGCCCACGAAGACAGCGTCCTCGATCTTGTAGGAGACGCAAGCCGGCGTGTGGCCCGGCGTGGCGATGACCTGGCCCTGGAGATGGCCGATGGTGAAACGGTCCCCATCCTTGAAGAGCACGTCGAACTCCGCGCCTTCGCCCGACACATCGACGGCGTTGAAGACGGGGCGGAAGATCTTCTGCACCTCCTTGATGCGCTCGCCGATCGCCACCTTGGCACCGGTCTTGAGCTTGATATAGGGCGCGCCCGAGAGGTGATCGGCATGGACATGGGTTTCGAGAATGAGCTTGACGGTAAGCCCCTCTTGGCCAGCCTTGGCGAGAATGGCATCGGCAGAGCGGACATTCGCTTTTCCCGATTTATGGTCATAGTCGAGGACAGGGTCCACCACCGCGGCGTCGCGCGTTTCGGGGTCGCCAATGAGATAGCTGACCGTGTTGGTGGGCTCATCGAAAAAGGCGTGGATGATGGGTTCCGGCATGGCCTGCACCTCCGCGTTGCAGCCTGAACATCCTAGCACAAGATGGAGTTTTCGGGGCTGATCTAGATGACGCGGGTGAGGAACAGGCTGTTGGGGTCCGGCGTATAGCCGCCAAACGGCGGGCATTCGGTGAAGCCGTGGGATTTGTAGAGCGCCACGGCCGGCGCGAAATAGGCAAACGAGCCCGTCTCGAGGCTGAGGCGCGTGAGGCCTTTGTCTCTTGCCGTTTCGATGATGTGGCGGAGGATAGCGCCGCCAACGCCGCGGCGGCGGGCGGTTTCCGCCGTGTGCATCGACTTCACTTCGCCATGGGTGGGATCGAGTGGCTTCATGGCGCCGACGCCCAAAAGCTCCTCCCCCTGCCAGGCAACCCAGAAATCCACATCCGCCGCGGCGAGCCGGGAGATGTCGAAAACATGGGCGCTGCCGGGCGGCGTCACCTCATGGCACTTTTCGAAGTGAAAGCGCAGCAGCGCAATGATGCGGGAGTCCGAAAGATCGCCGCGGCGGATGTCCATTGTCACACCATGAACAGATAATAACTGGCCCCGCTTTCAGGCGGCGTTTCGAACAGGCTTTCACCATGCACGCGGTAGCGCAGGCAGTCCCCCGGCTTCAGCACATGGCGGACGCCATCGGCGGTGAGTGTCAGGGCGCCTTCGCGCATCACCAGATGATGCTCGAGCCCGGTCCGTGGCGGACGGTCATAGGCGATGCGGGTTCCGGACTTCAGCTCGCAGGCGATCACCTCGCCGCTGAGGCCCGGTGCGGGCGGTGAGACGGCGCGGCGCTCATAGCCCGTTTCAGGATCGGTCCAGAGCAGCTGCTGCTCCGCCGGCAGGAGGGCTGGAAAGCCCTCCTCCACCTGCACCATGAGGCGGGAGAGGGTGAGGCCGAAGGCACTGCAGATGCGGGCGAGGACAGCGGCCGTGGGGCTCACCTCCCCATTCTCGATGCGCGACAGGCTGGCGCGGCTCACCCGGCTGCGGGTGGCGAGCTCCTCCAGCGGCCACTGCCGCTCGCCCCGCAACGAACGGATGCGTTGCGCGATGCGCCATTCGATGCTGTCATCGGAAGGCAAGGTTTGTTCCATATATGGGAGATTATCCCATTTCCGGGAAAAGTCGATGCGAAATTTTATTGCTGATTTCTTGACGCCACGATTCCTTCCTTGCGCGGCGCCCCTCAATCTGCCATAAGAAGATAGGACAGTGACACTGTCCTTTCATGGCAATTTTCAAGGCAAGTGGACCCGGATGACCCGGAATACGACCACAAAGACCCTGAATACGACGGTCAAACCGGCCGGCGATGCCATTCGTTTGCCCCGCGCTACGCTCCGCAAATACAAATAAGGGCGAGGGCTCAGGGCTAGGAATGCCCAGGAGTTTGATCGCCCGGACGGGTCCGGTGGCCACCCGAAGGCCCCACCCCCAGAGAGATCGACACCTGCGCAACAAGATGACCAACCATCGGGTCCATGAGGGGTCCGCTGGCGTAAGACAGATCGAGGATGAGGCGAGGAGTTGGCCATGACCATTCAATACCGGCCAGAGGGACTTCCTGAGGCGCACGGTCTTTATGACCCGCGCAATGAGCATGATGCCTGCGGCATCGGCCTCATCGCCAATATTCACAATGTCAAAAGCCACCGCATGGTGGCCGATGGCTTGTCGATCCTCAAGAACCTGGAGCATCGCGGTGCTGTGGGGGCCGACCCCAAGGCGGGCGATGGCGCGGGCCTTCTGATGCAGATCCCGCATGGCTTCTTCGCCGAAGAGGCCAAGCGCCTGGGCTTCGACCTGCCGGGCACCGGGCATTATGGCGTGGGCCAATTGTTCATGCCGCGCGAACCCGTGTTCCGCCAGGACATTGAGCGCATCTGGTGGGAGACTGCGCGTGAGGAAGGCCTGAAGGTTCTGGGCTGGCGCGACGTGCCGGTCGATTCCTCCGTCCTCGGATATTCGGTGAAGGGCACCGAGCCCGCGCACCGCCAGGTGTTCATCGGGCGCGGCCCCACGATCCGCGATGAGGCGCATTTTGAGCGGAAGCTCTTCGTGTGCCGCAAGGTGGTGTCGAACCGCGTGCTGGAAGTGCTGGGCGCGCGCGCCAAGACCTATTACCCGGTCTCCGTTTCCGCCCGCACCATCGTCTACAAGGGCCTGGTCCTCGGCAAGGATCTGGGGGCCTACTATCGTGACCTCGAAGACCAGCGCCTCGAGAGCGCCTTTGCCATGGTGCACCAGCGCTTTTCAACCAACACATTCCCCAGCTGGCCGCTGGCGCACCCCTATCGCTTCGTCTGCCACAATGGCGAAATCAACACGGTGCGCGGCAACTATAACTGGATGGCCGCGCGCCAGGCCAACATGCGCTCCGACATTCTGGGGGAAGACCTCTCCAAGCTCTGGCCCATCTCCTATGAGGGCCAGTCGGACACGGCCTGCTTTGACAACGCACTCGAATTCCTCACCATGGGCGGCTACTCGCTGCCCCATGCGATGACGATGCTGATCCCCGAGGCCTGGGCCGGCAACCCGCTGATGGATGAAGACCGCCGCGCCTTCTATGAATATCACGCAGCGCTCATGGAGCCGTGGGACGGCCCCGCCGCCATGGTGTTTACCGATGGCCGCTTGATCGGCGCCACGCTGGACCGGAACGGCTTGCGCCCCTCTCGCTACATGACCAGCGATGACGGGCACATTCTGCTCGCCTCCGAAATGGGCTGCCTGCTCTTCGCCGAAGAGCACATCACCCACAAGTGGCGGCTGCAGCCGGGCAAGATGCTGCTGATCGACCTCGAGCAGAAGCGCATCATCGCCGATGAAGAGCTGAAGAAGCAGCTCTCGACCGCGCATCCTTACAAGGAATGGCTGCAGCGCACCCAGATCGTGCTGAAGGACCTGCCCGCCTCCAAGACCAAGCGCGCCAAATCCACCGTGCCGCTGCTCGACCGGCAGCAGAGCTTTGGCTACACCCAGGAAGACCTGAAGGTGCTGATGGCGCCCATGGCCCAGACCGGCCAGGAGGCCATGGGCTCCATGGGCAATGATGCGCCCATTTCCGCGCTGTCGGACCGGGCCAAGCTGCTCGATACTTACTTCAAGCAAAACTTCGCGCAGGTGACGAACCCGCCGATCGACCCGATCCGCGAAGAGCTGGTGATGTCGCTCGTCTCCTTCATCGGGCCCAGGCCGAACCTGCTCGATCTCAAGGGCACGTCCAGCCATATGCGGCTGGAAGTGGCGCAGCCCATCCTCACCAATGAGGATCTGGAGCGCATCCGCACCATTGGTGCGGTGGCCGACAACCCGTTCCGCACCGCCACCATCGACATCACCTATGATGTGGCGAACGGCCACGAATATATGGAGGCAGCGCTCGACAGCGTTTGTGCGCTGGCTGAGCGCGCGGTGAAGGATGGCTACAATATCATCATCCTGTCGGACCGTGCGGTTTCGGCCGAGCGCGTGCCGATTCCCGCATTGCTCGCCACATCCGCCACGCACCATCATCTGATCCGCAGGGGGCTTCGCACCTCCGTGGGGCTGGTGGTGGAGACGGGCGAAGCGCGCGAGGTGCACCAGTTCTGCGCGCTTGCGGGCTATGGCGCAGAAGCCATCAACCCCTATCTCGCCTTCGAGACGCTGGAGGACATGCTCCCCACGCTCGAAGAGAAGATCACGGCCTATGAAGCGATCAAGCGCTACATCAAGGCCATCGACAAGGGTATCCTCAAGGTCATGTCCAAGATGGGCATCTCGACCTACCAATCCTATTGCGGCGCGCAGATCTTCGATGCGGTGGGCCTCTCCTCCCGCTTCGTCGAGAAGTATTTCACGGGCACCGCCACCCAGATCGAAGGCGTGGGCCTGCTCGAAATCGCCGAAGAGGCCTTCCGCCGCCATGAAGATGCCTTTGGCGAGAACCCTGTGTTCCGCGCGGCGCTTGATGTGGGCGGCGAATATGCCCAGCGCATTCGCGGTGAAGCGCATGTGTGGAATGCCGAAACCATTTCCAGCTTGCAGCATGCCGTGCGCGGCAATTCGCAAGAAAAGTACAAGGCCTTCGCCGGGTTGGTGAATGAGCAGTCCGAACGGCTGAAGACCATGCGCGGGCTGTTCCGCATCCGCAGTGCCGAGGAGATGGGGAGGAAGCCCATTGACATCAGCGAAGTGGAGCCTGCTTCCGCCATCGTCAAGCGCTTCTCGACCGGGGCCATGTCCTTCGGCTCAATCAGCCGTGAGGCGCATACGACGCTGGCCATCGCCATGAACCGCATCGGCGGCAAGTCCAACACCGGTGAAGGCGGCGAAGAGGCAGACCGCTACAAGGTGATGGCCAATGGCGACAGCATGCGCTCCGCCATCAAGCAGGTGGCCTCAGGCCGGTTCGGCGTGACGGCGGAATATCTCGTCAACTCGGACATGATGCAGATCAAGATGGCGCAGGGTGCAAAGCCCGGCGAAGGCGGGCAGCTGCCCGGCCACAAGGTGGACGCCACCATCGCCAAGGTGCGCCACTCGACGCCGGGCGTGGGCCTCATCTCCCCGCCGCCGCACCATGACATCTATTCGATCGAAGATTTGGCGCAGCTGATCTTCGACCTGAAGAATGTGAACCCGCGGGCGCAGGTCTCCGTGAAGCTCGTCTCCGAAGTGGGCGTGGGCACGGTGGCCGCCGGTGTTTCCAAGGCGCATGCCGATCATGTGACGATTTCGGGCTATGAAGGGGGCACCGGTGCCTCTCCCTTGACCTCCATCAAGCATGCGGGCCTGCCCTGGGAAATCGGCCTCGCCGAAACCCAGCAGACCCTCGTTGCCAATGATCTGCGCGGCCGCATTGCGGTGCAGGCTGATGGCGGCATCCGCACCGGCCGTGACGTGGTGATCGCCGCACTTCTGGGCGCGGACGAGATCGGCTTTGCCACGGCCCCGCTGATTGCCGCTGGCTGCATCATGATGCGGAAGTGCCACTTGAACACCTGCCCCGTGGGTGTGGCGACGCAGGACCCTGAGCTGAGGAAGCGCTTCAAGGGTCAGCCGGAGCACGTGATCAACTATTTCTTCTTCGTTGCCGAAGAGGTGCGTGAGCTGATGGCGACCATGGGCATGCGGAGTTTTGCCGAATTGACGGGCGAGACCTCCTGGCTCGACCAGACGCAGGCCATTGCGCATTGGAAGGCGCGCGGCCTCGACTTCTCGCGCATCTTCGCCAAGCCCGATGTGCTGGGCCCCGTCGCCACCCGCCAGGTGAGCGTGCAGGACCATGGCATTGACAAGATCCTCGACCGCAGGCTGATCGCCGAGGCCATGCCGGCGCTCGAAAACGGCACGCCGGTGGTGATCGAGTCAGCGCTTCACAACTATGACCGCACCGCGGGCGCCATGCTCTCGGGCGAGGTTGCGCGGCGTTATGGCCACGCGGGGCTGCCTGAGGACACCATCACTGTCAAGTTCACCGGCATTGCCGGCCAGAGCTTCGGCGCCTGGGGGGCCAAGGGTGTGACGTTGGAGCTGACGGGCGAGGCCAATGACTATGTGGGCAAAGGCCTCTCCGGGGCGAAGCTCATCGTCAGGCCGCATGAGAAGATCGGCTTCGTGCCGGAAAAATCCATCATCGCCGGAAACACGGTGCTTTATGGCGCGATCACCGGCGAATGCTACCTTCGCGGCGTTGCAGGCGAGCGGTTTGCGGTTCGCAATTCCGGTGCTGTCGCCGTCGTCGAAGGTGTGGGTGACCATGGCTGCGAATATATGACGGGCGGGTTGGTGCTGGTGATCGGCGACACGGGCCGGAACTTCGCAGCCGGCATGTCCGGCGGTGTTGCTTACGTGCTGGATGAGGCGGGCGACTTCGCCAAGCGCTGCAACCTCGCCATGGTGGACCTGCAGCCCCTACCGGCGGAGGAAGCCACCATCGAGAAGCTGCACCACGCAACGGGTGATCTGCAAGGCCACGGCCTGGTGGACCTCACCTCGGAGATGGACAGGCACGATGCCGAGCGCGTGTGGGAGCTGCTGACGCGGCATTACAAATACACAGGCTCGACGCGTGCCAAAGCCATTCTCGAAGACTGGCCGGGCTTCCTGCCGAAGTTCGTGAAGGTGATGCCGGTCGAATATGCCCGCGCTTTGAAGGAACTTGAGGAAGCGCAAAAGCACAGTGACGGCATGACGATCGGCGTGAAGAGGAGCGCATAAGATGGGAAAAGTGACAGGCTTCCTCGAGATCGAGCGGCAGGACCGGAAATATACGCCGGCCGCCGACCGCGTGCGGCACTACAATGAATTCGTGATCCCGCTGTCCGAAGAGGCGGTCAAATCGCAAGCCGCGCGCTGCATGAATTGCGGCATTCCGTTTTGCCACAATGGCTGCCCCGTCAACAACCAGATCCCGGACTGGAATGACCTGGTCTACTTAGGTGACTGGGAGGAAGCTGCGCGCAATCTCCATTCCACCAACAACTTCCCTGAATTCACCGGCCGTGTGTGCCCCGCGCCGTGCGAAGCCTCCTGCACGCTGAACATCGAAGATACGCCCGTCACCATCAAGACGATTGAATGCGCGATCGTCGACAAGGCATGGGAACAGGGCTGGGTGAAGCCCGAATCCTATCGTGAGAAGACGGGCAAGAAGGTGGCGGTGATCGGTGCGGGCCCCGCGGGCCTTGCCGCCGCCCAGCAGTTGGCGCGCGCCGGCCACAGCGTGCATGTGTTCGAGAAGAACTCCCGCGCGGGCGGATTGCTCCGCTACGGAATTCCTGACTTCAAGATGGAAAAGCACCTGATCGACCGCCGCATCACCCAGATGGAGGCGGAAGGCGTGACCTTCCACTATGGCGCTCACATCGGCGTCACCCAGGATGCCCAGCAGCTGGTAGACAGCTTCGATGCGGTGATCCTTTCGGGTGGATCCGAGAAGCCGCGCGACCTCCCCATTGCGGGGCGCGAACTGGCGGGCATTCACTTCGCCATGGAATTTCTGCCGCAGCAGAACCGCCGCAACGGCAAGGAGCCGCCGCAGGACAACCGGCCTATCCTCGCCAATGGCAAGCATGTGGTCGTCATCGGCGGCGGTGATACGGGTTCAGACTGCATCGGCACATCCGTGCGCCAAGGTGCCGTTTCCGTCACGCAGCTGGAAGTGATGCCGATGCCGCCTGAGAAGGAAAACAAGCTTCTGACCTGGCCCAACTGGCCGTTGAAGCTGCGCACGTCATCCTCCCACATGGAAGGAGCCGAGCGTGATTTCTCGGTGCTCACCAAATCCTTCTCGGGGGAAAATGGCGAGGTAAAGACACTGCATTGCGTGAAGGTCGATGCCGCGATGAAGGAAATTCCGGGCTCGGAATTCGACCTCAAGGCCGATCTCGTGCTGCTCGCCATGGGCTTCGTCCACCCCATTCATGACGGCATGCTGAAGTCTCTGAATGTGAAGCTCGATGGCCGCGGCAATGTCGAGGCCAATGTGCGGAACTACAAATCGTCACTGCCGAAGATCTTCTCGGCGGGCGACATGCGCCGTGGCCAGTCCCTCGTCGTCTGGGCAATCCGTGAAGGGCGCCAGGCGGCCCACGCGGTTGATGAATATCTGATGGGCGAGAGCATTCTCCCGCGCTGAGACGCGTCTGCTTACTGGGGTGCGGGGGCCGCGAAATCATCGGCGCGGCCCGCGGG
Source organism: Aestuariivirga sp. (assembly GCF_965227715.1). Lineage (GTDB taxonomy): Bacteria > Pseudomonadota > Alphaproteobacteria > Rhizobiales > Aestuariivirgaceae > Aestuariivirga. The sequence continues at coordinate 3,396,364 of NZ_OZ245771.1, read as the reverse complement.
CGCAGGTCCCGGCTGGCCGCGCTTGAACAGGCCGGCAGCACCGCTGCCGTCGCGCGCCAGATCACGCAGGGTCTTCAAGGCGGCAGCAGGGTCAAGCCCGCCTGAGGCGATGAGCATGGCATTGGCCGTCACACCTTCGGGCTGAACCGTGTAAGGCTCCTGATCCATCAGCGCCTGGCCGAAGAGCGGCACTTGCCGCTGGGTCTGTTCCGCGTCGGTTTTCCCGGCACTGTTGCTTTCGACCGCTGACTTTGCAGCTGCGGGTGCTGCGGGCTCGGTCTGGATGGCGGCCAGCACCAGCTGGCCCATCAGATTGTTGCCCGCCTTGAAGAAGGAGATGCCATCGCGCCCGCGCAGCTTGGTGACGTTGCCCGTATCGTCCTTCATCACGTCAGTGTAGCTGCCATCCGGATTGGAGAGCGCCGGGCGAAGATCGAGAAAGCTCATGCCGCGCGCCTCGACGCGTTCACGCTGGAGGGCAGCGATCGTCTTCATTGCAGCATCATAATCCGGGTCTTTCATCGGCGGCGGGGAGGTCCAGACGATCCTGGCGCCCGATGCCGCAAGCTGGTCCAGCAGAAGGTCGATCTGCTTTTTGTAGGCAGCGCTCCAGGCCTCTGTGCCGAACTCCAGGCGCTGCTCGCCATCACGGATGGTCTGCCGGTCATTGGCGCCGAGCATGACGACGATATCATCATACTGACCGCTTTCGAGGATCTTCGGCACCGTCGCCGCCCAGTCATAAACCTCAGGCCGCGCGAGGCCCGATTCCTCGTTGAAGCGCAGCGACACGTCATAATCGCCGCCCGGCTCCGCCACGCGGGTGAGCCCGGCGCCCAAGCCGCCACCCATGGCATCGCCGATCACCAGCACCTGGTTGACGTGTTTTTCCTCCGTCAACGGAGCATCGGGATCGGTGCTTGCGGCGGGCGCACCTGCTGCAGGCGCATCAACGCCCTGCGCCTGGGCGGGTGCGAGGCCCAGCAGCAAGGCAAAAGCGATCAACGCTCCGATCCGCATCAGCTGTTCTTCTGCATATGCTGCAGGAGTGCAGCAGACGGCGTGCCGTTGAGCGGCAGCCCCGCCTTCTTCTGGTAAGCGATGATCGCCTCATAGGTCCGGGCGCCGAAGCGTCCATCGCTTCCCCCTGTTTCGAAGCCCAGCGCGTTGAGCCGCCTCTGCAGCTCGACGCGCTGCTTGAAGCTCAAATCATAATTGACCTCCGGCCAGCTGGCCTGGAAGGCGCCCTTGCCGCGGATGCGGTCTGCCAGATGGCCCACCGCCAGCGCATAGGAATGCGACAGGTTATAATCCATGATGGCGAGGAAATTCCGCGTCACCAGGAAGCGGGGGCCTGCCACACCTTGCGGCACCATCACGAAGGCATCGGCGTTGAGAGAGCCGAACTTGGCGCCATCGGCACGCTTGATCCCGAGCTTCTGCCACTCCGCCACGGTGCGCCACTTGCTGCGGCCGATGAGGGCCATGTTGAAGCCTTGGGGCAGGATCACCTCCCAGCCCCAGGGCCGGTCCGCCTTCCAGCCGGCCTTGGCCAGATAATTCGCGGTGGAGGCGAGCGCATCCTCCTTCGAATTCCAGATGTCTCTCTTGCCATCGCCCGTCCAGTCCACCGCATAGGAGACATAGGACGACGGAATGAACTGCGTGTGCCCCATGGCGGCTGCCCAGGAGCCGGTGAAATTTTCCGGCTTAACGATGCCGCTCTTCAGGATCTTGAAGGCCGCGAGAAGCTGCGCATTGCCATACTCCTTGCGGCTTCCCGAGTAAGCAAGTGTCGCCAGCGAGCGGAACACGCTCATCTTGCCCTTGTCCTTGCCGAAATTGGACTCCATGCCCCAGATGCCGAGGAGAATGTAATGATCGACGCCGTATTTGGCTTCGATTGCCGCGAGGAGCTTGTCCTCATCCTCATTCTTCTGTTTGCCCGTGGAGATGCGGGCGGGGGTTACGGCCTTGGCGAGATAGTCAGAGGTGGTGGAGGTGAATTCGGGCTGGTTTTCCGCAAGCCGCAGCACCACGGGATCGGGCTCGGTGATGCCAGCGAAGGCCGCATCGAACAGCTTGCGCGAGACACCCTGGGCCTTCATGCGGGGCCACAGCGTGTTCTCGATGAAGCTTACAAACTTGGCGTCATCAGCAAGCACCGGCTGCGCCAGAAACGGCGCCAGCACGAGCAGCGAGGCGAATAGTCTGCGATCCATGGCAACCCCTCGATTCGGACGCAAGGTGTGGGCGGGCCCAACTCTACGCCCAAGACTCTCAGCCGCCAAATGCGGCCTCAATCAGGCCGAAGCATTGCGTTTTGCCAGCTTCCTCTCCCAGTTGAGAGCGGTTTCCACGATAAAATCAAGGTTCTCATACTGGGGCTTCCAGCCCAGGATTTCCCGCACGCGGCTTGCACCCGCAACGATCGCCGCCGGATCGCCCTCGCGCCTGGGCCCCACCTTGACGGGGAGGGCCGCGCCATTCACCCGTTCGACAGCCTTCAGAACCTCAAGCACGGAATAGCCCTTGCCATAGCCGCAGTTGAAAATTCCACTCTCCCCGCCGCGCCGCAAATGCGACAGCGCATCGACATGGGCGGCGATCAAATCGCTCACGTGAATGTAATCCCGGAGGCATGTGCCGTCAGGTGTGAGGTAATCCGTGCCAAACACTTCGATCTGCTCGCGCTGGCCAAGGGCCGTCTGGCAGGCGACCTTGATCAGATGCGTGGCGCGCGGGGTGGATTGGCCGATCCGGCCCTTGGGATCAGCACCCGCCACGTTGAAATAGCGCAACGCCACATATTGCATTCCATAAGCGGCATGGGAGTCCCGCAGCATCCATTCCGTCATCAGCTTCGAGGCGCCATAGGGCGAGATGGGGGCTGGTGCTGCATCCTCGAAAATGGGCTGCGCCAGCGGATTGCCGTAAACCGCGGCGGTGGAGGAGAAGATGAAGCGCGGGATTTTGGCCTTCACCGCGCAAGCCATGAGCATGCGCGATTTGACCGTGTTGTTGAGATAATATCCGAGCGGATCGTGCACCGAATCCGGCACCACGATGGAACCCGCGAAATGGACAACCGCATCGAATTGGTGCTCGCGCATCACCCGGTCAAGCAGCGCTTCATCCCCGATGTCGCCTTCGATCAGCTTCGCTTCCGGCATCACGGACCACCATGCGCCGGTGGAGAGATTGTCGAGAACCACAACCTGTTCGCCAAGCTCCGTCAGCGCCAGCACCATGTGGCTGCCGATATAACCAGCGCCGCCCGTTACAAGAATGGTCATTGATATCTCCCCTTGGTAGAGTGTAGCGAAGTTTTTGGAACTGCCCAATCGAAAGCTGACTTACTGCGGGCAGTCATTCGAGGTCAAAAGAGGTTTTCATGGTCCGTCCGATCAAAACTGCCGTGTTCCCCGTCGCGGGGCTCGGCACGCGCTTTCTGCCCGCCACCAAGGCAATGCCCAAGGAGATGCTCACCGTCGTCGACCGGCCGGTGATCCAGCTCGCGGTGGATGAGGCGCGGGAAGCGGGAATCGAGCATTTCATCTTCGTGACGGGCCGCAACAAGGCGGTGATCGAGGATCATTTCGACAAGGCCTTCGAGCTTGAGGCGACGTTGTCCGCCCGCGGCAAGACGTCCGAATTGAATGCGCTGACCAAGGACCGGCCGCAAGCCGGCCAGGCGAGCTTCACCCGCCAGCAGGAGCCGCTGGGCCTGGGCCACGCCGTGTGGTGCGCCCGCCAGATCGTCAAGGACGAGCCCTTCGCGCTCCTCCTCCCCGACATGGCGATGCATGCGAGCCCCGGCTGCCTGAAGCAGATGATGGATGTCTATGAAAGTCACGGGGGCGGAAACGTCATCGCGGTCGAAGAGGTTCCGTGGGACCAGGTCAGCCGCTATGGCGTGGTGGGCGCCAAGGACTGGCAGGGCAATGCCTTCACCGTGACCGGCATGGTGGAAAAGCCCAAGCGCCGCGAGGATGCGCCCTCAAACCTGATCATTTCCGGCCGCTATATTCTCCAGCCGGAGATTTTCCCCGAGATCGAAGCCCAGGAACCGGGCGCGGGTGGCGAAATCCAGATCACCGACGCCATGATCCGTCTGATGGCCCGCCAGCCCTTCCACGGCCTCAAATATCGCGGCACGACCTATGACTGCGGCGACAAGGTGGGCTTCCTCGCCGCCAATGTGGCCTTCGCGCTGGACCGGGAGGATGTAGGCCCAGGCTTCCGGGAGGCCCTGAAGAAGATCCTGGAGGGCAAGGGCGGGCTTTAGATTCTTCACTTTTGCGCAGCGGGCCCAAAGGCGCTAGAAGGCGGCATGCCGAACCGTACCCTCCTCCATCCCGTTCCGCTTGGCGCCCAATGGCGCGCCTCCGCCCGCCGTGCCCTGGTGATCGAGACCGACGGCATGCAGCAGCTGATTGCCGCACTCGATGGCCCGCTGGGTGATGGCCTGGCCCAATCGGTTGAGGCGATCCGCCGGGCCAAGGGCCGCGTGGTGCTGACCGGCATGGGCAAGAGCGGCCACATTGCGCGGAAGATTGCCGCAACGCTGGCCTCCACCGGAACGCCCGCAAGCTTCGTCCACCCGGCGGAGGCAAGCCACGGCGACTTAGGCATGATCACGCCGGATGACGTGATCATCATGATCTCGAATTCGGGCGAATCGCCGGAGCTTCGGGACATTCTCACCTATTCGCGGCGCTTTGCCGTGCCGCTGATCGCCATCACTTCGGTGCCGGACTCGACGCTTGGCAGCGAGGCCGACATCGTGCTGCCACTGCCGCGCGCCAAGGAGGCCTGCCCCAACGGCCTGGCGCCCACTACGTCAACCCTCCTGCAATTGGCGCTGGGCGATGCGCTGGCCATGGCGCTGCTCGAGGACAAGGGCTTCAGCGCGCATGACTTCCGCAAGTTTCACCCCGGCGGAAAACTGGGCGCGCAGCTGAAACATGTGCGCGACATCATGCACCGCCAGGACGAGCTGCCGCTCGGGACCGAGGCAACCCCCATGGCCGACGTGCTGATCGTGATGACGCGGAAAAGCTACGGCTGCTTCGGCGTCACCGATGCGGGCGGCAGGCTGATCGGCATCGTGACCGATGGCGACCTCCGCCGCAACATGTCGCCCGATCTTCTGAACCAGACGGCGGGTGCCGTGATGACCAAGGCACCCAAGACCATCTCCCCAGACGCACTGGCCTCCGAAGCACTCGAACAGCTGAACGCGCTCAAGATCACCAGCCTCTTCGCCATCGATCAGGATGAGCAGCCCGTGGGCCTGATCCACATCCACGACCTGCTGCGCATCGGGTTGATTTGAGGCTGGCGGCCAAACCGACCTCATCCCGCACCTGACTTTTCCTCTCCTCCCAATGGGGGAGAGGAATAACAATAGAAAATATTCTTATTCAATCGCCCATCTTAAACCGGTGCCACCACCAGGTTCATGTCCTTGACGGCGGTGACCGTCACCTTGGCACCCGCGGGAAGGTCCGGGCCTTCGATTTCCCACACGGTGTCTTCGATCGTCAGCTTGCCGCGGCCATCGGTGATCGGCTGCTTCAGGGTGAAGCTGCGGCCCACATAACCGAGCTGGCGGCGGTTGAGAAACGGGTTGTCCTGCGGCACCATGGCGGGGCCCTTGTAGATGCGCCGTCCGGCGATGACGGAGACGACCGACAGCGCCGCAAACATCAGGAGCTCCGCCGGCCACGGCAGGTTCTGCACATTGTCGGCAATACCCGTGAGCGCTGCGGCAATGCCGAGCCAGAGGAAGAACACCCCGGGCGAGAGGAGTTCGAGCAGCAGCAGAATGCCCGCCGCCACGAACCACACCCAGGGACCGAGAATGGGAAAGAGCTGCTCCATGCCTTCAGCTGCCAGAGCCGGTGTTGGGCACGCTGCCGCGCGCGCCGGATCGGGAGGCTGCCTGAGTGCCGAAGGCTTCCTTGGCGATTTCAGCGATGCCTGAAATCGAACCGATGAAGGAGGAGGCTTCAACCGGCATCATCAGCACCTTCTGGTTCGGAGCGGAGGCAAGGCTTTCCAACGCCTTGATGTAATTATTGGCGACGAAGTAGTTGATCGCCTGCGCGCCGCCCGCGCCGATCGAACGTGACACCACTTCAGTGGCCCTGGCCTCGGCTTCGGCTGAGCGCTCGCGCGCCTCGGCATCACGGAAGGCGGCTTCCTTGCGGCCCTCGGCTTCCAGCACCACGGATTGCTTCTCGCCTTCCGCCCGCAGAATGGCCGCGGCGCGCAGGCCTTCGGCTTCGAGGATGGCGGCGCGCTTGTCACGCTCGGCCTTCATCTGGCGGGCCATGGATTCCACGAGATCGCGCGGCGGTGCGATGTCCTTGATCTCGATCCGGTTCATCTTGACGCCCCAGGGCTGCGTTGCCTGGTCCACCACATTGAGCAGGCGGTGGTTGATCTCGTCACGCTGGGAGAGAAGGCTGTCGAGATCGAGCGAGCCCATCACCGTGCGGATATTGGTCATCACCAGATTGATGACGGCATTCTCCAAATCCTTCACCTCATAGGCGGCACGCGCTGCATCGACGATCTGGAAGAAGGTGACGCCATCCACCTTCACCATGGCGTTGTCACGCGTGATGACTTCCTGCGAGGGAATATCCAGCACCTGCTCCATCATGTTCTGCTTGGCGCCGACACGGTCGATGAAGGGAATGATGACGCCGAGGCCCGGCTGCAGCGTGTCGATATATTTGCCGAAGCGCTCGATCGTATAATTATAGCCTTGCGGCACCATGCAGATGGCCCGCAGCAGGTAGAACAACACCACCGCGACCAGGATGATGACAAAAATTCCCACGCCTTGCAGCATCGACTTGCCCCCGAAATGGCCGGACGTCCGGCCGCCTCAAGATGGCGTGGGATATGCGCAACTGCAAGTGGCTAGGCCCAGCCCTGAAGTTCGTTGCGCACCAGGCGTTCCAGCATGGTGACGGAGGGTTCGGAATCATTCAGGCAGGGCACGACGGAGAAGTCTTCGCCGCCCGCTTCTGAAAACGTTTCCTTGAGACCGATTGCCACTTCCTCCAGCGTTTCCACGCAATCCGAGGCAAAGCCCGGCGTAATCATCAGCAGCTTTTTGACACCCTTGGCGGGGAGGCCCTCGACCGTCTGCTGGGCATAGGGCTGCAGCCATTCCGCCTTGCCGAAGCGCGACTGGAAAACCACCTGAAGCTTTTCACGCGGCAGCTTCAGGCGCTCGCCCAGAAGCCTGGCCGTTTTCATGCAATGGCAGTGATAGGGATCGCCCGCCATGAAGTAATCCTTGGGCAACCCGTGGAAGGAGGCGAGGATGAGATCGGGCTCCCAGCCCAGCGTCGCAAGATGCTGCTCCAAAGACTGGGCCAGCGCCTCGATATGGGCGGGATTGTCGAAATAGGGCGGCACCGTGCGGATGGCGGGCTGCCAGCGCATGGTTTTCAGCGCGTCATAAGCCTTGTCGAGCGCCGTCGCGGTGGTCGACGCGCTGTATTGCGGATAGAGCGGGAACAGGAGAATGCGGTCGCAGCCTTGTGCCTTCAGCGCCTCGATACGCTCGGCGGTGGGTGGCAGGCCATAGCGCATGCCCCAGTCGACGATGACCTGCGGCAGATCGCCAAGCCGCGAGGCCAGCTTTTCCGCCTGCGAGCGGGTGATGGTCTTGAGCGGCGATTCATTCCGCTCCTTGTTCCAGATCTGCTCATAGGCGTGGCCGCTCTTCTTGGGGCGGGTCGAGAGGATGATGCCATTGAGCAGCACCCACCACAGCACGGGATTGACCTCGATCACCCGCCGGTCGGACAGGAATTCCTTTAGGTAACGCCGCATCGGCCGGTAGGAGGTGCCCTCGGGCGTGCCGAGGTTGATCAGCAACACGCCGATCTTCCCGACCTTGAACGGGGGATGCCCGGGTGGAAGTACATTCATGAAACGTGAAACCGCCTTTGCTGGCATTGCCCTACCCCACCGTTAACGGCTTGAAAATGCCAAAAGATCATATTGCCCTGAAATTGGTGAGTGGCCGGAGTTGTGAGTTCCATGCGGCAGCGGCCGGAGATGTTGTCCGGAAAACTTTCCATTGTGGCGGGGCTGGCTGCGGGGACGGCATTTGTCGCCCTTTTGGCGGCCACGGCGGCGGTTTATCTGGCCGTGGATGCCCTGGGCGCCCTGCTGATCGGCGCCTTTCTGCTGGCCAGCATGGCGCTTGGCGCCTCAGGATGGCTCTACCACCTGCGTACCATACCAGCGGAATACGAAATGCCGCGCGAGGTGGCACCCGGTCCTGCCGCAGCACCGGCACAGGGATTCCTGCGCCTGCTCGAAGCCGTGTCAGCGGAGATCAAGAGTTCAGCCAGCACCATCAAGGGCTTTACCGGCCTGCTGGAGACCGCAACCGAGGCCAAAGCTGCCGCCGATGCCCACCGCTACCTGCAGAATGCCAGCGGCGAACTGTGCAGCTTTGCAGCGCAGTTTCACGATTACGTGCGTTTCGAGCGGGGCCGGCTCCGCCTGACCGATCAGCAGGTTGACGCTGGAGAGCTTGTGGAAACCGCCTTGGCCCTCTGCCGCGAGACGGTGGAAGCCGCTGACACGGTGATCGTGGCGACGCTGGCCGAAGGCGTGGAAATCACCTGCGACGCGGAGCGCCTGCGCCAGGCGATCACCAGCCTGGCCCTGTGGGTGGTGAACAGTGCGGCCGCAGGAGGCCTCATCGAGATTGGCATTTTCAGGTTGGGTGACGGGGGGCTCTCCCTCGAATGCCGCTGCAAGGCCCTCAAGCCCATTCACCCGCAGAACGCGACGGCGATCTTCGAGCCGCAACCTGCGGTCAATGGCCTCAGGGCCTTCGCCCTTCCCATTGCCAGGCGCGTGGCGCTGCTTCATTCTGGAGACGTAACGGCGGCGTGCGCCAACGGCAGCGTCACCGCCTACCTCACCTTGCCGCCCCAGCGCGTGGCCTGGCCCTCGGCAGAGACGTCCTCCGCCCGCGCTGCCTGAAGGAAGCCTTTTCGCCATGGCCGTTTCAACTCCCGTTCCGCCGTTCAAGGGTGCTGTCCGCGCTGCAAGCCCGGTAGGGTTCGATGCCGCGATCTTCGGAGCACCACACGGCACACCCTATCCGGAAATCGACAATTCCATTCACCGCGGCGCGCCTGACGCCTTCCGCAAGGCTCTCGAGGTCGATGCCGAATGGCTGGACCATTGGGATTTCGATTTGGGCGGCCCGCTGCTCCAGCACCAACAATCGATTTGCGACCTCGGCAACCTCAAGACCAGGCCCAAGGACGGCAAGCACAATCGTGCCCTGATCGAGAAGACGACGCGCGGCATTCTCGCCACCGGTGCCGTGCCCATCATGTTCGGCGGCGATGACTCGGTGCCGATCCCCTTCATCGCGGCCTTTTCCGAGCAGCCTGCAATCGTCATCCTGCAGATCGATGCCCATATCGACTGGCGGGAGGAACGCTATGGCGAGCCCTTTGGCTTTTCCTCCACCATGCGGCGGGCCTCCGAGCATGACCATGTCTGGCGCATCGTGCAGGCCGGTGCACGCGGCATTGGCAGCGCCCGCGAGCAGGAAGTGCGAGATGCGCAGAAATGGGGCGCGCATATCGTCACCTCGCGCGAGATCCACCACAAGGGCACGGACGAGGTGCTGCGCCACATCCCCGAGGATTGCGACTGCGTGATCTCCTTTGACTGCGATGCACTGGACGCAGCCGAAATGCCCGCCGTCGCCTACGCCACGCCAGGCGGCCTCACCTATACCCAGGTGACGGACCTGATCGCAGGCGTTGCCGCCAAAGCGCGCATCGCCGGCTTCTGCATGGTGGAGTTCGTGCCGTCCAGAGACCGCAGCAAGATCGCCGCCTTCACCGCCGCCCGCATTGCCGCCAACGTCATCGGCCGCATCCGCAGGCGCGAGGATGAGGAAGACTAGGACGGCACGCGTTGATCTGGGATGAGCTCACAACTCGTACCGTCATGCCAGCGCAGGCTGGCATCCCGCTTTGCTTGCCGCGCATGCTGACCGAAAGACGGATCGCATGGGGTGTAAATCTGCCCGTGATCTGACCACGCCGCTTCACAGAAACGGCTTCGTCGCCGGATAGAGGGCGCGGAAAATGGCGTGCTGGCGGTCATACATCGGCTTCAACTCCGTACGGGGTGTCACCTCGGAGGCCACAGGGTTCCAGCTTTCGATGTCTTCAGATTTCACATCACCCAGAGCGAGTGCCGCGAGGAAGGCGTTGCCGTAGGATGCGCCGATGGTTTTCTGCCTTACCAGCTGGGTGATGCCGCCAATGTCCGACGTGGCCTGTGACCAGACGCGGTTGCGGGTGCCGCCGCCCACCGCATAGACATGGCCCGCCGCCGCACCTGCTTCTGTGTAGGTTTCGAACACGTGGCGCGTGCCATGGGCGATCCCTTCCAGCACGGCGCGGAACATGTCGCCCCGGTCATGTGTGAGGTCGAGGCCGAAGAGAACGCCTTTTGCAGCCGTGTCATGAATGGGCGTGCGCTCGCCTGAAAAATAGGGAAGCAGCACGAGGCCCTTGGCCCCCGGGGGTGAGTCTTCCGCTTCGGCGGCAAGCGCGATGACCGCGCTGTCGCGCGGCAGCTCCTTCGCGAAATTGTCCCGGAACCAGTGGGTGAGCGTGCCGCTGGTCGACAGACCCGCCATCGCCCCATGCTGACCAGGAAACAGCCATGGCGCATACCACAGCCTGCCGTCCCGCACGCGCTCCGGCGTGATGAGAATGATGAAGATGGTCGAGCCATACATCAGCATCAAATCGCCTGAATTGAGCACGCCGACGCTCACCGCCTCCGCTGCTGCATCAATCGTGCCGGCGATCACCGGCGTGCCCGCGGCAAGGCCCGTCTGGGCGGCGGCCGCGGGCGTGACGTGGCCGGCGATATCCGTCGTCCACAAAAGTTCCGGCAGTTGCGCCATCGAGATGATGCCGGGGGCAAGCGCATCGCTCCAGCCTTGCTCATCCGCCAGATAGAAGGGGCTGAAATTGCCGGCCGAATAATGATCGATCGTATAACGCCCCGTCAGGCGGTGGACGAGGAAGGAGCTGGAGTTCAGGATCTTGTGGGTCTTCGCGAAAATCTCCGGCCGGTTGCGCTTCAGCCACAGGATCTTGGGGCCGACCGCCTGCGAGGTGAGCGCGTTGCCGCAGCGGTCGAGAACCGTCTCCGCGCCGATTTCGCGCGTCATCTCCTCGATCTCGCGATGGGCCCGCGTGTCTACACCGTAGAGAACGGCGTTCATCAGCGGATTGCCATCGCGATCGACCGGCAGCATGCAGGGGCCGATGCCGCTGGCGCCAACGCCAGCTATTGATGAGGGCGAAATGCCGCTCTCCGCCAGCATCTTGCGGGTGACGTGGACGAAGTCGCCCCACCAGTCCTGCTCCGCATCATGCTCAGCCCAGCCGGGTTCAGGCACCTGCATGCGGTGCGCGCGCGAGGCCTGCGCCACGATCTCTCCCGCAGTGGTGACGATCACTCCCTTCGTTTCGAACGTCCCGATATCAACGCCCAGATAATGCTTCATTCCACGTAATCGTCCCGGTCGAGCGAGAAGCGGGCATCAATGCCGTGGAGTGCTCCCATCAGCAGGCGCGTGAGGCTTTCGAGATCGGCAAGGTCGCACACTTCCAGCGCCGAATGCGTGTAGCGCGCCGGAAAACCCATATCGATCGAGGCCACGCCCTTGCCGACAAGCTGCACATAGGAGGTCTCCGTCAGCGCGCCGATATGCGCCGAACGCTGCAGCGGTATGTTCTCCCGGTCCGCCGTGGCCTGGAACAATTGCACCAGAGCTGGATGCGGAATGCAGCCATTGAGCGTGCCGCGCCCATGGAAGCTGAACATGCTCATCACGGGTCCCGCACCGAGCCTCACGTCTCCGCGGTGGCCCATGTCCGGCGTATCGGTGGCAAGGGCCAGGTCAAGCTGGATGCAGATATCGGGTTTGAGCACCTGTGCCGCCGTCAGGGCGCCACGCAGATTGAACTCCTCCAATACCGAAAAGACGAAATGAATGCTGGGCAGTTTGCGAAGCCCCTGCGTGGCCCGCGCCAGCTCCAGCATGATGGCACAGGCCGCGCGGTCATCAACCGAGGTTCCAGCAAGGCGCCCGCCTGCAAGCTCCACGAATTTCGGCGCATAGACGACGGGCGTTCCCACCTGAATGCCCGCCTTGACCGCCTCATCCCCGTTGCTGAAGCCACAGTCGATATAGAGTTCCTGATAGGGCACCACGCGGTATTTCTCCTCGGGCGTCGTGGCATGGTGGCTCTTGTTGGCGATGATGCCGGAAACTGTGCGGCCATTGCCCAGCGACAGCAGCACCTCCTGTGCGGCCAGTGCCCGCTCCGGCACACCGCCCACGCGCTCTGCCCGGAGAAGGCCCGAAGCCTCGATCTTGCGGATGATGAGACCCAGCTGATCCATATGCGCGATCAGCATGACGGAGGGAAGGCCGGGATCGCCCTCAATCGTGGCGATGAGATTTCCGAGCATGTCGGTTCGGGAGGAAATCCCCATGGCCGCAAGCTCCGCTTTGATATAGCGGCGCACATTGCCTTCGAAGCCGGAAAGGCCCGGGATCATCATCAGGGCCTCTGTCCAGCGTTTGATGCGGTCCTGCATGATCGGGGCGTTCCCTTCCAATTTTTCTGGCGAATTGGTAACGGAAGGTTCGACCCGCCGCAAGCCAAGAGGCCAGATGTGACCGCAGAGAAGACCCGCTTCGCCTACGCAACGAGGCTCAATGGCTTCAAGGCCGACGCCGCGAAGCAGTGGCCGGGCCTGAACCGCATCACCTCGCTGGACCTGATCGAGCGCGCGGCAACCGTGCCTGGCCTCTCCGCGGTCGACTTCAATTTTCCCGACCATCTGGAGGGGACCTCGCCCAAGGAGATCCGCGCCAAGCTGGACAGCCTGGGGATCAGCCTCAATGGCTTTGCCATGCGCTACTATTCAGACCCTGGTTTCAAGAAGGGCGCCCTCTCCCATCCGGACAAGGCGATCCGTGCCAAGGCGCTGGACCTCACCTTGCGCGGGGTCGATGCGCTTTCTGAAGCGGGCGGTGACCTGATGACGCTATGGCTGGGGCAGGACGGCTTCGACTATTCCTTCCAGGCAGATTACCTGCGCCTGTGGGACGAGACGGCGGATGCGCTTCGCATCATCGCCGCGCATAATCCGGCAATTGATATCTCGATCGAATACAAGCCCAATGAACCGCGCGCCTTCAGCCTGCTTCCCGATGTGGGAACGACGCTGCTGATGATCTCTGACGTTAACGCTCGAAACATGGGTGTGACGCTCGATTTCGCCCATGTGCTTTATGCCGACGAAATGCCGGCCTTCGCCGCATCCCTCATCCACCGCCGCAGCCGCCTACTGGGCGTGCATCTGAATGACGGCTATGGCAAGCGTGACGATGGGCTGGTGGCGGGCAGCGTGCATGTGATCCAGACGCTCGAACTGCTCTACACGCTGGAAAAGCTTGGCTACCGCAACGCGATCTATTTCGATACCTTCCCGGATGCCGTGGGGCTCGATCCCGTTGCCGAATGTTCGGCCAATATCTCGGCCGTCGAAGGCATGTGCCGCGTGCTGGACCGCCTGCGTGGCAACGCGGCACTGGAAGCGGCGATTGCGGCGCAGGACGCAGTGACGAGCCAGCGCATCCTGCAGGCAGCGCTTTATGGTGCGGCATGATCGATGTTGCCGTTGTGGGAAGCCTCCACCTCGACATCATGGTGGAGGCGCCGCGGCTTCCCGCCCGTGACGAAACGCTGATAGGCTCCGCCTGGCGCTATAAATGTGGCGGCAAGGGCGGCAATCAGGCGGTGGCCGCCGCAAGCTTCGGCGCACGCACGGCATTTGGTGGCCAGACGGGACAGGATGATTTCGGAGACAGGCTGCGCGCCAATCTGGTGGCGGCAGGTGTCGATATCACCCATGTCGGCATCGACACCTCCGCAGGCAGCGGCATGAGCGTGGCGATCAGCGAGGCTGCAGGCGAATATGGCGCAGTCGTCGTCTCCGGCGCCAATCTGACGATTGATGCCGGTACGATCACCGCAAGTTGGGAGCAGCTCTGGCGCAGCTCCGTGCTGTTGCTGCAGAATGAGATTCCCGAGGCTGTTTCGCAGCGCGCTGCGCAATGTGCCAAGGCCAATGGCGCGCGGATCATTCTCAACGCAGCACCGGCGCGGCAGATGTCCGCTGGATTCCTTGCACTCGTCGACGTGCTTGTCGTCAACCGTGTCGAAGCGGCCATGCTCTCAGGAGAAGACGATCCCGCCGCGGCGCTTGCCGCCCTTCACGCCGCAGGGCGGGACGTGATCCTGACCCGCGGCGGCGACGGGCTGATGGTGATGACGAGGAAGGCTGAGCGCGTGGACATTCCCGCCCTTCCGGTGACACTCGTCTCCAGCCACGGCGCCGGCGACTGCTTCTGCGGCGCACTCGCCGCACGGCTTGCGGCAGGTGATGATCTCATCACATCCTGTCATTTGGCGAATGAGGCTGCTGCGCGGTTTGTGTCGGGGCGGCAAGGGATTTGAGGACTTCAGGAAAGCGCTGCGCCATCTACCGCCCGTCGAAGATCACGCCCATGGTCAAGAGAAAGCACCCGTAAGGCCGGAACTCGGACGTTCGCACCACGCAGAAGCCTTTCTTGGCGGCGTCATAGAAGGCGAAGCGCTCCAGCGCCTCCATGCCGATATCGCGGCCCTCGCTTTGCCGGGCGATCTCATGCACCTCAGCCTGCAATGGCAGCAGCGTGTCAGGCTCCCCCACCACCTGCATGCGGGAAACGGGTGCGGGAATGAAATCATCGAGCGGCATGACGGAGAGGATAGCCCGCGCAGCCTGCGGAATGTCGAGGCCCGGCAACTCGATCAGGCGGCCGGTGCTGGTGTGGCGGGCCACGTCTTGTGCCGGGAAATTGCGGTCCACCAGGACCAGCCGTTCGGCATGGCCCATGGAGGCAAGGCACCAGAGCAGGTCTGGGCTGAGGACTGAGGAAATATTTTTAAGCATCTCAGAACATGAGATGCTTGCGGACCTCCGGCTTGTCAAGATCCTCGGCTGGGCCGCCATGAACGATCTCGCCGCGGTCCATGATATAGACCTGGTCCGCCAGATCGCGGCAGAACTCCAGATATTGTTCGACCAGCAGGATCGCCATTCCGCTCGTTTCCTTCAGATAGCGAATGGCATGGCCGATGTCCTTGATGATCGAGGGCTGGATGCCTTCCGTCGGCTCATCCAGCACCAGAAGCTTTGGGCGGGTGACCAGCGCGCGCCCGATCGCCAGTTGCTGCTGCTGGCCGCCGGACAGGTCTCCCCCGCGCCGGGCCAGCATGTCCTTCAGCACCGGAAACAGGCGCAGCACTTCGGGGTCAATAAAGCGCTGGCCGCGCGGCACGATGGCGAGCCCCGTCTTCAGATTGTCTTCAACGGTGAGCAGCGGAAAGATCTCTCGGCCCTGCGGCAC
This sequence comes from Aestuariivirga sp., assembly GCF_965227715.1. GTDB lineage: Bacteria > Pseudomonadota > Alphaproteobacteria > Rhizobiales > Aestuariivirgaceae > Aestuariivirga. Next base: position 3,380,802 of record NZ_OZ245771.1, on the reverse strand, counting down.
ATAGCCCAGCCCCGATTTGACGCGCGCATGAGGCGGCAGGCTGCCGAGCGGCTTGCCGTCAATCGCAATCGTGCCGCTTTTCACGCGCTGCAGACCCATGATGGCGCGGAGCAGGCTGGACTTCCCCACGCCATTGCGGCCCAGCACGCAGGTGATCGAGCCGGGCTTCACCTCGAGCGAAACCCCGCGCAAGGCTTGCGCCGCCCCATAATAGAGATCGAGATTGGTGATGGTGAGATCGATCATGCTGTCACCGCCCCAAATAGACTTCGATCACGCGGGGCTCGGCACTCACCGTTTCCAGCGAACCTTCGGCCAGCACGGAGCCTTCATGCAGCACCGTCACTTTCACATCGAGCGCACGCACGAAAGACATGTCATGCTCCACCACGACCACGGCCTTCTTGCCTGCGATGCGCTTGAGAAGCCGGGCCGTCTCGGCGGTCTCCTCATCCGTCATGCCTGCCGCGGGCTCATCCACCAGCAGCAGCTTCGGTTCCTGCGCGAGCAGCATGCCGATCTCCAGCCACTGCTTCTGTCCATGGCTCAGATGCGCCGCAAGCCGCGCGGCCTCAGAGGTGAGGCCCACAATGTCCAGCACCTCTTCGATCCTGGCTTTCTCCGGTGGGGACAGCTTGTGGAACAGGCTTTCGACCACGCCGCGGTGGCCCGCGAGTGCGAGTTCCACATTGTCCCATACCGTGTGGCTTTCAAAAACCGAGGGGCGCTGGAACTTGCGGCCGATGCCGAGCCGCGCAATATCCGCTTCGTCGCGTGTGAGGAGATCAATCGATTCGCCGAACAGCGCCTCGCCCGAGTCCGGCCGGGTCTTGCCGGTGACCACGTCCATCATGGTGGTCTTGCCCGCGCCATTGGGGCCGATGATGGCGCGCATCTCGCCCTCGCCGATGATGAGGGAGAGATTGTTCAGCGCCTTGAAGCCATCGAGCTGACCGTGATGCCATCGAGATAGAGAATGCTGCCCTGCTTGCTCATTCCGCTGCCGCTGCCTCCATGGGGGCCGCCGGCGAAGGTTGTGGCTTGGACGGCTTGGCGCGTGGCCACCGCGCCAGCCAATCGCTGAGTGTTCCCACAATACCCTTGGGCAGGAACAGCGTGACGCAGACGAAGAGCCCGCCCAGCACCAGAAGCCACATGTCCGGGAAGGCGCCGGTGAAATAGGTCTTGCCCGCATTGACGGTGAAAGCACCGATGATCGGGCCGATCAGCGTGCCGCGCCCGCCGACTGCCGTCCAGATCACGATCTCGATCGAGTTGCCGGGCGAGAACTCCCCAGGGTTGATGATGCCGACCTGCGGCACATAGAGTGCGCCCGCAACACCCGCCATGACGGCGGAGAGCGTGAAGGCGAAGAGCTTCACATGCTCCACCCGGTAGCCCATGAAGCGCGTGCGGCTTTCGGCATCGCGCACCGCCACCATCACCTTGCCGAGGCGCGAACGCACCACGAAATGCAGCATCAGCAGGAAGGCCGCAAGGATCAGGGCCGTGGCCGCAAACAGCGCGGCGCGGGTTTCCTGCGCCTGAATGTTGAAGCCCAGAATATCCTTGAAGTCTGTGAGGCCATTATTGCCGCCGAAGCCCATGTCATTGCGGAAGAAGGCGAGGAGCAGCGCATAGGTGAGCGCCTGGGTGATGATCGAGAGATAGACACCGGTGACGCGCGAGCGGAAGGCGAACCAGCCGAACACAAAGGCCAGGAGCCCTGGCACCACCATGACCATGATTGCGGCGAACCAGAACATGTCGAAACCATACCAATACCAGGGCAGTTCCTTCCAGTTCAGGAACACCATGAAATCCGGGAGCACCGGATTGGCATAAACCCCGCGCGCGCCGATCTGGCGCATCAGATACATGCCCATGGCATAGCCGCCGAGCGCGAAAAAGGCACCGTGGCCGAGCGAGAGAATGCCGCAATAGCCCCAGGCCAGATCGAGTGCGAGCGCCAGAATGGCGAAGCACAGATATTTGCCCAGGAGCGGCACCAGATAATCCGGAATGTGGAGGGCCGATTCCGCCGGCACCACAAGGTTCAGAACCGGCACCAGCAGTGCAAGTGCGGCGATGATGGCGGCGGTGATGTATATGAGACGGCTCATGCGTCAACAAACCTGCCCTTGAGCGCGAAAAGGCCGCGCGGCCGCTTCTGGATGAAGAGGATGATGAAGACGAGTACCAGGATCTTCCCCAGTACGGCCCCCGCAAAGGGCTCCAGCAGCTTGTTGATGATGCCGAGTGTCATTGAGGCCACCAGCGTTCCCCATAGATTGCCCACGCCGCCGAACACGACAACCATGAAGCTGTCGATCGAATAGCCCTGGCCCAGATCGGGCGAGACATTGTCGATCTGCGACAATCCCACGCCGGCAATGCCTGCAATGCCGGAACCCACGGCAAAGGTGAGTGCGCCGATCCATGGGGTGCGGATGCCGATGGCCGAGGCCATGCGCCGGTTCTGCATGACGGCGCGCACCTGCAGGCCGAACCACGTCTTGTTCATCAGGACATAGAGGCCCGCAAAAACCGCGAAGGAGAAAATGACAAGCCACAGCCTGCTGTAGGTGATCGACATCTGCCCCAGTTCAAACGCACCCGAGGCCCAGGAGGGGTTTCCGACTTCCCGGTTGGTGGGCCCGAAGATCATGCGCACTGTCTGCTGCAGGATGAGGGACACGCCCCATGTGGCAAGCAGCGTTTCCAGCGGGCGGCCGTAAAGCGGGCGGATGACGATGCGCTCGATCAGCATGCCCATGGCGGCCGCCACCAGAAAGGCGAGCGGCAATGCGATGAGGAGCGAAACATCGAAGAGGCCTGGTGCTGAAGTGCGGATCACCTCCTGCACCACGAAGGTGGTATAGGCGCCCAGCATCACCATCTCGCCATGGGCCATGTTGATGACGCCCATGACGCCGAAGGTGATGGCAAGCCCGATCGCCGCCAGTAGCAGAACGGAACCCAGCGAAATGCCATACCAGACATTCTGCAACACGTTCCAATAGGCGAGATTGGTCTGGATCCCCGCAACAGCCTTCCGCGCGGCGTCGGCCACGGGGCCTGTGCCCTGCGCGGCGACCGAGAGAACGGGGAGCACGTCCCGGTTGCCGCTGTCCGCCAGCAGGCTGATGGCGGCGAGCTTCACATCATCCGGCTTGTCAGAGGCGAGAATGGCCGCCGCCCTGGCGCGCTCGAGCGCGGTCTTGACGGCGGGGACCGTTTCCTTCGCCAGCGCATCTTCAAGGGCCGGAAGGGAGGCAGCATCCCCGGACTTGAACACTTCCTGCGCCGCCGCAAGCCGCTTTGCGGCGTCAGGACTTGCAAGGTCAGAACCGCCCGCCGTGGCCTTGATCAGACGCCGCAGCGCATTGTTGATCTTGATCTTCGAAAGGTCATCCTTTGCCGCCTCGCCGGCAGCAGTACCCGTCACCGGATCGGTGAGCTGATAGGCGCCGTCCCCAGCCTTGGCTATATAGACCTGATTGTCGGATTTCCGCAGATAGAGATTGCCCTCGCCCAGCGCGTCCAGAACCTTCTGGGGAGCTTCGCCAGGCTCCGCCGCCACAGCTTTGATCGCCTGCTCGAGGCCTGCAAGCTTGGCCTGGCCAAGCGCATTCACTGCGGCGCGCAGATCGGCCATGGCAGGCGCTGCCGAAAGGAACAGGATCAGGAGTGTCGCGATCAGGCGCCGCATGGGCGTTCTCCAAGCATGTCTTTCCTCTCCCCCGCGCAAGCGGGGGAGAGGGAGAAGGTGGAATGGGCGGCTTCAGCTCACGCGCCGCCGCACTTGCCTGTGACGGTGTTGAAGTTGCCGCAGGACATGGGTGCACGCCAATCCGAGATGAGCGGCTTCGATTCCGGCAGGAAGTCTGACCATTCATCGCCGACGACGAGGCCCGGCGTCGACCACACGATGTCAAACTGGCCGTTCTCCTGCACTTCCCCGATCAGCACCGGCTTGGTGATGTGATGGTTCGGCATCATGGTGGAGAAGCCGCCCGAGAGGTTCGGCACGGAAATGCCGATCAGCGCGTCGATCACCTTGTCGGGGTCTGTGGTGCCGGCCTTCTCGACAGCCTTCACCCACATGTTGAAGCCGATGTAATGCGCTTCCATCGGATCATTGGTGACGCGCTTGTCATTCTTGGTGAAGGCCTTCCACTTCTTGATGAAGTCGGCATTCTCCGGCGTATCAACGGACTGGAAGTAATTCCAGGCGGCGAGATGGCCCACGAGCGGGCCTGTATCGATGCCCGCCAGCTCTTCTTCGCCCACGGAGAAGGCGACGACCGGGATATCCTCGGCCGAGACTCCCTGGTTCGCGAGCTCCTTGTAGAAGGGCACGTTCGCATCGCCATTGATGGTGGAGACCACAGCCGTCTTCTTGCCTGCGGAGCCGAACTTCTTGATGTCGGACACGATCGTCTGCCAGTCGGAATGGCCAAACGGCGTGTAGTTGATCATGATGTCTTCCTCGGCCACGCCATTGGCCTTGAGGTAGGCTTCGAGGATCTTGTTGGTTGTGCGCGGATAGACATAATCCGTGCCGGCCAGCACCCAGCGCTGCACCTTTTCATTCGCCATCAGGTAATCGACGGCGGGAATGGCCTGCTGGTTGGGGGCAGCGCCCGTGTAGAACACGTTGCGCTCTGATTCCTCGCCCTCATACTGGACGGGGTAGAACAGGATGCTGTCCAGCTCCTTGAACACCGGCAGAACCGACTTGCGCGACACGCTGGTCCAGCAGCCGAACACGGCCGCCACCTTGTCCACCGCGATCAGCTCGCGCGCCTTTTCGGCAAACAGCGGCCAGTCGGATGCAGGGTCGACGACCACGGCTTCGAGCTTCTTACCGAGGAGCCCACCCTTGGCATTCTGCTCCTCGATGAGCATGAGCATCACGTCTTTCAGCGTCGTCTCCGAAATCGCCATGGTGCCCGACAGGGAGTGGAGCACGCCCACCTTGATCGTATCATCGGCGGCGCGCGCCATGCTGATACCGCCAAAGGCAGCGCCGAACGCCACACCAGCTGCCGCCTTTACCAAACCTCTCCGTGTCAATGACATGTCTGTTCCCTCCGTGGACTGTTGTTGCTTTTGTCCGGAGGACCTCTTCGCAACCGCCGTGCCAGTTGGCCGTGCAACTGGAAGATTCAACTTATCAAGCTGATTCAGCTTCGTTAAAATCAACGGCCTGCGCATTTTCTCATCAATGAGATGCGCGGCTTCCTGCTCAATTCATAAACAAGCTACTGTTTGCAGCATAAATTTTAATCGCTTATCAGGACGCATTGCCTTCACAATCGCGGTGTTTGATCTGGATCAGACCCGGGCGGCGCGCGGTGCGGTGTTATGAGGCGAAGGTGGCCGCCCGATCCGGTGGCCGGAGAAGGTTTATCGATGACTGATCATGTATCCCGCCAGTTCGAGACGCTTGACAGGGCACAGCGGGCGGCACTTGCAAAGCTGACACAGGGTGTTTCCCCCTATGCCATTGCCGCCGCCTGCCTCGACTGGACGGTTCATTTCGCCATGTCACCGGGCGTGCAGGCGGATCTGATGCTGCGGGCGGCAGACAACGCGAAGAAGCTTTCGCTCTATGCGGCGGCCCGCATGGCCGGCGACAGGCCGGAGCCGCCCTTTCCGGCGAATGGCTGGACCAGCTTCCAGGAGGATCCGTTGTGGTCCGAACTGCCGCTGGACCTGCTGCGGCAATGGCACCTTGGCCTCTCCCAGCTCGCCTCTTTCGCGGCTCAGGCGCCGCGCGGCATGGAAACGGTGGATCAGACGCGCGTGAACTTCATGACCCGTCAGCTGATGGATGCGCTGGCCCCATGGAGCAACCCCGTCCTCAACCCGGATATCTGGCAGCACACGCTGAAGGAAGGTGGCGCAAACCTGCTCCGCGGCGTCCAGAATTTCGCGGAGGATGCGCTTCGCGAAACAAGCGGCAAGCTGCCGGTGGGCGCGGAGGCGTTCAAGATCGGCGAAACCATCGCCGCCTCACGGGGGAAGGTGGTGTTCCGCAACCATCTGATGGAGCTGCTCTGCTACAGCCCTGCCACGGATGCCGTGCGGGCGGAACCCGTGCTGCTGGTGCCAGCCTGGATCATGAAATTCTATATTCTCGATCTTTCGCACCACAACTCCCTGGTGCGGTTTCTGACGGAACGCGGGCACACCGTCTTCATGGTGAGCTGGCGAAACCCCACCGAGGCTGACCGGGACATCCGCTTCGACGATTACCGGACGGACGGCGTTATGGCAGCCCTGAACGAGATCTCCCGCCTCATGCCGGAACGCGCCATCCATGCCTGCGGCTATTGCCTGGGCGGCACGATCCTGGCGATTGCCGCAGCCACCATGGCGCGCGATGGCGACAAGCGCCTCGCAACACTTTCGCTGCTCGCAGCACAAACGGATTTTTCCGAGGCAGGAGACCTGATGCTGTTCGTGGATGACAGCCAGGTCGCCTTCCTGGAAGACATGATGTGGGATCAGGGCGTGCTCGACACGCGCCAGATGGCGGGCGCCTTCCGGCTGCTCCGCTCCAATGACCTGATCGTCGCTCCCTTCATCCGCGAGTATATTCTGGGCGAGCGCGAGCCGATGACGGATCTGATGGCCTGGAACGCGGATCAAACACGCATGCCCTATCTCATGCACGCGCAGTATCTCCGCAGCCTGTTCCTGGAAAACCGGCTTACCGCCGGGCGCTATGCCGTGGAGGGCAAGGTCATCGCACTGCGCGACATTGATGCGCCGGTTTTCCTGGTGGGCACCGAGAAGGACCACATCGCGCCCTGGCAATCGGTCTATAAGTTCCGGCTGTTCGCGGATACCGAGGTGACCTTCGTGCTCACCAGCGGTGGGCACAATGCCGGAATCGTCAGCGAGCCGGGCCACGCGCACCGCTCCTACCGGATCGGCACCTCGCACCATGACGACAAATATTCTGACCCGGAAAGCTGGGCGCGCGCCGCCGAGCTACGCGAAGGATCCTGGTGGCTGGCCTGGGCGGACTGGCTCGCGGCCAGGAGCTCGTCGGAAATGACAACGCCACCCCTCTGGGAGGCGATGCCGGATCTGGGTCCCGCACCGGGGACCTACGTGTACAGCTGACGCTTCTCGATGGACTTGAGCGCCTGGGCAAGGCGGGAGGCCCAGCTGGCAGCGCCTTCATCATCTGCGATCAGGTCCTGGCGGATCTCGACCAGCACGGCATCGAGCCCGCGGGCTTCGCCATGCACCGGCACGGTGTAGTCGCTCTCATCGTCAATGGCATAGGGCTCGTTCTCGGCAATGGCGGAGGAAGCGCCACCCAGCGCTTCCGCCAGCGCGTGCCCGAAAACCCGTGCGCGGCGGTAGAGGATGCCGGCCTGCCAGGGCCTGACGAAGCCCTTGAACACCGGCGTGAAGCTGTGAATGCCGATCACCGTGCTTTGAACCCCTGCCGCCTGGCGCGCATCCAGCAGATGCCCGACAGCGGCTTGGAACGGATCGAAATAGGCGCTGATGCGACGTGCGCGTTCCGCCTCGCTCAAGCCCCGGTTTCCGGGGATGGACGTGGTTTCGCTGATCTCTGGAATGGCGGTTTCGCTGTGGGGCGGCCGGTTGAGATCGATCAGCAGGCGCGAATAGCCGGCCAGCACCAGCGGCGCATCGAGCGTGGCGGACAGGCATGTGGCCACCTGCGCGGCACCAATGTCCCACGCGATGTGGCGTGCGAGGTCATGGTCACCAAGCCCCAACCCACGATAGGCCGCGGGGATGAAGCGCGAGGCATGCTCGCACAAAAGAACATAAGGTGAGGCCCCCGTCTCGTTCAGAACGCGCACTGGCGGCGGCAGATGCTCGGGCGCGTCCATCAATAGATCACCGCATAGCGGTGGCACATCGCATCATCGAGCGTATCGCCCGCAAGCGTCATCTCCATGCGTTTCATGCCGGTATAGGTCTCGACGGCCACTGGCGCGAACCAGCCGCAGACGGTGGCATCCGCCAGCAGGGTTTCAAGCGCCTCGGACAGCGACTGCGGCAGGCGCTTCAGGCCCAGCGCTTGCCGCTCCGCCTCGGCCAGAAGCGCCGGGTCCCCTGAGAACAGCGGCGGGGGGCTGAGCTTGCTGCGAATGCCTTCAAGCCCTGCCCGCACCAGAACCCCCAGCGCCAGGTGCGGACAGGAGGTCGCATCGGCGGGACGGTATTCGATGTTGAAGGCCTTGGCAGGATCGGCCCCGCCGATCCGGTTCACCGGGCAGATGCGCAGGCTCGCCTCGCGGTCCCTGTCACCGAACCAGGTATAGCTCGAACTCCAGTGATGGGGCTGAAGCCTCAGGTAGGAGATGGGGCTCGGCGCCGTGAAGGCGCAGAGGGCGGGAAGATGACGCAAAATGCCGGCAACGAAGCTTCCGGCAACCGCGGACACGCCACCCGGCTGCGCGGCATCGTAAGTGGCGGGCGCACCCTTGGCATCTCGGAAGGAGAAGTGGATGTGAACACCGTTCCCCACCCCATCGACGGCCGTCTTGGGCGCGAAGGAACACTGCCAGCCGCGGTTTCGGGAGAGTTCACGCACGGTTTCGCGCAACAGCACCGCGCGGTCTGCCGCAGCAAGGGCGGCAGCGGGCGCAAGCGTGATCTCGAACTGGTCTTTTCCATATTCGGCGATGAACACTTCAGGCTCAACACCTGCGCTGCGCAGCGCCGCCATGAGGGCGGGCCCGAAGGGGTCCGCCCGGCGCAGCGCCTGGAGCGCAAAGGCCGGGGCCGCGGGCCAGCCCGCATTGAGGATCTGGAACTCATGCTCGAAGGAGGCCATGAGGCTGAGGCCGGTTTCGGTTTCGAGGTCGCGTAACGCCTGTTTCAGAAAGCTGCGCGGACAGCAGACCCAGGGCGTGCCGTCGAGTTCGACAATGTCGCTCATCACGATGTCGAGCGGCGTCGCCGAGCCTTCGATGCTGAATTGAAAGCGCGCGTCATCGTCAGGCAAGAGGCGCAGGTCGCCAGAGGAGCCCCAGGGGTTTGGATCTGCGATGAGATCGAAGGGGGTGAGCGACATGTTGGCCGGAACCCAGCCCAGGCTTTTCCCCTTCCCCGGCGCATAGCTCGACGACGCTATGGAGCGCCCGCGCGTGATTCCGGCATAGTCCGTGGTCACGAAGCTGATGAGTGGCTCACGTTCGGGCTGGGCCGCACTCATGCGGCGGCCTGCGTGATGGCGTTGATGCGCGAGACCACGGTATCCGTGTCCGTTACCCAGCAATAGCCGCCATAGGCCTTGAGCGCCGTATCATGCCGCTCCTGCGTATAGGTGGCAGACGCATCGCCCGGCACGGAGACGAGGTAGCCGCGGTCCGCGGCATCGCGCACGGCCATGTCCACGCACTGGTCCGTCACCACGCCCGCGACGATCAGGTACCGGATGCCGAGGTTTCTCAAGACGTAGTCGATGTTGGTGGAGTTGAAGACGCCGGAGGATGTCTTGGGCAGCACGATCTCGTTGCGGATGGGGGAGAGCTCGTCGATGGGCGGCGCCAGCGGGTGGCCCTTGGGCACCAGAAGGTCGGAGAGCTTGTGGTCGAGCGAAGCATCGCGGCAATCCTCCGTCAGCGCCTCGATGATGGTGTGCATCACCTGAACCCCTTTGGCGCGTGCCGCCGCAAGTATCCGCACCTGATTGGGGATCACCGTCTCCCGCAGGCGGTGGAAGTAGTAATGCTCCGCATTCATCTCCGGGTGCGCGGGGTCGAGGCCGGGCAGGCAGAACATCTTCTGCATGTCCACGAACAGCACGGCTGTTTCGCCTGCCTTGTAATGTGCCTCGCGCTTGTCTGGCTTGCTCATGAACCCTTCTTCCTCATTCTGCGCTTGTGTGGTTCGGATGCGGGCGAAGCGCCCAGCGTGACGTGATGATCATTGCGCACCTCTTCCAGCATCGCCGCGCGGCTGCGCCAGTCCGGCCCCAGCCGTTCGGCAACGCCTACGGCCACAGCCTCCACCTGCAGAAGCGGCGTCACCAGCGTATCGAAGGGCGAAGACGTGGCGGTGGGCGCGGTGATGATGACCTCCGCGAATTCGGCGATGGGCGACATCCACTGATCGGTGAACAGGATCACATGCGTGCCGCGCGCTTTGGCGAGAGCCGCAAAGCGCACCACATCCGTCTGGTAGCGCCGATAGTCGAAGACGGCGAGCACATGGCGCTTGTCGAGCGAGGCGAGTTCGTCCACCAGATCGGCCCCGGTGCCGTCGAGCAGCACCGTGCCCTCGCGCATGTGGTGAAGGCAGCGCTGCAGGATGCCGGCCAGAAAGCGGCTGAAGCGCCCACCGAGGCACAAGACCCTCATGCGCGGGTCTGTGAGAAGGGCCACCGCACGTTCATAATCCGCTGTTGCCGTTTCGCGCGCCACGGCCTCGCACTGGGAAAGCGTGTCCGCGAGGAAGGATTGATACGCATTCGGCTTGCGCCGGGACGGGGATGCGGCTGGGAGCGTCAGCGGCGAACGCATATGCGCCTCGACCTCCGCCAGCAGCGCCTCCTGCATCTCGGCGAAACCTTCGAAATCCAGCCGCTGCGCCAGGCGCAGAACCGTAGGATCACTTACGCCTGCCTGCTTCGCAAGTTTCGAGACGGTGGTGAGGCCTGCTGCCGGATAATTCGCCAGCAGCACCCGCACGGCCTTCATCTCCGAGTTGGAGAAATTCCGGTTGGGCTCCAGCAACCGCTCACGCACGCTGCGCCGCCGCTTTGCGGCGGAGCTCTCACGCAGGGTTGTGATCTCGGTGCTCGACATGGCGGAAAGAACTTCGGTGGCGATGTGGAATTCATTACAACAACTGCGTAGCTCTGCGCAAACTGAAACAAATATTGACACCTCCTGAGAGCAGCGTGTTAGGCTCCGGCTCGCACAGACCAAGGACAATCGATGCTCCCCTGGACCGGAGTTCCACCACGCGCCTGGACCAGCGCCCTGCTGCTGATCGCAGCCGTCGGCGGGCTGGCGCTTGCCGTGTCCTGGGCCTTCGGCAACACGGGCCTCAACATCGCAACCCTCGTTCTGCTGCAGATCGCGGCGGTGCTGGCGCTGGCGACCTTCAGCGGAAACTCAGGCATCGTCTCCTTCGGCCACTCCGCCTTCATGGGCGTTGGCGCCTATGTCTTCGGCGTGCTCACCATGCCGAAGGCGATCCAGGCTTCGGCCCTCCCCAACCTGCCGCAGTGGCTCCAGGGCCATCAGCTGTCGCTCGCTGCAGCGCTCCTTGTGGTGGTCGCGGTGGGCGTGGTCCTCGGCATTCTCTCAGGGTTCCCGCTGGCAAGGCTCTCGACCGGCTCTGCGGCGATCGGCACGCTAGCCTTTCTCATCATCATCCATGTGACGCTCATAGGCGCAAGGGACTTCACCCGCGGCAGCCAGACGTTCTATGGCGTGCCGCGCCTGACCACGGTCTATGTGGCCTTCGCCGCCGCTGCTGCCTTCATCCTGATTGCGCGCATCCTGCGCGAGACGCCGCTGGGCCTCAGGCTGCGCGCCGCGCGGGAAAATGAAGTGGCCGCAGCAGCGTCCGGCGTCAACGTGCGCCTGTCCCGGCACCAGGGCTGGGCCCTGAGCATCACCATGAGTGTGCTGATCGGCGCGCTCTATGGCAGTTTCCTCGGGGCGTTCTCGCCCAAGGATTTCTATTTCGACCTGATCTTCACGCTGATTGCCATGCTGATCGTGGGCGGCATGCTGACGGTGAGTGGTGCTGTTGCCGGCACCATCCTCCTTGCGGGCGTTGTCCAGATCCTGCGCCAGGCGGAAACGGGCGTGAACCTCGGATTCTTTCATCTGCCCGGCGTCTTCGGCCTGCCGCAGCTTGGCATGGGGCTGGCATTGCTGCTGACCATCTGGCGCCGGCCGCTCGGGCTGATGGGGCTGACCGAGATCGGCCCCGACTGGCCACGCCGCAAAGCGGAAGCTGCCGCCCTGGCCACACCTCACATCTCGGGCACCGCCGCCGCCCTCGAGGTCAGATCCATCACCATGCGGTTTGGCGGGCTTGTGGCGCTCGATGACATCAGCTTCGCGGTGCCGCCCCGCCAGGTGACGGGCCTGATCGGCCCCAATGGCGCGGGCAAGACCACGCTCATCAACATCATCTGCGGTCAGACGAGGCCCAGCTCGGGCCAGATCGTGATCGGTGGCGAAACGATGACGGGTGAAGCGCCGCACCACGTGGCGGTCGCTGGCCTCGGCCGCACCTTCCAGAACATCCGCCTTTTTGACCGGATGACGGCGCTGGAGAACGTCGCCGTGGCGGCACTCTCAAAGGGCCATGATGCGGCAAAGGCGCGCCAGATCGCGCTGGCGGAGCTCACGCGCCTGGGCCTCGGCGAGCGCGCCGAAGACCTCGCCGGCTCCTTTGCCTATGGTGACCGGCGGCGGCTCGAGATTGCCCGCGCCTTGGCGCTCGCACCCAAATTCCTGCTGCTCGACGAGCCTGCCGCGGGCATGAACCCGGCGGAGACCGACGCGCTGATCCAGGTTCTCGCCACCATCCGCGCCGAGCACGAGATCGGGCTTTTGGTGGTGGAGCACGACATGCGGCTCATCATGCGGCTCTCTGACCGCATGGTGGTGCTGAACAAGGGCCAGAAGATCGCCGAGGGCACGCCGCAACAGATCCGCAGCGACCCCAAGGTGATCGAGGCCTATATCGGAACCAGACGAACGGCACACTGACAGAAACAAGGAGGAAGCGCCTATGAATACTTTCCGTTTCGCCATGCTCGCAGGGGTCATGACCCTCTCCGGCTTTGCTTCGGCCGCACAGGCTGAAGACATCGTCATCGGCCTCGCCACTGCCCAGACGGGCGGCCTTGCTTACGCTGACCAGCCCTCGCTTGCGGGCTTCAAGATGGCTGTCGACGAGATCAATGCCAAAGGAGGTCTTGGTGGCAAATACAAGGTAACGCTCGATATCAAGGACACCCGCACCGATACGGCGACGACGGTGCAGGCCGCGCAGGAGCTGGTGGCCGCAGGCGTGAAGGTCCTGATCACGCCTTGCGACGCAGATCCCTCGATTGCGGCAGGCCAGATCAGCCAGCCGGCCCAGATCCCCACTCTCACCTTCTGCGGCACGACGCCCACCATCACCGAAGCCGTGGGCGATTATATGTTCGGCACCTATCCGGCCGACAACGGCCAGGCGACGCTGCTTGCCGATTTCGCCATGCAGAAGGGATACAAGACCGCATATGTTCTGAAATCGCCCGACAGCGCCTATACGCTGCGGCTGCCTGAATATTTCGCCGAAGTGTTCAAGAAGAAGGGCGGCACCTTGGTGGGCGAAGGCAGCTACACCATGGGCCAGCAAGACTTTGCCGCCGAGGTCACCAAGATCAAGGCGCTGAACCCGCAGCCGGACGTGATCATGACCGCCGCCTACGAGCCCGATTTCCCCGCCTTCCTGCAGCAGCTGCGCGGTGCCGGCGTCACCGCCCCGGTGCTGGGGTCTGATGGCATCGACAGCCCGACGACGACGGGCCTCGGCGACATCGCCAACGGCATCGTGCACACGACCGCGGGCTTCCCCACGGAAGGCTCGAAGCTCGCCGCCTTCTACGACAAGTTCAAGGCCGCCACGGGTGCGGCGCCTGAAACCGTCTATGTCGCAACCGGCTATGAGATTCCCTATATCCTCGATGCCGCAGTGACGGCCGCGGGTTCGGTGGATGGACCGGCCCTGCGCGATGCACTTGCCAATCTCAAGGACGTCGAAGTGCTGACCGGCAAGGTCACCTATGCCGGCACCAACCGCATGCCCATTCGGGACATCACGCTGGTCGAGATCGAGGGCGGCAAGCGCAAGCTCGTGCTCACCGCCATGCCCGATCCGGCGGATGTGCCGAAGCCCTGAGGCGCATGCAGGCGATGACGCGAAGGACGCCCGATGCTTGAGGTTCAGAACCTGAAGGTGAGGTATGGAGAGGTGGCGGCCATCAAAGGCATCAGCCTCTCCGTGCCACAGGGCGCCATCGTGGTGCTGCTGGGTGCCAATGGCGCGGGCAAGAGCTCGACTCTCAATGCGATAGCCGGGCTCATTCCCTCTTCCGGCGCCATCGCATTCGAGGGCCGGACGCTGTCCGGCCAGCCGGCAGAGGACATCGTGAAGCTGGGCATCGCGCTGACGCCGGAAGGCCGGCGCGTTTTCCCGTCTCTGTCGGTGGCCGACAATCTGCATCTGGGCGGCGCGGCCCATGCCAAGGGCGATGAACTGAAACGCCGCACCGAGGCGGAACTCGACCGCTTCCCCATCCTGCGCGAACGCTTTCACCAGAAGGCGGGGCTTCTCTCAGGGGGCGAGCAGCAGATGCTCGCCATTGCCCGCTCGCTGATGGCGGGGCCGCGCCTGCTTCTGCTGGATGAGCCATCTCTGGGCCTGGCCCCTTTGATCGTGGACAAGGTCTTCGACCTCATCGCCGGGCTCAAGCAGAAGGGCCTCACCATTCTCCTGGTCGAGCAGAATGCCGAGCGCGCGCTTGAAATTGCCGATCACGGCTATGTTCTGCAAACCGGGCAGATCGTGCTCGAAGGAACAGGCCCAGAACTGGCGCGGAGTGATCTCGTCAAGCAAGCCTATCTCGCGGAGTAGCAACATGGACGTGTTTCTGCAGCAGATCGTCAATGCCGTGAGCTTAGGGGGCATCTATGCGCTGCTGGCGCTGGGGCTTGCCGTCGTCTTTTCCATCGTCTCGCTCATCAACTTTGCCCATGGCGAGCTGATGACGGTTGCGGGCTATGGCATGTTCTTCGCGGCCTCCGTGTCGCTGCCTTTTCCCTTTGCGGTGGCCTGCGCGGTGCTGTTTGCGGTGATTGCCGCCCTGCTGACGGAGCGCTTCGCCTTTCGCCCCATGCGCAAGGCGGATGTGACGGGGCTGCTGCTGACGAGCTTTGCCGTCTCCGCCATTCTCCGCGTGCTGTTCCAGAACGTGATCTCGGCCAGGCCCAAGCCCGTGCCCCTGCCCTCGGGCTTTGCGGGCGTCGTGGACTTCGGGGTGCTCCATGTCGGCATCGTTCCGCTGCTGTCCATCGTCATGACGGCGTTGTCTTTGACGGTGCTGACGCTCTTTCTCAACCGCACCACGCTGGGGAAAGCCATGCGCGCCGCGGCCGAGGATTTCCAGGTGCTGCGCCTCATGGGCATCAAGGCGAACCGGGTGATCGCGGTTGCCTTCGCCGTATCGGGCGCGCTCGCAGGTGTTGCCGCCGTGCTGTGGATCGCGCAGCGCGGATCGGTCGACCCACTGATGGGCTTCGTGCCGGTGCTGAAGGCCTTCGTGGCCGCCGTTATCGGGGGCCTGGGCTCGCTCACCGGAGCCGTAGCCGGGGGCTTTGCGCTCGGCATTTTGGAGGTGCTGTTCCAGGCCTTCCTGCCCGATGCCGCACTGCCCTTCCGCGATGCCTTCGTGCTGGGCTTTGTGATCCTTATCCTGATCTGGCGTCCGGACGGATTGATCCCCGCGCCCGTGGCAAGGCGCAGCTGATGGCGGGGGCAAACTCCCTCTACGCGCGGGACGCCAGTGCCATCGCCGGGTTGCAGAAGCTGCGCTTCTTTCCGCTGGCACTCGAAAGCGGCGCGGGCGCTTATGTGGTGGATGACGAGGGCCGCAGACTCCTGGACCTCTCCGCCGCCTGGGGTGCAGCAAGCCTGGGCTATGGACACCCGGCAATTGTGGAGGCCGTCTGCCATGCAGTGAGCGCTCCGGCAGGTGCCAGCATTCTCTCCGCCACGCATCGCGGTGCCGTGGAATTGGCGGAGGCGATCCTCGTCACCCTGCCGGAACTCCCCGATCATTGCGTCTGGTTCGGCCATTCGGGGTCTGATGCCAATGAGACGGCCTTCCGCGCCATTGCCGCGGCAACGGGGCGGAGGCGCGTCATCGCCTTCCGCGGCGCCTATCATGGCGGCACGGCGGGCTCCATGGCGATATCGGGCCATGCCGTCCAGTCCCACGCGGCGCGTGCCGAAGGCCTGACGCTGATCTCCTATCCCAACCCCTATCATGGCGAGGATGGCGAGGCGGTGCTGGCGGGTCTCGCACAGCAATTCGAAACCACCCTGCCACCGCAGGAGGTGGGGGCGCTGTTCATCGAGCCGATCCAGTCGGATGGCGGCTTCATCGTTCCGCCGCCGGGCTTCCTGAAGCGCCTGGTGGAGATGTGCCGGGCTCACGGCATTCTGATCGTGTCGGATGAGGTGAAGGTGGGGCTCGCCCGCACCGGCCTCATGCACTGCTTCCGCCATGAAGGCTTCACGCCGGATTTCGTCTGCCTCGGCAAGGGGCTGGGCGGCGGCATGGCGATTTCGGCGCTCGTGGGTCCCCGCGCCATCATGAACCACGCAACCGCCTTCGCCATGCAGACGCTGCACGGCAACCCCGTCTCCGTTGCTGCTGCAACGGCAGTGCTCAAGACGATTGAAGACGAGAAATTGGCCGGCAATGCCAGTACCGTTGGCCGCTTCTTGCTGGACGGCCTCACGGCCTTGAAGTCCCGCCATCGCATGGTGGGAGACGTGCGCGGCCGCGGGCTGGCAATCGGCATCGAGCTCCTGACTGAAGATCCAGCCGGGAGGCGCGCGGCCAAAACCGTGTTCCGCGCCTGGGAGCTGGGCCTCGTACTCTATTACGTCGGCATCAACTCCAACGTGCTCGAGCTCACCCCACCGCTCATCCTCACTGAAGCCCAGGCATCAGACGCAATCGCCATTCTCGACAGGGCGATTGCCGATGTGGAACAAGGCCTGGTGAGCGATGATGCCATTCGGGATTTTGCGGGCTGGTAGCCCATCCCTCCAAAGGAACCGTGCCTTGAACCAGATCTCCGTATTCGATTCCCCCAAGCCCGCCTTCACCGCAGCTGAAGCACAGGCTCTGCTGAAGCGCGACTATGGCATTGACGGCAGTTTGCGGGAACTGGTGAGCGAGAGGGACCAGAACTTCCTGGTTGATGGCCCGGACGGCCGCTTCGTCCTGAAAATCGCCAATGCGGTGGAGGACCGAAACTTCCTCAGCCTCCAGAACGCCGCGCTGAAACATGTTGCACAGGCGGATCCCGCGCTCGGTGTGCAGCGGCTCATCCCCTCCACCAGCGGTGCGGAACTCTGCACATGGGTGGGGCCTGGAAGCGAGCATGCAGTGCGCCTCCTCTCCTACCTGCCGGGGGAGCTCTTTTCAGCGGCGCCAGCATCACCTGCGCTGCTTGAAAGCCTCGGGCAGTTCATGGGACGGCTTTCCCATGCCCTCAAGGGCTTTGGCCACCCGGCAGCGTTCCGGCCGGGCTTTCTGTGGAACCTCGATGACGCAATGGCGGTCGAGCCCTGGATGGCGGACATCGTGGCCGAGCGGCGCGAGCTGGTGGCGCGCATCTTCGCGCGCTATGAGGCGCGCGTGCTGAAGCACGTATCCCTGCTGCGCGGCGCCGTCATCCACCAGGATGCCAATGACAACAACATCGTGGTCGAGCCCGCCACATCGCAAGTGACAGGCCTCATCGACTTCGGCGACATAACCTTTGGCCGCCAGGTGAATGAGCTGGCCGTAACCCTCGCCTATGCCTTGCTCGATGTGGAGGATGTCTACGCAGCATCCGCACCTCTGATCGCTGCCTATGCGAAGCAGTTTCCGCTGGAGGCCGAAGAGGCGGAGCTGCTGTTCGATCTCATCGCCGCGCGCCTTGCGATGAGCGTGTGCATCTCCTCGCACCGCGCCAAGGATTTTCCCGACAATGACTATCTCCTGATTTCGCAGGGGCCCGCCTTCCGTCTGCTGGAACGGCTCGACAAGACCAACCCTGCCTTCCTCGCGGCATTCGCGCGGCATGCGGCGGGTCTGGCGCCGGTGGAGACCAGCGCCACTGTGACGAACTGGCTCTCCTCTGCCGGCTGCCGCCCGGCACCACTCTTCGCCATCGATCTCAACGCCAGTGGCAGGCTTCTTCTCTCCCTCCAGCAGAATGCTCCGGGCATGGAACATGCGGCGGATCCACAGGCCTATTGGGCCTGGCTTGAGCAGCGCTTCGCGGCAGAGGACGCGCGCTTCGCGATCGGCCTCTATGGGGAAGACCGCGATGTCTACAAGGGCGAGCAGTTCAGGACAGCCGCCTCGCCCGAATGGCGGTCACAGCATCTGGGTCTAGACATCTTCATCGCCGCGGGCACGCCAGTGTTAGCCCCGCTTGCCGGGCGCGTCCTGAGCGTCGTCGATAACGCATTGCCCTTCGACTATGGCCCGACGGTGATCCTCGAGCATCGGGCGGGCGCAGATGGCCCGCTGTTCTGGACGCTCTACGGCCATCTCTCGCGGGAGACGCTGGCGCTGGTGACGGCAGGCCAAGAGATCGCCGCCGGCCAGCAGATCGGCTGGATCGGCAGCCATGACGCGAATGGCGGCTGGGCGCCGCATCTCCATTTCCAGATCATCACCGACAGGCTGGGCCTTACGGGCGAGTTTCCAGGTGTGGGCCAGCCATCACTGTGGCCGGTATGGCGGGCGATTTCGCCCGACCCCAACCTGATCCTGAGGCTGGCGCCCGAAAGCTTCGCTGAAGACAAGACACCGCCGGACATTCTCCTGAAGCGCCGGGCGGAGGTGCTGGGGCCGTCTCTCTCCATCAGCTATAGGCGCAAGCTCAAGATCGTGCGCGGCAAGGGCGCTTATCTCTACGATCACACCGGCCGCGCCTTCCTCGATGGGGTGAACAACATTTGCCATGTCGGGCACAGCCACCCGCATGTGGTGGAAGCGCTCGCGGCCCAGGCCGCCGTGCTGAACACCAACACGCGCTATCTGCATGACACGATCCTCGATTATGCCGACCGGCTCGGAACCTATTTTCCGAAGCCCCTATCGGTTGTCTATTTCGTGTGTTCGGGGTCCGAGGCAAATGAACTGGCCCTGCGCATCGCGCGCACCGTGACCGGGCGGCGCAACACCATCACGCTCGATTGGGGCTACCACGGCAACACCACGGGCCTGATCGATGTGAGCCCCTATAAGTTCAACCGCAAGGGCGGGCGCGGCAAGCCGGACTATGTGGAGATCGCGGAACTGGCGGACCCCTATCGCGGCCGCTTCAAGGGCAAGGGCGAAAACACCGGGATCGCCTATGCGGCATCCGTCGCTGAGCAGATCGAGACGATCCGCGGCAAGACGGGTGAGGGCCCCGCGGCCTTCATCGCGGAAGCAATTTCGGGCTGCGGTGGCCAGGTGTTCTTTCCCGAAGCCTATCTCCGCACCGCCGCCTCGCATGTGCGCAAGGCCGGAGGCCTCGTCATCGTGGACGAAGTGCAGACGGGCTTCGGCCGTGTGGGCCAGCATATGTGGGCGCATGGGCCTCAGGGAATCGTTCCCGATATCGTGACGCTGGGCAAGCCCATCGGCAACGGCCACCCCATGGCGGCCGTCATCACCACGCCCGAGATCGCCAGGGCTTTTGCCAATGGCATGGAATTCTTCTCATCCTTCGGCGGCAACCCCGTCTCCGCTGCCGTGGGCATGGCGGTGCTTGACGTGCTCGAAGGCGAAGGCCTGCAGGAGAAGGCGCGCGTCACCGGTGATCACCTGCTGGCGCGGTTGACGTCCCTGGCGGAGCGCCATTCCATCATCGGCGATGTGCGAGGCCAGGGCCTGTTCCTCGGCGTCGAACTCGTGGAGGACCGGAACAGCCTTGCGCCGGCAACGGAGGAAGCAGGCTTCATCGCCAACCACATGCGCGATCACGGCGTGCTGATCTCGACCGATGGCCCGTTTGACAATGTGCTGAAGATCAAGCCCCCGATGGCCTTCGGCATTCCCGAAGCGGATATCATGGTGGAAGCACTCGATGCCGCGCTGAACGCGCTCTGAGTGCTGGCTTCAGACGGCGGCAAGCGCCAGGCTGATCCCCTGCCCGACGCCCACGCACATGCTGGCGAGCGCCAGCCGGGCGCCGGTGAGATGAAGCTCTAGCGCCGCCGTGCCGGTGATCCGCGCGCCCGACATGCCGAGCGGATGGCCAAGTGCGATGGCGCCCCCATTGGGATTGACGTGGGCCGCATCGTCAGCCAGCCCCAGCGCGCGCAGCACCGCGAGGCTCTGTGAGGCGAAGGCTTCATTCAATTCCACGATCTCGAAGTCCGCGGCGGCAAGGCCAAGCCTGGCGCATAGTTTCTGCGTGGCGGGAACGGGGCCCATGCCCATCACCCGCGGTGCGACCCCGGCGCTGGCGGCCCCGAGCACCCGGGCGCGTGGCGTGAGGCCATGCCTCTGCACAGCTGCCTCGGAAGCGATGATGAGTGCTGCCGACCCATCATTGATGCCGGATGAGTTGCCCGCCGTGACCGAGCCACCGGCACGGAACGGCGCGGGGAGTTTCGCCAGCGCATCGAGGCTTGTCACGCGGGGGTGCTCATCCTTGTCGACCACGATGGGCTCGCCCTTGCGGGTGAGGATGGTCACCGGGGTAATCTCGCGCGCCAGCCGGCCGTTCGCCTGCGCCGCCGCGGCCTTCGCTTGAGAGCGGAATGCGAAGCCATCCTGATCGGCGCGCGAGACCCCCTGTTCGGCCGCCACGTTCTCCGCCGTTTCCGGCATGGACTCGATGCCATACTGCTCCCGCATCAGCGGGTTGACGAAGCGCCATCCGATGGTCGTGTCATGAATCTCCGCATGGCGCGAGAAGGCCTCCGCCGCCTTCGGCATCACCAGGGGCGCGCGCGACATGCTCTCCACACCACCAGCAATGGCAAGCTCGATCTCCCCCGCCATCACGGCGCGTGCGGCGCTGACGACGGCATCCATGCCCGATCCGCAGAGGCGGTTCAGAGTCACGGCCGGTATGGAAGCTGGCAGTCCTGACAGCAGCACCGCCATGCGCGCCACATTGCGGTTGTCTTCGCCTGCCTGGTTGGCGCAGCCCAGCATCACCTCATCGACCGCCGCCCAGTCGAGGTCCTTGTGCCTGGCGATCAGCGCCTTCAATGGAATGGCCGCCAGATCATCGGTCCTGACCGTGGCGAGCGTGCCACCGTAGCGGCCGATGGGTGTGCGGACATAGTCACAGATGAAGGCGTGCATATGTTCAATCCCCTCCCGCAGCCAGCATCGGGCTCAACGCATAGCGGCCCTTGAGATGGGCCGGAGCCGCCGCTTCCAGGGCCGCAAGCGTTGCCCGCACGCGTGCCAGTCCCTGGCTGCGTGCTGCTTCGAAGGGCCCGCGCGGAAAATTGAGGCCCAGCTTCAGCGCCATGTCGATGTCAGCAGGGGCAAGACCGCTGTCAGCTGCGAGGAAGCCCGCTTCGTTGGCAAGCGCCGCCTCAATCCGTAAGCCAATCTGCGCGGCATCGGCAGGGCTGGGGCCCGGCACCGACGGGAAGATGAACCCCCGGCCCGATTTGCGGCCAAGCCTGCCGGACTGAACCTGCGCGGCCAGGCTCTCGAACACATGATAGCGCGGGTGCCCGCCCATGGCCTCCGACAGGCCGCGCGTAGCGGCGAGATTGACGTCGGCGCCGATGAGGTCGATCAGGCTGAAGGGTCCCATGCGGTAGCCGGCGGCGATCATCGCGGCATCGATGTCCGGCGCGGTCCGCCCCTCCTCCAGCATGGCCAGTGCCTCGCCATAGAAGGGCCGTGCACAGCGGTTGACGATGAAGCCCGGCTGGTCCTTGCAGGCAATCACCGTCTTGCCAGCGCCTTCCGTGATATTGCGCGCCAGCAGAACCGCCTCCGGTGAAGCCCCCTCGGGCACCACCATCTCCACGAGCTTCATCACGGGCGGCGGATTGAAGAAGTGAAGCCCCAGCCCCCGCTCCGGCCGGCTGAGGCCTGACATGATTGCGGCCACGGAGAGGGATGACGTATTGCTTGCCAGCACAGCCTCCCGCTGCACATGGCACTCGGCGGCGGAAAGCAGCGCCTGCTTCACCGCGAGATCCTCGATCACGGCCTCGATCACCAGTGCCGCATCCCTGATGTCCGAAACGTCATCAACAACCACGAGATTGGCGAGTGCGGCCGCGCGATCGGCATCGGAAAGCTTGCCTGCGATCACACGGCGGCCCAGCACGTCGTTCATCTTCTCCCTGGCACCGGCACGCACTGCGGCCTTTGCATCGGTGGCGATCACCTTGTGCCCCGCCTGGGCATAAAGCTGCGCAATGCCAAGCCCCATGGTGCCGAGGCCGAGAACCGCAATCACCGGCCTTTC
Source organism: Aestuariivirga sp. (assembly GCF_965227715.1). Lineage (GTDB taxonomy): Bacteria > Pseudomonadota > Alphaproteobacteria > Rhizobiales > Aestuariivirgaceae > Aestuariivirga. Next base: position 3,358,552 of record NZ_OZ245771.1, on the reverse strand, counting down.
CGTCATGTCCCCGTGAACTCCGCCCGCCGCTTGGCGCGGAAGGCGGCAATGCCTTCCGCCTTGTCAGCACTGTCGAGCAGGTCCTCGAACAGGGCGCGCTCGGTGGCGAAGGCGCGCGATCCCTCATCGCCTTCGATGAGGGCGCGCTTGGCCGCGGCAAGCGCGAGCGGCGCGCGCAGCGCCAGCCTTTCGGCCAGTTTTTCCGCCGCCGGCAAGGCCGGGCCATCAGCCTGCCAGGCGGCAATGCCCCAGGCCGCGGCCGTGGCGGCATCGATGATTTCGCCCGTCAGCACCATGCGGCTGGCGCGCGCGCGCCCTGCGAGGGCCAGCAGCCGCTGCGCCCCGCCCGCGCCGGGAATGAGGCCGAGGTTGGTTTCAGGCAGGCCGAAGCGCGCGGTTTCACCGGCAACGATCAGATCGGCCATCAGCGCCAGTTCGAAGCCGCCGCCCAAAGCAAAACCGTCAACTGCGGCGATGAGGGGCTTCGGAAAGTTCCGGATCGCCGCCCAATAGCTCTTGCGCGGGTCCGCCAGGCCATCAGCCCGGCTCTTGGTCTCGATCTCGCCAATGTCAGCGCCTGCCGCGAAATTCTGCTCCGCCCCGCAGATCAGCGCGGCGCGGCACTGCGCATCCCCTGCCAATGCCGTCAGCGCCTCGGCAAGCGCCTTCAGCAGCGCGGTGTTGAGGGCGTTGCGCTGGGCCGGGCGGTTGAGGGTCAACCGCACCCAGCCCTGCCGGGCGTCGATGAGCAACTCGTCCATCCCCGCATGATGCCGCGCCTCCCCAATGAATTTCAAGTTCAAAAATTTTGAACTTGAAATACCTGCAGCCTCATGCGAGCTTTTGGGCGTCGAGGAGGACTGCGCATGAAGGTGCTGTGTCTGGGAGGTGGGCCCGCCGGCCTCTATTTCGCGATCTCGATGAAGCTCCGCGACCCATCCCATGAGGTGACGGTGCTGGAGCGGAACCGCGCCAATGACACGTTCGGCTGGGGCGTGGTCCTCTCCGATGACGCGCTCTCCCGCATGCAGAAGAACGACCCCAAGAGCACGGAGGCGATCCGCAGCCATTTTGCCTATTGGGATGACATTGCCGTGGTGCATGGCGGCGAGCGCATCGTCTCAGGTGGCCATGGCTTCGCCGGCATCGGCCGGAAGCAGATGCTCGTGTTGCTGCAGCAGCGCGCCCGAGAGCTCGGCGTGGAACTCCAGTTCCAGACCGAGTTCAAATCGGCTGAAGCCTACGCGAAGCACTATGACATCGTGGTGGGCTGCGACGGGATCAATTCCGTGGTCCGCAGCGCGCACGCGGATGTATTCAAGCCCGATATTGACCTGCGCCTGTGCAAGTTCATCTGGCTCGGCACGCACCAGAAATTCGATGACGCCTTCACCTTCATTTTCGAGAAGACCGAGCATGGCTGGGTCTGGGCGCATGTCTACCAGTTCGATTCCGGGACTGCGACCTTCATCGTCGAATGCCTGCCGGAGACCTGGGCGCGCTGGGGCTTCGAGGCAATGTCGAAGGAAGAGACCGTTACTGCCTGCGAAAAGATCTTCGCCGCGCATCTGGGCGGTCACGCGCTGATGTCCAACGCCGCGCATCTGCGCGGCTCCGCCGTGTGGATGCAGTTCCCCCGCGTGATCTGCGAGCGCTGGTACCACAACAACATCGTGCTGATGGGCGATGCTGCGGCCACGGGTCATTTCTCGATCGGCTCCGGCTCGCGCCTCGCCTTTGACAGCGCCATCTCGCTCGCCGATTATCTTCACTCCGAGCCCACCCTTCCGCGCGCCTTCCAGCGCTATCAGGATGAGCGCCGCGTGGAAGTGCTGCGCCTGCAATCGGCCGCGCGAAACAGCCTCGAATGGTTCGAGCAGGTGGAGCGCTACCTGGACCTGCCGCCCCTGCAATTCGCCTATTCGCTGCTCACCCGCAGCCAGCGCATCTCGCATGAGAATCTGCGCCTGCGCGATCCTGCCTGGCTGAGGGCCGCCGAAGACTGGTTCCAGCTGCAATCCGGCGGAGAGAAGGGCCGCGCCCCCATGTTCGCGCCCTTCCGACTGCGCGGCATGGCGCTTCAGAACCGCATCGCCGTCTCACCTATGGCGCAATACAAGGCCGTGGATGGCTGCCCCACGGACTGGCATTTCGTGCATTACGCCGAGCGCGCCAAGGGCGGCGCCGGACTTGTCTTCACCGAGATGACCTGCATCTCGCCTGAAGGCCGCATCACCCCCGGCTGCCCTGGACTCTACGCACCCCAACATGAAGCGCAGTGGAAGCGCCTTGTCGATTTCGTTCATGCGGAAACTGCGGCGAAAATCTGCTGCCAGATCGGCCATGCCGGGCGCAAGGCCTCGGTACAGGTGCCCTGGGCGGATGATGACATGCCGCTCGCACAAGGCGGCTGGCAGACGATCGCACCTTCGCCCCTGCCCTGGTCACCCAGACATCCAGCCCCCCGCGAGATGACGCGCGCGGACATGGATGCCGTCACAGCGCAATTCGTGGCCGCAACGGAGATGGCAGGCCGCGCCGGCTTCGACATGATCGAACTCCACGCGGCGCATGGCTATCTCCTGTCAAGTTTCATCTCACCGCTCTCCAACGGGCGCAGCGATGCGTATGGCGGCAGCCTCGCCAACCGCATGCGCTATCCGCTGGAGGTACTCCGCGCCATGCGCCAGGCCTGGGGCGGGGAGAAGCCCCTCTCGGCGCGCATCTCGGCCACGGACTGGCTGGGGCCTGACGGGGTGACACCGGAAGAGGCGGTCGAGATTGCAAGGCTCTTTGCAACAGCAGGTGCCGACATCATCGATGTCTCTGCCGGGCAGACATCAGCTGAGGCGAAGCCCATCTATGGCCGCATGTTCCAGACGCCCTTCAGCGACCGCATTCGCAATGAGGCAGGGATTGCGACCATGGCGGTGGGTAACATCACCGAGCCCGATCACGTGAATTCGATCCTTCTTGCGGGCCGCGCCGATCTCGTGTGCCTGGGCCGGCCCCATCTGGCCGATCCATACTGGACGCTTCATGCCGCCGTGGCGATGGGTGACGAGAAGGTCGAATGGCCACAGCCATATCTCCGCGGCCGGGACCAGGCCTATCGTCTTCGCGCCAGGTCCGTGGAAGCGATCCGCGCATGAACACTGCAGTCCCCGATCCCCTGTCGAAGCGCCGCCTCAAAACCTGGATCAGGCTCCTGGGCGTCACCCGCGCGGCTGAAAGCGGCCTGCGCGAATTCCTGCGGGTGAAGCATGGAACGACTCTGCCCCGCTTCGATGTGTTGGCCGCACTTTACCGCCGCCGCGACGGCACCACCATGTCAGAGCTAAGCCGGCTGCTGCTCGTTTCCAATGGCAATGCAACCGCCGTGGTGGACCGCCTCGAGCGGGACGGCCTCGTCCGCCGCGTACCCTCCGAGCAGGACCGCCGCACAGTGTTCGTGGCCCTGACACCGGAAGGCCTCCGCCAGTTCGAAACGCTCGCTACCGAGCATGAGCGCGAGGTGAATGCGATGTTCGAAAACCTCTCGGACGCCGATCTCGAAACGCTCGCACAGGTGCTGAAACGCCTCGGCAAAGGAGACAAGGCATGACATCGCTGGCAGGGTTGAAACCGCAGCACTTCCTGTGGGAGGTAAAGGACCGCATCGCCATCCTCCGCCTCAATCGGCCGGAGCGGAAGAACCCGCTCACCTTCGAAAGCTATGCCGAACTTCGCGAAACGTTCCGCAACTTGGCTTTCGCGGAAGATGTGGATGTCGTGGTCTTCGCGTCAAATGGCGGAAATTTTTGCTCGGGCGGCGATGTGCATGACATTATCGGACCGCTGATCGGCCTGGAGATGAAGGCGCTTCTCGCCTTCACCCGCATGACGGGCGATCTTGTGAAGGCCATGGTCTCCTGCGGCAAGCCCATCATCTCCGCTGTCGATGGCGTGTGCGTGGGGGCGGGCGCCATCATCGCCATGGCCTCCGACCTGCGGCTTGCAACGCCTGGGGCGAAGGCCGCCTTTCTCTTCACCCGCGTCGGGCTTGCGGGCTGTGACATGGGGGCCTGCGCGATCCTGCCGCGCATCATCGGCCAGGGCCGCGCGGCGGAGCTTCTCTATACGGGCCGCGTGATGACGGCGGCGGAAGGCGAGCGCTGGGGCTTCTGGAACGCGCTGCATGAACAGCCCTTGCTCGAACCCGAGGCGCTGGCGCTGGCCCGCCGCTTGGCTGATGGTCCAACCTTTGCGCATGGCATGACCAAGACTCAGCTGAACCAGGAATGGAACATGGGGCTCGAACAGGCGATCGAAGCCGAAGCACAGGCACAGGCCATCTGCATGAAGACGAAGGACTTCGAGCGCGCCTACCGCGCCTTCGTGGCGAAGGAAAAGCCCGTGTTTGAGGGAAACTGAGCGATGGCGGATTCAACTTATCTGAACTGGCCCTTCTTCGAAGACCGCCACCGGATTCTTCAGGCGGAACTTGATGACTGGTGCCGCGCCAATCTCGGCCAGTCCCACGCCAATCCGGATGAAGCCTGCAAGTCTCATGTGGCAAAGCTGGGAAAGGCCGGCTGGCTGCAATATACAGGCGCTGAGGATGGCCAGACGCTGGATGTGCGCAGTCTCTGCCTCATCCGGGAGACGATCGCCCAGCATGACGGGCTTGCGGAATTCGCTTTCGCGATGCAGGGGCTGGGCATGGGTGCAGTCACACTGTTCGGCACGCCATCGCAGAAGCAGTGGCTGGCACGCACCAGGCGCGGCGAGGCGATTGCCGGCTTTGCCATCACCGAGCCGGAAGCAGGGTCAGACGCCGCAGCAGCGAAGATGACCGCTACCCGCGTGGCTGGCGGCTTCGTGCTCGATGGCGAGAAGACCTATATTTCCAATGGCGGCATTGCGGACATCTATGTCGTCTTCGCGCGCACCGGTGAAGCGCCCGGCGCCAAAGGATTGTCCGCCTTTCTGGTTGAAGCGAACTCACCGGGGCTGGAGGTGGTGGAGCGGATTGACGTGCTGGCGCCGCATCCACTGGCGCTTCTGCGCTTCACCGGAGTCGCGGTTCCGGAACACGCGCTCATCGGCAAGCCGGGGGACGGCTTCAAGATCGCCATGTCCGTGCTGGACGTGTTCCGCTCAACCGTCGGTGCCGCAGCTCTGGGCTTCGCCCGCCGCGCGCTCGATGAAACGCTGGCGCGCGTCAGATCCCGCAAAATTGGCGGTGCGCCGCTGGCCGAACTCCAGATGGTGCAAGGCCACATCGCAGACATGGCGCTCGAGATCGATGCCGCGGCCCTTCTCGTCTACCGCGCGGCATGGACCAAGGACATGGGGCAGCCGCGCATCACCCGGGAAGCCTCCATGGCAAAGCTCTTCGCAACCGAAGCCGCCCAGCGCGTGATTGACATGGCGGTGCAGTTGCACGGGGGCGACGGCGTGCGCCATGGCAGAACGGTTGAGCACCTCTACCGCGAGATCAGGGCCTTGCGAATCTATGAAGGTGCGAGCGACGTGCAGCGCATCATCATCGCACGCGCCATGCTCGGCACATGACGGCCAAGGAAACAGACAACATGGAATCGCCGCATCAGTTTCTTCACCCTCGCGGATGGAAGCCCGCCCAAGGCTATGCCAATGGCGTTGCCGCCTCGGGCCGCATGATCTTCTGCGGCGGGCTCATCGGGTGGAATGCCGACCAGCAGTTCGAGTCCGATGATTTCGTCGACCAGGTCGCCCAGACGCTGCGCAACATCGTGGCCGTGCTGGCGGAAGGGGGTGCCGGCCCCGAGCATATCGTGCGTCTCACCTGGTATGTGACGGACAAGCAAGACTATCTCTCAAGGCTCAAGGAACTGGGGCGCATCTACCGGCAGATCATCGGAAAACACTATCCGGCAATGGCGCTCTTGCAGGTTACGGCCCTCGTGGAGGACCGTGCCCGCGTGGAGATCGAGGCAACCGCCGTGGTGCCCCTCGCGTGAACTCAAGCCGTGGGTGACTTCACCGGCTGGTGCGGATTGCTGTCAGGTTCGGCGGGAAGGAAGCTCAGCAATTTGGCGCGGACCTCATCCGGCCAGGTCATTGATGTATGCTTGTCGAGCCAGCTTGCGGCCAGCACCTGCGTTACCGTCCAGCGCAATTCATCGCCGCAGTAAATCTGGTGGTCGAGCGTCACCGAGGAGCGGCCGACTTTCGTTACCGTCATCCGGAACGTCAGCTTGTCGCCGAAGAAGGATGGCTTGGAGAAATTGCAGCTCAGATGTACCGTCGGCGTGCCCCAGCGTTCCTTCCAGATGATCTCGTGCCAGGGATAGCCGATCCAGGACCAGAACTCCTCCACCACGCCATTGAGCAGGTTGAGATAGGACGGATAATAGGCTGTGCCGGAAATGTCGCAGTCGCCGAAGCGCAGCATGCGGTCTGTGGTGAAGCTGACGGCCATGGTGGTTCCCGAACGTAAAATGCCGGGCAGAAACAGTTCTGCCCGGCATGAGACTAGCACGCCGCTTCAGCTGCCGTCAGCCTACTTGGCGGGATCCTTGGGCGTCCACAATATCGGCCCGCCGTCCTTCTCATAAGCCTCGCCATTGGGATAGGTGATGGCCTCGAGCTGCAGGCCCCAGGGCGACTGGAAATAGAGGATGGACTGGCCCGCCGCAGGACCCTGCTCAACCGGCAAAGGCCCAAGCCTGGTGGGAACGCCCTTCTCGTCAAGGAACGCCTTGGCGGCCTTGATGTCATCCACATAGATCGCAATGTGGAAGGCTCCGATATCGCTGTTCTTCTGGTTCAGCGTCCGCTGGTCGGGGGCGGTATATTTGAACAGCTCTACGTTGGAGCCGAAGCCGCAGCGCAGCATGGTGATGGTCTCAATCACCGCCTTGGGATCCACTCCCAGAAGATCGGTCATGAAGGTGCCCTTGTCATCGGCGAAGGGGCCGAAGGACATGGCCTTCTGGCAGCCCAGAATATCGGTGAAAAAGGCCACCCCCTGGTCCATGTCCGGCACCGTGATGCCGATGTGATCCGGGCCGCGCATGCCAGGCATTGCGGCGTCTGCGCAGGCAGCGGACAGCAGCAGGGCGGACCCTGCCAGTAAAGCGCGCGTCAACATGTCGTTCCTCCGTCATGGCCCGTCTGTTTCCGCAGGCCCGCGAAATTCTGAACACAGAATATTCATATGCACAAGATGAGATGCCGTCTTTCCATAAGCTCTTTGCAACGGCCGCATGATTTAAATGCATTCGCATGAATTTGGTTGACCGCGGCCATGGCCTCGCCGAAGCTGCCGCCACGATCGGGAGCATGGACATGGCGGCGGATTCATCCTTCGATGCAGTGGTGATCGGTGCGGGCCACAATGGCCTCGCCGCTGCGATCCAGCTGGCAAAGCATGGCTGGAAGGTTGGCGTTTTCGAAGCAGGCCACGAAGCGGGTGGTGCTGTGAAGACCCGGGAACTGACGCTCCCCGGCTTCCGCCATGATCTGGCCGCCATGAATCTGAGCATGTTCGCTGGCTCCCCCTTTCTGCGTGAGCATGGTGAAGCACTTCGCCGCCATGGGCTGGACTTCGCGCCCGCCGCCCATTGCTTTGCCTCGGTCTTCCCCGATGGCACATGGTTCGGCGTCTCAAAAGATGTTGACACTACGCTGGCGCGCCTCAATGCCATCAACCCGCTGGATGCATCCGCCTGGCAGAACATGCTGAGCCGCTTTGGCAAGGATGCGCCGCATATCTTCGGTCTGCTTGGCAATGTCATGCCGTCCTGGGCGATGGCGCGGGTGATCTGGAACGCCTGGCGCCAGAACGGTACGGCCTGGACGCTGGAGATGCTGCGCTTCTTCACCCTCTCCACCCGCACATGGGCCGATGCACATTTCGAGGACCCGCGCGTCAAGGCCACCCTCGCCGCCTGGGGCATGCATCTGGACTTCCCGCCGGACATGGCGGGCGGCGCCATGTTTCCCTATTTGGAATCCATGGTGAACCAGGCCTTCGGCATGGTGATCGGCAAGGGCGGTGCCGATATCATGATCAAGGCGCTGACCGGATATCTGGCGGAGCTGGGCGGTGAAGTGCATCTGGGCCAGCCCGTGGCCGAAGTGCTGCAGACGGGGAAAAGCGCCAGCGGCATCAAACTGGCCAATGGCCGCATCATTGAGGCCAAGCGCGCCGTCATCGCCAATGTGACGCCGGCCCTGCTGTTCGGAAAGCTCTTGCCCAAGGGCTCCGGCACGGCGGCCGTCGACCAGAAGTTCAAGGCCTTCCGTGCAGGCCCCGGCACGATGATGCTGCATCTGGCACTTGATGCACCGCCGCGCTGGGCAGCCGGTCCTGAACTCTCACAATTTGCTTATGTCCATATCGCACCCAATTTTTCCTACATGACGCGCGCTTACGAGCAGGCGATGGACGGGCTTCTGCCGGAAGCACCGGTGCTGGTCGTGGGCCAGCCGTCCGCCATAGATCCATCGCGCGCGCCGGAAGGAAAGCATGTGCTGTGGGTGCAGGTGCGGGTGCTGCCGAAACATGTGAAGGGCGATGCCGCCAACCGCATAGAGGCCCGCGATTGGGCCACCATCAAGGAGACCTATGCCGAGCGCGTGCTCGACATCATCGAATCCCACGCGCCCGGTCTTCGCCAGCAGATTTTGGCCCGCGCCATTTTCTCGCCAGACGATCTTGAGGCAGAGAACCCCTGCCTGACGGGCGGTGACAATCTCTCAGGCAGTCACCAGCTCGATCAGAATTTCCTATTCCGCCCGGTCGCTGGCTACTCGCGCTACAAGATGCCGGTGAACCGCCTCTATATGTGCGGCGCGGCCACATGGCCGGGGGCTGGCACGGGTGCGGGATCGGGTTATCTGCTGGGCCGCATGCTGGCGCGACACTGAAGGGGACGCTTGCCTTTTGGGCGAAACGACATACGCTTTCCGCAACCATCAAACCATAAAGAGGACACGCCATGACCACCGCCTTGAATGACCTTGCCGCAGCACTCCTCTCGGGCCGCGTTGAAGTCATTGACCTCACCGCCACGCTGGGGCCGGAGACGCCGCTCATCAAGCTGCCGCCGTCAATCGGCCTCAACACGCCACAGGTCGAGATCCACACCATTTCGCATTATGACGACAAGGGCCCCTTCTGGGCGTGGAACTGGCTGAAGCTGGGCGAGCATTCCGGCACGCATTTCGATGCGCCCCAGCATTGGATCACCGGCAAGGACTACCCCGATGGCGCAACGGATACGATTCCGCCGCAGAATTTCGTAGGCCCGGTAAACGTGATCGACTGCAGTGCGGAGGTGGCGAAGAACCCGGATTTCCTCTTGACCGTCGATTACATAAATGCCTGGGAAGCAAAGCATGGCGAAATCGAGAAGGGCTCCTGGGTGGTGCTGCGCAGTGACTGGTACAAGCGCAACGGCAGCGAGAGCGACTTCCTGAATGCCGATGAGAACGGCCCGCATTCCCCGGGGCCGACGGCGGAAGCAATCCAGTATCTGATCGACAAGGGCATCACCGGCTGGGGTTCCGAAACCGTGGGCACCGATGCAGGTTCGGCCGGCGGCATGACCCCGCCCTTCCCCGCGCATAACCTCATGCACAAGAACAACCGCTATGGCCTCGCCTCCCTTTGCAACCTCGACAGGTTGCCGCCCAAGGGCGCCATCCTCATCGCCGCACCGCTGAAGATCAAGCACGGCACAGGCAGCCCGCTTCGCGTGCTGGCGCTGGTTGCCAAGTAATCGCAAGTCAGGAAGGGATGCGGCATGGCTGAATATGTGATTGCCGGAAGCGGCATCAACGCGCTGGTCGCTGCGTCCCTTCTCGCACTCAAGGGCCGCAAGGTTCTGGTTCTGGAGCGGAACGCCACGATCGGCGGCTGCATCAGAACGGAAGAGGCAACCCTTCCCGGCTTCACCCATGACGTGATGGCGACAACCTTCGTGCTCTTCCTGCTGTCACCTGCCGCTAAGGCCCTGATGCCGGAACTGACAAAGCGCGGGCTGGTTTTCGCACATCCCGATATCCCGACGGGCGTGCTCCGGCCTGATGGCACGAGCCTGGTGCTCCGCAAGGAACGCGCCGCCAACATCGCGGCGTTTGAGGCACTCGCCAGCGGCGACGGGCAGCAATATGCAGCGGACATGGAAACGCTGGGTGCGAATGCGCCGCTCATTTTCGCCCTGCTGGGCGGCCAGCTGTGGTCTTGGACCATGGCGAAGTTCATGCTCAGGGAGGCCTGGCGCCGCGGTCCCCACGGGCTCACGAAATTCTTCGGCGGAGCGCTGACCTCGGCACGGCACTGGCTTCAACCGTACTACACATCCGAATTATTCCATGCGTTGATGGCGCCCTGGGTGCTGCACACAGGTTTGGGCCCTGAGAGCACTTACTCGGGCCAGATGGCCAAGGTCATCGCCTTTGCGCTGGAAGCCGCAGGCGCCCCCATCGTTCAAGGGGGTGCACACAACATTCTCTCGGCTTTCGAGGCGCTGATCCGCGATCATGGCGGCGAGATCCGCACCAATGCGGATGTGGCGGAGGTGATCGTCGACGAGGCGGGCCGTGCCACCGGCGTGGTGCTGGCGTCAGGCGAAAAAATCACAGCAAATGAGGGCGTGATCTGCTCCATGACGCCCGGCCAGCTCTATGGCCGCCTGCTCAAATCCTGGGCCCCTGCGGCACCTTTGCGCGAAGAGGCGCGGGGCTTCGTCCATGGCAAGGCCAACATGCAGATTCACTATGCGCTGAAGTTTGCGCCGCAGTGGGCGAATCCTGAACTGGGCAAAGTCGCCCTCCTGCATCTGACGCCAGGCCTCGACGGCGTGTCCAAGGCCGTCAATGAGGCCGAGCGCGGCATGCTGCCGGCGGAGCCCACGATCTGCTTGGGCCAGCCCACGGCATTTGACCCCTCGCGCGCGCCTGCGGGCCAGGCCATCCTCTGGCTCCAGCTTCCCGAAGCGCCGCGCCACATCAAGGGCGATGCCGCGGGCGAAATCGCACCGCCTGCCGGCGGCATATGGACGGAGGCCGTTCGAGAAGCCTACGCAAATCGCATCGAGGCAATCCTCTGCCGCCACATTCCGGACTTCAAAGATCTTGTGCTCGCCCGCCGCTGCTATTCACCGGCAGACCTTGAAGCGATGAATGTCAATCTTGTGGGCGGCGATCCCTATGGCGGTGCCTGCACCATTGACCAGTTCTTCCTCTGGCGGCCGCTCCGCAGCACGGTGAACCACCGGACAGCGGTGAAACGCCTCTATCACATCGGCGCGTCCACCCATCCAGGCCCGGGGCTTGGCGGCAATTCCGGCTTCCTGCTGGCGAATGCTCTCACATGAGTGATGATCTCTCCTTCCTGCGCGGCGTGCTCCACCGCGATGCGGATGGAGAGACCTCGCTTCCCTCGCTTGCGGAGATTGGCCTCAACCACTTCGTTCCTTATCTGCTGAACCGCATCGCCGCCAGCTGGAACGCAGATCTCGCCGGGGACTTGCGCCGCTTCGATCTGACCACACCGCAAATGCGCGCCCTCGCCGTTTTGGGGATAAATTCTGGGCTTACCATCAATGAGCTTTCGGCCCTCACCGTGACCGAGCAATCCACCATGAGCCGCACGCTGGACACGCTTGAGTCCCGCGGCCTTCTACGCCGCAGGCCCCGCGCCAGCGATCTTCGAGTCCGCGAAGTTGAAATCACGGCAGCAGGGCGCGAAGCATTCGATGCCTTCTGGCCCGTCATGTTCAGCCGCTACCAGCAGATGTTCCGTGACATTGGCGAAGATGAATTCTCGCAGCTGACCGCCACACTGCAGAAAATCCTGCGCAACATCCGCCTCTCGAATGGCGGGGATGAAGGCTGACGTCCCTTATTGGCGGCCGCGCGTTCCTCACATCTCGCGGATCGTCTTCATCACGCCGTCGAGTGCCGTGCCATCCTCATCCTTGAGCGCTGCAGCGATCATGCGGTCCATCCACTGGCCGCCATCCTCGCGGCCCTGAAGCTCCGGCACCATGGAGATCACGCGGTCGAATTTCGAAAGCCCCCGCGCATGCGTATCTGAATAGCCCTTGATCAGGCGGCGCGCCGCGAGCACGGCGCGCGCCAGATCATAATTGGCAGGAAGTGTGCCTGTGGCAAGCTGAAGCCAGGTCTCCACATGGCGCATCTCCGTTTCGTGCCGCAGCAGCGTCCGCCGCCAGCGCCTGAGGCCGCTCACCAGATAGAGCTGCAGGAAACCGCTCAGTGTCGACGTCTCGACGTGGCGGCCGCGGTTCACCCGGGCGTCGATGAAGGCCATAAGCCGGGGCTTCGCAAGCACGCGGCGGCCGAGCCTTGCGGGAAGCAGGCTCACGATCTCCTCACCCCGCGGGTGCATGAACTCGGTCAGGTAAATCGGGTCGTCACCCGCTTTCATGTCCTGCGCGATGCGGGCAAAGCGGGCGGAACGCGTCTTGAGATCCGCAACACCGATCACATCGTCATAGGTCAGGGCATTCGCCAGATATTTCGCAGCGGCTACGGTGAAGCCATGGCCCCGGCCGGCGCCGCCATGCTGATCATCAAGGCGGGCCAGCACTTCAATCCGCGTGAGATAATCGTCACCATAGGCCAAGTCCTGAAAATCGATGCAGCGCTTGAGGCCTGCAAGCGCCACAGCCTGCGCCTCCACAGGAAGCGCGCGCAGGCGGAGGAGGCGCTGATCAAGCGCGGGCCTGCCCAGGCTTTCCGGCAGCGGAGGCCTTTCGGCCGGGGCGCGTCCCAATTCCGGCAGTTCATTGGAGCTGGCAAGGCTGAAGCCTGCGGCGAAGCCCTTCAGAGATGCGGCGGTTCCTTTGCCGCCTGCGGAAATCACTGCCTCGAAGCTTTCACGCGGGAAGGGAAGTGCTGCCGCCCCTGCTAGCGCTCCCAAGAGCGGCGCCGAGATCACCGTGCCATTCTCGCGCGCGGCCTGTTCCATATCGAAGGCGATGATGCGCCGCGCCGCAATGCCCGCTGCGGCGTTGACGGCCTTGGGGTCTGCAATCGAAAGCCCTGGCTTCTCCTTCTCGGCCACGGCATAGGCCCGGTGGATCGAAGTGATGATCAGCGTCTTTTCGGGCGTCGCAAGCCCGCGCAGAATGGACCGGCCCGCCTCCATCAGTTCAGAGGCAATCACCACGTCCACGTCGCCAGGGGTCGGCATGAGGGCAAGCACGGGGGCGCGGCCGTCCCGCGGCGGCAGCATCTCGATATAATAGAGCGTGGCACCGGTGCGCTGCGCAACGCCGGGAACCGACGTTGACTGTGCGTGCCAGCCATTCGCCTCCGCCACGGCGACGATCCAGTCTGCCAGCGTGCCGCCGCCCTGCCCGCCCATGGCGAGAATGGCAATGGTCAGCGGCTTTTCACGCACAACGCTGTCAAACATCACGCCGCCGCCCGCGGGAACAGCATGCGATGGCGCTCCCGCCGCCGCTGCAGGATGGAGATGACGGCGCTGCGGAGCTGGGCTTTGAACCGCTCCCAGCGGTTGGGATTGCGAAGCACATCCGCGCGATAGAAGGACGGGCAGAGAATGGCGGCATCGGCCACGTCTCCGCAATTGCCGCAGGCCACACAGCTGTGGTCGATCGAGGCCACGGGATCATCCCGCAGCGGGTCATCGAGCTGCTTCACTGTAAGTGACGGGCAGCCTGACAGCCGGATGCAGGCGTGATCGCCCGTGCAGATATCCTCATCGACACCGAAGCGCTGACGCAGCACGGGCGCGCCCGAGGCTTCCGCCTTGTCCATCAGCGGCTTCACCCGGCGCTGCTTGTTGAGCATGCATTCGGATGAGGCGACGATGATCTTGGGACCGGGCTCCTCCGTCGTCAGCGCCTCACGCAGCGTGTCGCGCATCTTGGCCACATCATAGGTGCGGTCGATCTGGCGCACCCACTGCGCACCCAGGCCCGTGACGGCATTGACGATCGAATTATTGGTCTGGCGTTTCGTATTCTCGGCCCGCGAGGAGGGAATGTCTTGCCCGCCCGTGGCAGAGGAATAGAAATTGTCGACGATTAGCATGACCCCGTCATGCTTGTTGAACACAGCATTGCCGACGGAAGAAGAAAGGCCATTGTGCCAAAAGCCGCCATCGCCCATCACCGAGATCACACGCTTGTCTGCCTTCACATTGAAGGCGGAGGCTGCGGCGGGGCCCAAGCCATAGCCCATGGTGGTGGCCCCGATGTTGAAGGGCGGCAGGATCGAGAACAGATGGCAGCCGATATCGGCTGACACGTGATGGGTTCCCAGCTCCTTCTCGACCAGCTTCATCGCCGCGAAGATGGGGCGTTCCGGGCATCCGGTGCAGAAGCCCGGCGGGCGCGGCGGAACGACTGTGGCGAGAGCCTGGACTTCTTTGCTGTTCAACACGGGCGACGCATCCGGCAGGGGCGGCCTGTTGCCCAAAAGGCGCGGCGCATGGGCCTTGAGGAAGCTGAGCAGGCCCTTCTGCAGGACCGTTGCCGTATACTCGCCGGCAAGCGGCAACACATCCTTGCCGGCAATGCGCGTGTTGATGTCTTTCCGGCGCAGCATGGTGTTGAGCGCTTGCTCGATGAATTCCGGCTGGCCCTCTTCCACCACAAGGATCGCTGATTTGCCCGCGCAGAAGGAGAGCACCTCTTCATCCACCAGCGGATAGGTGACATTCAGCACATAGAGCGCCACGCGGGTGTTGCCATAGGAATCCGAAAGTCCGAGCTGCTGCAGCGCGCGGATCACGCCGTTATACATGCCGCCCTGCAGGATGATGCCGACATCCGCATCGGAAGGCCCGAAGTACTCGTTGAGCTTCTGCGCGTGGATGAAATTGACCGCCGCGGGCCAGCGCTTTTCGACCTTGAGCTTTTCATGCACGAAGGAGGCCGGCGGCAGCACGATGCGGTTCACATCCCGCACCGGATTCTCGAGCGCCTGCTTCAACGTATAGGAGGGCGACTTGTTATCCTTCGCCATGAAGCGCCCATGCACATGGCAGCCGCGGATGCGCACCTCCACCATGACCGGTGTATTCGAGGCCTCGGACAGCTCAAAGGCCTTCTCCACCATATGGACCATGCTGGGAAGATCAGGCCGCGGATCCATCAGCCAGATCTGTGACTTCATCGCATAGGCGTGGCTGCGCTCCTGCATGATGGAGGAGCCTTCGCCATAATCCTCACCGATGATGATGACGGCTCCGCCATTGACCCCGCCCGAAGACAGGTTCGACAGCGCATCGCTTGCCACATTCGTTCCGGCGGTGGACTTCCAGGTGACGGCGCCGCGGATCGGATACATCACCGAGGCTGACAGCATGGCTGCGGCGGTTGCTTCCGAGGCGGAGGATTCGAAATGGACGCCGAGCTCCGCCATATAGTCAGAAGCATCCGCCAGCACGTCCATCAGATGCGAAATGGGCGAGCCCTGATAGCCGCCCACATATGAGACGCCGGATTGGAGAAGCGCCTTGGTGATGGCGAGAATGCCCTCGCCCCGGAATTCCTGGCCTTGGCCCAGGCGAAGGTCTTCCACTTCGCGCGCAAAGGATCGTTCAGCCATCTCCTTGCAAGTCCCTTAATTACATTCACATGCATTTAAAATAGGCGCGAAGAACTGGACGCCCGGCGTGTTCGTGCCCGGAATAGTGGCGTCGATCGGATGTTTTATCAAGCGCCGAAAAATGCACTTGAATATTTCTCCCGCGAGGCTTCAAAATGGTCTTCAATCCGGCACCGCCACGTGAGTGCACGGCCAACAGGGAGGGACTGCATGACCGAGATTTCAAGACGCCAGCTGCTGCAGCTGGGAGGCGCCGCCGGGTTGTTCCTCGGAACCGGCCTCAACATCTCCGCCGCTTATGCCAATGGCAGCACGGTGACGATTGCCTACAATGTGAACCTTCCGTCCTGGGATCCGACGACCGGACTTTCCGCCGTGAACCCCACGATCCAGGCGATCTACCGTTCGGTCTTCGACCAGTTCATCGGCCAGAAGCCTGACCTTGAATTCCAGCCGGGCCTTTTGACCGAATGGGGCTGGAGCGACGACAAGAAACAGGTGTGGATGACGGTGCGTGATGGCGTCAAATGGCATGACGGCTCGCCCTTCACGGCCGAGGACGTGGTGTGGTCACTGACCCGCGCCGGCAAGATGGATGGCGGCAACCCCATTGCCTTCATCTGGTCCAAGATCGGCAACTTCAAGGTTGACGGCAACAAGATCACCGCAGACGTGCTGCAGTTCGAGCCGACGCTCTTCAAGTGGATGGCCTTCCTGACGGGCTATGTGATGCCCAAGGCCTATTTCGAAAAGGTGGGTGCCGAGGGCTTCGAGGCCAAGCCCATCGGCACGGGTCCCTATATGGTGGACCAGTTCGAGCGCAACGCCTTCGTGCGCCTCAAGGCCAACCCGGATTACTGGGGCGGCAAGCCCGCCTTCGAGACCGTGGTGTTCAAATTCGTGCCGGATGCCACGAGCCGCGTGGCCGAAATCGAGTCCGGCTCTTCCGACGTGACCGTCGACGTTCCCTTCGAGGAGTATGACCGGCTGAAGGCCAAGGACGGGCTTTCGGGCGTCGTCACACCAGTCTCCGACATCGGGATGATCTTCCTCAACAATGAAGGCCCCATGCTGGACAAGAACGTGCGCATGGCGGCGGCGATCTCGATTGACAAGAAGGCCATCGTCGACAAGCTGCTCCGTGGCTATGCAACGCCGATCAGCACGCTGGAAGCCCCCGAATACGTGGCCTTCGACCCGGCGATCGTGGTGGCCTATGACCCGGAAAAGGCCAAGGAGCTGCTCAAGGCCTCGGGCTTCGGGCCGGACAATCCGGTGAAGTTTACGATCCAAACCACGCGCGGGCTGAAGCCCAAGGACTACGAGATGGTGCAGGCCATCGTCGGCATGTGGCGCAAGGTGGGGATCGAGGCCGAGATCGAGGTTTACGAAATCGCCAAGCACTATGAACTCCGCGCCGCGGACAAGCTGGCACCGGCCGCCTTCTACAACTGGGGCAATGCCATCGGCGATCCGACGACGTCCACGGGCTTTGCCATGTTCGGACCGAGCCCGCACTCGGTGTGGAACACCGATGATTTGGACGCCATGATCGGCCCCCTGTGGGGCGAGCCCGACGAGGCCAAGCGCATTGCCGGCTGGAAGGCAGTGGACAAATACATTGCCGAGAACGCCTATGTGATCCCGCTGATCCAGTATCAGCAGCCCATCCTGTTCAAGAAGACCATCAAGGTGACGCCCAATGTCGCGGGCTCGCCCGAGCCTTCGGAAATGTCTCCCGCCTGACGGAGCTGCCAGGACGCAGGAGCCCGGTTCCGGCCGGGCTCCGCGAATTTCCTCCGTCGAGGAATTTTCTCCTTGACTTTTATTCCTAAAACGTGCTATGACTGCGGCCATGTTGATGACCTTCACATCGCCGCTCGCAGGCCCCCATATGCCGATCACCCTCATCGCCTCACGCTGCCTCTCCGCCCTCCTCACCATGCTGGGGGTGATGGTTGTGGTCTTCGTGCTGGTGCGCGTGGTGCCGGGGGACCCTATTGCGATGATGATCGCGCCCGGCGCGACGGATGCCGATATAGCAGCACTGCGCGCCCATTATGGCCTCGACCTCTCCATCTGGCAGCAGTTCTGGGTGTGGTTCCGCCAGGTGCTGGGCGGCAATCTGGGCACCTCCATCTCGATGAAGCAGAACGTGCTCACCATCATTTCCGAGCGCTTGCCCGCCACGCTGGAACTCGCCGCCTTCGCCCTCACCATGGCGGTGGTGTGGGGCACGTTCATCGCCCTTCTCTCCACCGCTTGGCGGGGCACTTGGGTGGAGCGCGTGGTCGACAATTTCAACGGCATCATGCTGGCCGTGCCGGATTTCATCTGGGGCCTGACCTTCGTCCTCCTCCTGGGTGTCCTCGTTCCGCTGCTGCCCATTTCGGGGCGGAGCGACCCTTCGATGGATTCAGGCCTCTCGACCCAGTTTTTCATTCTCGAAGGGCTACTGCGCGGCAAGCTGCCCTTCGTGTGGGATGTGCTGAAGCACATGCTGCTGCCCGCCTGCGCCATGGCCTTCCCGCTCGCCGCCGTCATCGGCCGCGTGCTCAAGAATACCATGATGGATGTCATGGTGCAGGACTATATTCTTCTGGCGCGCATCAAGGGCCTGTCCGGCCTGCGCATCCTGCTGCAGGAGGCGCTGCGCAATGCCGCCGTGCCGGCGCTGGCGCTCACGGGGGTGCAATTCACCTTCCTGATCGGCGGCACGGTGATCACCGAGCGGATCTTCTCCTACCCCGGCATCGGCAATCTGGCGATCGATGCCGTGATCAACCGTGACCTGCCGCTCATTCAAGGGCTGGTTCTCACCTTTGGCATCATCTTCATCATCGTCAACATGGGTGTCGATGCCCTGACGGCCTGGCTGAACCCGAGGCTTCGGCATGCCTAGGGACCTGCGCATCTGGCTGGGCGGCGGCTTCATTCTGTTCCTGCTCATCCTCGCCATATTCGCACCGCTGCTCGCACCCTTCGACCCGCTGGAGCAGGATTTGATGGCGGCCACGTTAGGCCCCGGGCAGGACGGCCACTGGCTGGGGACGGACAGCCTGGGGCGCGACCTTTTCTCGCGCATGATCTATGCGACGCGGATTGCGCTCACCGTGGCTGTGGTCGCGGCCTCTCTAGCCTGCCTGCTCGGCACGGCGCTTGGGCTTCTCGCAGGCTATTTCCGCGGCTGGACGGATGCGCTGATTTCGCGGCTGATCGATGTGTGGATGGCGTTTCCGCCCGTGCTGCTGTCCATCCTGCTGGTGGCCGTGCTGGGCGCGGGGCTTCATTCGGTGATCGCCGCCATCGTCATCATCGACTGGACGCGCTTTGCCCGCGTGGTGCGCGCTGAAACGCTGCAGCAGGCGAAACTCGAATATGCCGAAGCCGCCTCCGCGCTGGGCATGGGGCGCATGGCCATATTGTGGCGCGAAATCTTGCCCAATGTGCTGCCCGTGGTGCTGGTACTGCTCTCGCTTGAAATGGGCATTGCGGTGATCGTGGAGGCGATCCTCTCCTTCGTTGGCCTCTCGGTTTCGACCGATACACCGACCTGGGGCGGAATGATCGCGGAAGGCCGCCAGATCATTTATCAGGCCTGGTGGGTGCTGGTGTTTCCGCTCGCTTCCCTGTTCCTGACCGTGCTTGCCTTCAATCAGCTGGGAGACGGATTGCGCCAATGGCTCGATCCGATGCTGAAGCGATGAGCGCGGTGATCGACATCCGCAACCTGTCAGCGCGCACCCATGTGGGCCCGATCCTGCGCGGCGTTTCGCTGAGCGTGGGTGCAGGCGAGGTGATGGCGCTGGTGGGCGAAAGCGGAGCCGGAAAATCGACCATTGCCAAGGCCGTGCTCGGCATTCTGCCCGCGGGCATTCAGGTGACGGGCGGGAACATCCTGTTCGAAGGGACTGATCTTCTGGCGCTCCCGCCGTCGCAACTGCGCGGGCTGCTGGGCGTACGCATTGCCCTTATCCCGCAGGACCCGCTGACCTCGCTGAACCCGGCGCGCCGCATTGGTGAGCAGTTGACGGACGGCTTGCGCCTGCGCGCGCGGATGAGCCGTGCGGATGCATTTGCCGTAGCACTCAAGCTGCTGAATGACGTGCAGATCCGGGACCCGGAACTGGTGTTGCGGCGCTACCCCCATGAGCTTTCCGGCGGCATGCGCCAGCGTGTGCTGATCGCCCAGGCCTTCTCGCTCAACCCCCATGTGATCATCGCCGATGAGCCCACGACGGCGCTGGACGTGACGGTTCAGAAGCAGGTGTTGCGCCTCATCCGCAACATGCAGCGCGAACACCGCACGACCTTGCTGTTCGTGACCCATGATTTGGGCGTTGTGGCACAGATCTCCGACCGCATGACGGTGCTCTATGGCGGCAAGGTGCTGGAACAGGGTGCGACCGCCCAGGTTTTGCGCGCGCCACAACACCCCTATACCAGGGCGCTGCTGGCGGCGAGCCCGCGCTATGACATGCCGGAACAGAGCCTGAAGCCCGTGCCTGAGGCCTTGATTGCGGAACTGAAACGGGAGATCTCCTCCTGATGCTGATCGAGGCCCGCAACATCTCCCTCGATGTGCCCGACATGAGCCATCAGGTGATCATCGGCAAGCGCCGGAGCCTGCGCATTCTCAAGAACGTGTCAATCAGCATCTCCAAGGGTGAGACGGTGGGGCTGGTGGGAGAGTCAGGTTCCGGTAAGACCTCCCTCGGCCGCAGCCTGCTGCGCCTCTATGAGCCGAGCGAAGGTCAGATCCTGTTTGATGGCGAGGACATCACGCACCGCAATTCCACTGCGCTGAAGCCACTGCGCCGGCGCATGCAGATGATCTTCCAGGACCCGCAATCCTCGCTGAACCCGCGGCGGACAATCAGCGCCATCATCGGCACGGCGCTGACGCTTCATGATCTGGACGCGAGCCCGAAGTCCATTGCTGCCATTCTCGAGCGCGTGGGCCTGCCGGCCTCCGCCATGGCGCGCTACCCGCACCAGCTTTCGGGCGGCCAGCGCCAGCGGGTGGGAATTGCGCGGGCCATTGCGCTCAAACCTGATTTCGTGGTGGCGGATGAGATTGTCTCCGGCCTCGACGTTTCAACACAGGCGCAGGTGCTGGACCTCCTGAAAGACTTACGGCGCGACATGGGGCTGTCGCTTGCCTTCATCAGCCATGACCTTTCCGTTGTGCGCGCGCTGTGCGAACGCGTGGTGATCATGCGGTCTGGCGAGATCATCGAGGAGGGCCTGACGGCGGAGGTGTTCCGCGCGCCGAGGACTGAGTTTACCCGCCAGTTGATTGACAGCATTCCCCTGCCCGAGGTGCGGCCGGGGTGGCTGGATTGAGATGCCGCAGAGATGGCGCGGTGAACATGCGGCAGAATGAATGTATTCAACTGACCGGCCACGGCCCTATTAAGCGTTGGCCGGCTGGGTGAGGGACAATGGACCCCGGCGCGTGAACAGGCCCTTTGCCTTCACCGCTGCGGCACCCATGGAGGAGCGGCCGGCGAGCCACAGGTCTCCCAGGGTTTCCCGGGCGCCGATGAAGAACACGAAGGCGTAGAGATAGAGCATCAGGTTTCCGAGCGGGACCAGGGCGCCGCCGAATTTCCGGCTGTGGATCGCATCCGCTGCGTAAAAGGCCATGAGCAGCACCATGCCGATGCTAAAGACCAGATAGGACGGCGGAACCACCGTTCTGCGGCCAATCTTGGGCGTGCGGATGAAGCTTCCTCTCTGGTGGGTTATGACCTGACGCAGGGAGTCGGCTACGCCGCTCAAGCACACCGGGATCAGGATCAAATTGAGCGCGCAGACACCCAGCAAATCGCTGAAGCGATAGCCGAGCCGCCGAAGGTCCAGCCCATAGAGTAGAAAATAGGGGAGCATTGCCGCCAGCGTGGCGAAGAGCACGGCGGCAGACCCATCCACCATGGCCATCATCATCAGAACGCAGACATTTCCGACGGGGGTGGAGAGGAGATAGTTCGAGCGCAAAAGAACCTCACCCATCCGGCGCGGGCGGCCGGGGTTCTGGGCGAAATGACGGTAGAAGCGCGGCGCGATGATGAGGCCGCCATTGCTCCAGCGGCGGCGCTGGATGGACAGCGCCCCGAAGTCAGACGGTGTGGCGCTGTAGGCCAAAGCCTGCGGATGATTGTAGACATGCCATCCGGCGTGGAGAAGATCGATGGTCGACCCCGTATCCTCGATGACGGTATCGTCCTGAATGAATATCTTGCAGGTGACGCCGTCCCGCTCTTCCACGCGGACGATATCGGCCAGGGCCTGGGTGCGAAGGAGCGCATTGGCGCCGACCCAGAATGAACCGCCGAACCGCGTGGAGCCCTGATGATAAAGATACTGGATGTCGGTCGTCGCACCGGCAATGCGCTCCAGATAGGATGATGCACCCGGGAAGGCGAGATATGGCGTCTGCACCACGGCGGCGCGGGGCCTCGCTGCCATGATCCGCGTCAGGTCTGCGATGTAGTTGCTCTTGAGGATGCTGTCGGCATCGAGCGTCAGCACGAAATCCGCCAGCGGAACCACAAGCGCGCCGCCGCCATCCGCTGCCTCCCGGATCTCGAGGCCCTTCTGCGTGGTCACCGCATCGAAGGACGCGCCCATCAACCCGATATAGGCGTTGAGGTTCATCGCCTTGTTGGCGGCGTGGGACAGATTGGCGAACTGCTTTCTCTGGAACGCCGTTATGTCGCGGCAGAAGAGATGGCGGATCGCTTCGTACTCTAAATCGATTTCCGCAAAGTCCGGCGTGTTGTGGCGCAGGGTCTTGGCACGGGCGGCGTAGTGGCCCGCAAGGTCCCGCACCACATCGTCAATCAGGAAGCGGTCGACATGCGCGAATTCTTTCTCGACGTCTTCCGAGAGATAGGCAGCGAGATCTTCGAGCCATGTGGCGACGTTGCTGTAGACGTCCGCCAGGCGTCTTGCTTCATAGCGCACATCCAGCGTGCGGGCGCGCAGCCGCCACTTCCATTTTCCATGTTCGGCTTCAAGCTGCTCGAGCGGCTGCCGCAGGATGCCGATCACATCCTCGACGGCTGCAAGGCTTCTGGCGACGCTTGCTGCATCCCCTGGCGGATCATCGACGAGGACCACAACCCGGCGGTTGGTGTGGCGGGCCAGCACCGCAGACAGCAGCGTGTGCCGGATGACCCTTGGCTCCTCGCGATAGGTGGGGATCAGGACGGTCACCGACGGATCGCGGCCGGCGGGGTTCATATGCCGCGGAAGCTGAGCGGGGCCTTTTGGGAGGCGCAGCGCCGTTCCGACGCGGGCCAATTGATAGGTCAGTGTACAGAAGGAGATGCCGCTCAGCAGCGTGATATAAAGCCAGTAGCGATAAGCCGGAATGTCCTTGCTGACAGTCAGCAGCCAGACGGACAGGCAGATCGCGGCAATGGAGAGGAGCAGGAAGCCGGCGGTGAGCGCGATGTCGAATCCGTTCCGCCGTTCTGGCTCGGCCGCAGGTTCAGTGACCCGCTGCGCCCATTTTCGGGGGCTGGCAGCCGGTTCCGGCCGCGCCCGCCGCAATCCTCCCGCCCAGCGGCGATGTTCATAGTCTGCTTGAACGCTCATCCGTGACAGGCCCGAACGCGATGCGCTTCGATCACGCGAAGATTGCCATCACGCGGCGGCGCTGATCGCTGCGTCATCATTCGCCCGTACTGACATGCGGAAGGCCGCTCCTTCATCCCGGTGGCCTTTAGAAAGGCACACCGACTTTGAGCGTGAGCGACTGCGACGTGGTGTTCTCACCCAGCTGCCCTTCATAGACCAGGCGGCCGAAGCTGTTGCCTTCCGTCACCACATCGAAGCCGAGGGCGAGGCTGCCGAGAACCGCATCGGTCTCCGACGTGATCTGGAAGGAGCCGGACCCCGCATTGGCATTGGCGAAGCTTGCATCCAGATTGTTGTTCGGATCCGTGTTGAAGATGACGCCGGCGCGGGCATAGGGACGGTAGTTCATACCATTGGTGCCAACGAAATCTCCGCCCAGTTCCAAGGCCGGCGTGATGAGCACCGTGAACTGGCTCTGGCTATCCACATCAAGCGCCGCTTCGCCACCCTTCTCCGAGTAATCATCCGCGGAGAAATAAGTCATGTCGACGTCGACGCGGGGCTGCAGATAGGCATGGCCGAAGCTCTGGGTGTAGGCGGCGCGCAGCCGGCCGCCCACATAAGCACCCGTCGTATCTGCGCTCAGCTTGTCGCTGAACCCTTCGAAATTCACGCGGCGGCTGAGATCGGTCCAGACATAGCCGGCCGTCACGTCAGCCGCGAGAAGCAGCGGGCCCTTGTCGTATTTGACGACGGCGCCGATTGCCAGCTGGTCATTGTCGGACTGGCTGTTGTGCGCGCCATCCATCGTGGTGCGGGCATAGCTGACGCCGAGTCCCATCCGCCAATCCTCAGACACGGCCTTCTGGAAGCCGGCGCCCAGCAGGAAGCCGTCCTGATTATAGGAGGCATTGTGGTTGGATGGATCGTAGTCGAGCGTGAAGCCTTCCGCAGCGAACCAGCCGCACTGGCCTTCCGCATTGACGCTGGCGCCGCCCGTGTAGGTTTTGCAGCTCATCAGATCATTGGCGAAGCGCCGGTTGTTGGCAACCACCACATCATTGGTATCGGCATAAAGCTCGGGCGTCAGCTGGCTGAGCGCCTTGCCATAGGCCTGCTCATCAGTGAAATCGACCAGCGCGCCAAAGAGCTCCGACAGGCCGGGCGACACCGCATCGAATGCCGACGTGAGGGCCTGGCCCACATGCTTGTCATTCTTCGACTGGGCGCCGGTGGCGAAATCGAGGCCCGTCAGCACCAGCTCCACATCCTTGTTGTCATTGACGTAGTTGAAGCCGCCCTGGACCACGACATTGGCGATGCTCAGATTCTTGGAATTGAGCCCGTCTTCCGTCTTGATGATCGTGTAGGTGCTGGGCAGCGTGCCGTTGAAATCGGTGAATTCGAGATCGACCTTGCCGTTGAGATCGGCGCCGTCCGTCACGGTGATCAGATCCGAGGAGCCGCTGTTCTGAAGGCTGAGATCCAACTTGATCACACCGGAGTCACTCTGCGTGAAGCTGCCGGTGAGTGCCGTCGTCGAGATGACGCCGGGGACCTGGCCGATGCCGAGCGTTCCATCGTTGAACAGGGTGCCGCCGCCGAGATCGACCGTGTTGCCGGAGTTGAACAACGCACCGTACTTGTTCTCGAAGCCCGTGAAGCCCAGCGTGCCGGCATTGATGTTGCCGCTCACGGTGCCATAGTTCCGAACAATATTCTCAGCGCCCGAAAGCTCAATGGCCGTGGATGATCCACCATCAATTTCGTCATAGTTTGTGACTGAAGCGCCAAGGATCGAAGCCGCCGACACCTGCGCCACCGAAGCGCCCGATATCACGCCGCCGAGAATCTCCACACTGGCCGTCGTGCTTTCCGAAATGGCGTGGATGCCATAGTTGCCGCCGGACACGTTTCCGATGGAGGAGATCGCCGCTTCGCGCCCGCTGCTGTATGCATAAAGCCCGGTGCCGCCCGGCTGCATCGTAACGGCGCCATAATGGACGACGTTGGCGGTGGCCGTGAGGGAATCGCCGGTTGTGCTGGCGAAGATGCCGTAGTCGGTTGCGGTGATGTCACCAACCGAGAACACAGAAACGGCCTGGCGCGAGGCGGAGGCATAAATGCCGCGGGAGCCTGCATCGATTGCGCCATAGGAGTTGACCGTAACGGTCGCCTCTGCCGCGTCGCCCGTGGTCTGGGCAAAGATGCCATCCGACGAAGCGGTAATGTCTCCGTAGCTCAGCACCGACACGCTTTGGCGCGATGCCGAGGCAAAGATGCCACGCCCCTGGCTGTCAATGTCTCCGTCGTGGAAGACGCTCACGTCAGAGGCCTCTGAATCGCCGGTGCTCTGGGCAAAGATGCCATCGCCCACGGACGTGATGTCGCCTTCGCCGGAAACGCTCACACCTTGACGTGCCGAGCTCGCATAGATTCCGCGCCCGCCCGCGTTGATGTTGCCCAACTGGCCGACATAGACCGTGGCATCGCTCGAATCGCCCGTGCTCTGGGCGAAGATGCCATCCTGCGCGGAGGTAATGTCGCCGGTGACGTCCACCTGCACGCTCTGGCGGCTCGACAGCGCATAGATGCCATAGCCATTGGTCGAGGTTACATCGCCCGTCTGCGTGACCGCGACGTCGGCAAGGCCGGAGTCGCCCAGGCTCTGGGCGAAGATGCCATCACCATAGGCGCTGATATTGCCAGAGTTATTCACGCCTACCGCTTGGTTGGAGGCTGATGCATAGATGCCGCGGCCCGCCGTCGAGGTGATCGCACCCGTATGGGTGACCGAGACAGTAGCCGTGGACGCATTTCCGGTGGACTGGGCGAAGATCCCGTCCATGGCAGAAGAGATAGCGCCATTGGCATTCACCGTGACCGTCTGGTTCGACGAGCGCGCGTAGATGCCATAGCCCGTGCCCGAGGTTACAGCGCCCGTCTGCGTGACGCTGACCGTCGCAGTGGCGGCATTTCCGGTGCTGACGGCGTAAATGCCATCGCTTCCCGCAGCAATGTTGCCGGTGTTCAACACGGACACCGTTTGGTTGGATGACTGGGCATTGATGCCGCGGCCATTCACCGAGGTGATGGCGCCCGAATGCGTTACCGACACCGTGGCGGTCTCTGCATTGCCGGTGCTCTGCGCGAAGATCGCGTCATTGGCGGAGGCAATGTCGCCGGTGGCATTCACCGTCACCGTCTGATTGGCAGAGCGGGCATAGATGCCATAGCCCGTGCTGGAGGTGATCGCGCCATTCTGGTTGACATTCACCGTCGCAGTGGCGGCATTTCCGGTGCTGACCGCGAATATGCCATCACTTGCGGCGGTGATGCTGCCAATGTTGGCCACCGAAACAGTCTGGTTTGACGAGAGCGCATAGATGCCGCGGCCGGCGGTGGAGACGATTGAGCCATCATGAATGACGGTGACCGTGGCCGTATCTGCGTTGCCCGTGCTCTGGGCAAAGATGGCATCGTTTGCAGATGAGATATCGCCAATCACATTCACAGACACTGTCTGCCGCGCTGAATTGGCATAGATGCCATAGCCCGTGGTGGATGTCACATCGCCGGTCTGCATGACGGAAACGGTCGCCGTGCTGGCGTCACCCGTGCTCTGGGCAAAGATGCCATCGCCATAGGCCGAGATGTCGCCGAGGCTGACCACTTCCGTCGCCTGGCGGGCGGAATTGGCGTAGATGCCGCGGCCGCCGGAAGACGTGATGTCACCTGTGCGCATCACGGTGACGGTTGCCGTTTCCGCATCCCCCGTGCTTTCCGCAAAGACGCCATCGCCTGCGGAGATGATGGCGCCGCCGCTGATGACAGAGACACTCTGCCGCGCTGAGGAAGCATAGATGCCGCGGCCGTTCGAAGACGAGATATCGCCGGACTGAAGGACGGAGACGTCAGAAATGTCCGTGTCACCCGTGCTCTGGGCAAAGACGCCATCTTCCTTGGAGGTGATGTTGCCGGTGACGTCCACATCCACCGTCTCGCGGGCTGAATAGGCATAGATGCCCTTGCCTTCGGAGGATACGATGTTTCCGGTCTGGGTGACGGACACCGTTGCGTCCGGCGTATCGCCAAGGCTTTCGGCGAAGATGCCATCCCCGACGCTGTTGATGCTGTAAGTGCCCGTATTGCTGTCGATGTCCACCGTGCTGTTGGACTGGAAGAACACGCCCTGCCCACTGGCGGGTGCTATATTTGCGGTGAGATCCTTGATGACCAGATTGGTGATGGGCTGTGCCGCGGAGACGCCGCCGGACTGGTCCCCAGTGCAGGTCTGTTCCGTGCCGGATGTTGTGCACAGGTCATTCGCCTGCGCTCCCGAAGACGCCGCGAGGACGAACAAGGACATGGCCGCGAGACTGGCGGATGCCGTCAACGGAACGGCGGAAAGCAGACGGCTTGAACGCTTCATGATCGGTAGTACCCCCCAAGGCACGATTCTCTTTTACCGGTCATCAACCAGTACACATCAGGGGTAACCTATGCTACTTGGTTAACGCAATCAAAATTCGTTCACATGTGTGGAAAGTTATGACTCGTACGCTTTTCTACTTATATACCCTGACGCGAAGATTGGCTCTTGCGTTCATAGTCGTCACGGTGGCAGCACTGGCGGCTTCGCCCGCATGGAGCGGCCCGCATGAAGATGGCGACGCAGCCTTCGCGGCCAAGAACTACAAGCAGGCAATGAAATTCTATCAGCAGGCCGCCGCACAGGGCGAACATTGGTCCGAGAACAGCATCGGTACCATGTATGAAAAGGGCCTTGGCGTGCCGGCGGACCCGCAGAAAGCGCTGCTGTGGTTCGGCAAATCGGCAAAGGGCGCCAATCCCTGGGGGCAATACAATCTCGGGCGGTTCTATGATGAAGGATTGGGCACCAAGAAGGATCAGGCGACGGCTGTCCGCTATTTCAAACTTGCAGCGTCACAGGGAAATGTCTGGGCGAACTACAGGCTTGGCCAGATGTATGGCGATGGCGTGGGCGTCAAGAAAGATCGCGAGCTGAGCCAATCCTATTACCTGAAGGCGGCGAATGCCGGCAATGACTGGGCACAATATGCATTGGCGGAAATCTACTCAATCAATGCCGGCAGAATGCCCAACATGAAGGAAGCCATCAAATGGTACCGCAAGTCAGCCGCCCAGAAGAACGAATGGGCTGCTTATAAGCTTGCGCTGATTCTGATCGAAGGCCGCTACACTCCAAAAGACATCCCCAAAGCGAAATCGCTTCTTGAAATGTCGAAGTCCCAGGGGAACAAGCAGGCCGCCAAGGAGCTGAAAGCCCTCAAGTGAGGTCTTGATCAGGACAGCGGGGTTGGGTTCAGACGCTCAACCCCACTTCGTCCGCGTCTACTGACACAGCACTGTCATGTCCGGCTCCTAGTCACGCCCTGCCGCAGCAACCGGCGCGTTGCACGGCGTGACAACACGACAGGACATGATCATGACATTCTCAACCCGACTTCTGCATTCGACGATGGCGCTTGCCGTTCTGGCAGCGGCAGCGCCTGCCCATGCCGGTGCGATGGAAGACCTGGTGGCCGCCGCTCAGAAGGAAGGCGAACTCACCGTCATCGCGCTTCCGCACGACTGGTGCGGCTATGGCAATGTGATCGAAGGCTTCAAGGCGAAATATGGCCTGAAAGTCAACGAGCTGAACGTTGATGCAGCCTCTGCCGATGAACTGGAGGCGATCCGCGCCAACAAGGACAACAAGGGCCCGCAGGCTCCGGACGTGATCGACGTCGGACTTGCCTTCGGACCTCAGGCCCAGAAGGAAGGGCTGCTGCAGCCCTACAAGGTTCAGAGCTGGGATGAAATTCCGGCAGACGTTAAGGATGCGGACGGCAACTGGTACGCCGGTTATTATGGCGTGATGTCTTTCGGCGTGAACAAGGACCTGGTCAAGAACACGCCTGCCGACTGGTCTGACCTCACCAAGCCCGAATATGCGAATGCCGTGGCGCTCACCGGCGATCCGCGCGCCTCGAACCAGGCGATCCTGGCGGTCATGTCCGCAGGCGTGTCCAAGGGTGCGGCACCCGGAACTGACTCGGGTGAGAAGGGCCTCGAGGTGATGGCCGAGCTCAACAAGGCCGGCAATTTCGTGCCTGTGACCGGCAAGTCCGGCACCATCGCGCAAGGCCAGACCCCGATCGTCGTGGCCTGGGACTATAATCTGCTCGCCTGGCGTGACAGCCTGAACGGCAATCCCCCGATGGACATTGTCATTCCGGCATCGGCCTCGCTCGCAGGCGTCTATGTGCAGGGCATTTCCGCTTTCGCTCCGCACCCTGCCGCCGCCAAGCTGTGGATGGAGTATCTCTATTCCGACGAAGGCCAGACCGGCTGGCTCAAGGGCTACTGCCACCCGGCCCGCTTCAATGCCATGTCCGCGGCGGGCAAGATCCCCGCTGAGGTGATGGCGAAGCTGCCGCCGGCCGAAGGCTACGCCAGGGCCGTGTTCCCCACCGTCGAGCAGCAGGAGGCCAACAAGGCCGCCGTGACCGGCGGCTGGGACAAGGTCGTGGGCGCCAACGTCCAGTAAGCTCCGCCGGACTGTTTGAAAATCGCTCCGTCCCGCTCAGGCGGGGCGGAGCCAGTGATGGATCACCTCGCGATGACAGCGCCCTCAAGGCCACCACTCCGCATCGGGCAGCATCTGACGTGGCTGGGCGTCACGCCATTTGCGCTGTTCGCACTGCTCTTCCTGATTCTTCCCACACTCAAGATCGTCATTGCCTCCTTCCGCACGCCAGAAGGTGCGTTCACGCTGGCGAATATTATCCGGCTTGCGACAAAGAGCATCATCGATGCCACGCTCTTGTCCCTCAAGCTCAGCGTGCTGACGGCCTTCTTCGGCTGCGCCATCGGGCTTCTGCTTGCGATCGCCGTCACGCGAGGCGGGCTGCCGGGATGGTTCCGCAGTGCCACGCTCACCTTCTCGGGCGTTGCTTCCAACTTCGCCGGCGTTCCACTGGCCTTCGCCTTCATCGCCACGCTCGGAAGGCTTGGCCTCGTCACGGTTCTGCTGCGGGATTGGTTCGGCATCAATCTGACGAGCCTGGGTTTCAACCTCATCAGCTTCACGGGCCTTGCAATCACCTATCTCTATTTCCAGATCCCGCTCATGCTCCTCATCATCACGCCTGCGCTTGACGGGTTGAAGCGGGAGTGGAGCGAAGCGGCGCAGACGCTTGGCGCGAGCAACATTCAATATTGGCGGCTGGTCGCACTGCCGGTGCTCTGGCCGGCTCTTCTCGGCTCTTTCGCGCTGCTCTTCGCCAATGCCTTTGGTGCCGTCGCAACAGCAATGGCGCTGACGGGATCATCACTCTCGATCGTGCCCATCATGCTCTTCGCGCAGATCCGCGGCGATGTGCTTCAGAACCCGCATCTGGGTTATGCGCTGGCCTTCGGCATGATTCTGATCACCGGTCTTGCAAACCTCATTTACATCCTGCTCCGCGTACGGGCGGAAAGGTGGCTCAAATGAAAACCGCAAAGATCTGGGCCTGGATCGCCGCAGCGCTCGGCACGATCTATTTCTTTCTGCCGCTGATCGGCACCTTCGAGTTCTCGCTCCGGGCGCGTCGCGGAACTTACTCCTTTGATGCCTACCGGACCGTGCTGTTTGACCCGCAATTTCAATCAACCTTCCTGTTTTCCGTGGTGATGGCGCTTCTCACCATCGTCATGGGCGTGCTGATCGTGACACCTACGGTGTTCTGGGTGCGCCTGAAACTGCCGGGCCTGCGGCCCTGGATCGAATTCGTGACCCTGCTGCCCCTTGTCATTCCGCCCATCGTGCTGGTCTTCGGCTATATCCGGCTTTACAACACATCGAGCCTGCTGCCGCTGACGGGATCGATCTTCGGAACCAACATATTGCTGGTGCTGGGCTACACCACTCTGGCGCTTCCCTACATGTATCGCGCCGTGGACACGGGGCTCCGCACCATCGACGTGCGCACACTGACCGAGGCCGCACAAATGCTTGGGGCGGGATGGCTCACCATACTGGGCCTGTTGATCCTGCCCAATGTGCTCGTTGCCGTGTTGTCGGGTGCATTCATCACCTTCGCGATCGTCATCGGCGAATATGTTCTGGCGGCCCTTCTCGACCGGCCGGCCTTCGGGCCCTACATGGTGTGGATGGGCTCCAACCGCGCCTATGAGCCAGCAGCCCTCGCCGTCATTGCCTTCTCCGTCACCTGGGGCTGCATGGGGCTGATCCAGCTCGCAACGCGGCTTGCCCCTCACACCCGAGCAAAATCCTGATGTCCTTCATTCAACTCTCCAGCCTCGCGAAGCAATTTGGGCCAACCAAGGTTGTCACCGATTTTTCGCTCTCGATTCCGAAGGGGGCCTTTGTGTCACTGCTGGGTCCTTCGGGCTGCGGCAAGACAACCGTGCTGCGCATGCTTGCGGGACTTGAGCAGCCGACGGCGGGCTCCATCACCATCGACGGCCGGGACATGACACCGCTGCGCGCCAACCAGCGGCAGATCGGCATGGTGTTTCAGGCCTATGCGTTGTTTCCAAATCTGACAGTCGCTGAGAACGTGGCCTTCGGGCTCAGGATTGCGGGGAGGCCCCGGATTGAAATCACCAAGCGCGTGACGGAAATGCTGGAGCTGATTGGCCTGCCCGAGCATGGCAAGCGCTACCCATTCCAGCTTTCGGGCGGGCAGCAACAGCGCGTGGCGCTGGCACGCGCGCTCGCACCGAGCCCGCGCGTGCTGCTGCTGGATGAGCCGCTTTCCGCACTCGACGCCAAAATCCGCATCAGCCTGCGCAGCGAAATCAGATCCATCCAGCGCGCGCTTGGCATCACCACGGTCTTCGTCACCCATGACCAGGAAGAGGCACTGAGCATTTCGGACCAGGTGGTGGTGATGAACCGCGGCCAGGCCGAGCAAACCGGCACGCCTTTTGATATCTACAACGCGCCGCACACACGCTTCGTGGCGACATTCGTCGGCACGCTGAACATTTTCAAGGCCCGGCTCGATGATCCCGCACGCGGGATCATCAACATCGAGGGAAGACCTGTCCGGCTCTCACGGCCAGTCGATGCCGCCCAGGGCTCCAGCCTGTCACTTGCCATCCGCCCGGAGAACATAAAGCTTGGATCTCCGGACGGCTGTGACATCACAAGCCTTGCGGAGATCTGCGAGGTGTCTTTCCTCGGCTCGGTCATTCGCATCAAGGCGAAGTTGTTCGGAGCCGTGGTGGACTTCGATCTCTTCAACCAGCCGAATGCTTCACCCCCGGTACCGGGATCCCAGGCGACGATCTCCCTCAGCAGCCGCGACCTGCTCGTGCTGGCGGATTGAACCGCAGTCCGCTCAGGCGGTCTTGCCCAGCTTGGGGCGCCAGGCGAGCTCCTTGACCTGGGGGATGCCTTCCCCACTGCCGTCAACCTTGACGCCGATCTTGGCTTCGCTGGCATGCGCCGCCACCAGGATATGGGTCATCGCATTCAACGCCACCGGGTCGGAAAGATCGAGCCTGAAGCTCTTCCGCTGGCCATGACGCCCGCGCAGTCCGAATTCAAAACCATCCGGCGCACTGCCCGTCTTCACCTGCAGGCTTTCGACCTTGCCGACGAAATCGAACTCGCTTTCCGCCGGAAGCGCGTCTTCCACCAGCTTGCCGCGCGATGCCTTGGTCTTGGTCTTGACCTTGGTCTTCTTGGAAGGCACGCGGGTCTCGGCCCCGGTCTTAACGCTCTTGTTCTTGTCGTTCATGCAACACCTTGTCGAGTGATCTGACTGTCCACAAAGGCAATTCTAGATACAAATGCATTGTCACAATCAACTGGAATGCGGAGTGCGGGCGGCGGAGGCCGCCACCGTCACAAAAGCTTTGCACAAATCGGGCCTAAGGGCGTTCAACGCCAGAAGGCAGAGAGATGCTGACCACTCCCCCACTTCCAAAGCATTACCGGGCGATCTTCATTTCGGACATTCACCTCGGCACCAGGCGCGCCCAGACCCACGCCCTCCTCGATTTCCTGCGGGCGACGGAATCCGACCAGCTCTATATCGTGGGCGATTTCATCGACAATTGGTCGCTGCGGAAAGCCTGGTACTGGGACCAGTCCCACAATGACGTCATCCAGAAGCTGCTGCGCAAGGCGCGCAAGGGCACCAAGCTCATTTACATTCCTGGCAACCACGACGAGAATTTTCGCAATTTCCTGAATGTGAGGATGGGCCGCGTGGCGATCCTCGAGGAAGCAGTCCACCTTACCGCCAACGGCAAGCGTTACCTGGTGCTGCACGGCGACAAGTTTGACGGCGTCGTGCGCTTCGCGCCCTGGCTCGCGAAAATTGGCGATTCTGCCTATGAGCTCTCGATGGAACTCAACGTGCTGGTGAACCGCGCGCGGCGGTTCCTGCGCCTGCCTTACTGGTCACTTTCCGCCTACCTCAAGAATCGCGTCAAGAAGGCCGTCGAGTTCATCTCGCACTTCGAGGATTGCGTGGTGCGCGAAGCCAAGGCGCGCCGATGCCAGGGCGTGATCTGCGGCCACATCCACACACCCGATGACCGCGAGATTGACGGCATCCACTATTTGAATGACGGCGACTGGGTGGAGAGCTGCACAGCGCTGGTGGAGCACGCCGACGGCCGGTTCGAGATCATCACCTGGACGCCCGCCACCCCCGAATACATCACGGAAGAGCTTCATGCGCATTCTGATCGTAACCGATGCCTGGTCCCCGCAGGTTAACGGGGTTGTCCGCACGCTGAATGCCGTCATCAAGGAGCTGGAAGCGAAGGGACACGACGTTCGCACCATCAATCCGGCTGGGCGGCCATCCTGGCCCATGCCTTTCTACCCCGAGATCACGCTGACCGGGACGAATGCCGCTGACATTTCAGCCGAGATTTCCCGCATCGCCCCGGACGTCATTCACATCGCTACCGAGGGCCCGCTGGGCTGGGCAGCGCGGCGCGCCTGCCTGCGCGAGGGCCTTCGCTTCACCACCGGGTTTCACACCCGCTTTGCCGAATATGCAGCAGCGCGCATCCCTCTCCCCGGTGTGCTCAGCATCGGATGGCGCACGCTCCAGCATTTCCACAAGCCCAGCCAGGCCGTGATGGTGCCCACGAGATCGATCGGCATGGAGCTGGACAGGCGGCGATTTACCAATGTGAAAATCTGGACGCGCGGCGTGGACCGCTCCATCTTCAAACCATATGACCGTGATCACCTGCCCTTCCCGCGTCCCATCGTGCTCTATGCCGGACGCCTTGCGATTGAAAAGGGAATCGACGATTTCATCGCGCTCAAGACCCCTGGCAGCAAGGTTCTGGTGGGAGACGGGCCCGAGCGGGCGCGCCTCGAGAAGCTGGCCCCATCCGCGCATTTTCTGGGCTTCCGCCATGGGGAAGATTATGCCCGCACACTCGCTTCCGCCGATGTCATGGTCTTCCCGAGCCGGACAGATACCTTCGGGCTGGTGATGCTGGAGGCAATGGCCTGCGGCACGCCCGTCGCCGCCTACAATGCGCCAAGCCCGCTCGATGTGGTGGAAGATGGCGTGACGGGCGCGATTGCGGACACGCTGGAAGAGGCCGTGCAGCGCGCAGCCGTGATCGGCCGGGACAGGGTTCGCGAGGGCTCCATGAAATTCAGCTGGAGGTCCTGCGCGGACATGTTCGAATCCTGGCTCGTGCCCTGCGGCCCGCTGCCCTCGCACGGTGGTGCGGATTTTGCCTTGGCCCTTCCCCGCTGAGCGTAACTGCAAAAGATTTCGTCTTGACGAAACAATTCTCAACTGCCACGGGAGGCGAGCGTGACGCGTGAATGCTCATACTCTGATCCACTGCAAGGCGACCGATACCCTCGAAATGCTGCCTCTCGATCCGATCGCCATTGGCAGTTCACCTGGCCAGCCGGACGCCGGCCGACAGGCACTGATTTGGGTTCTGGGCGGTTCCAAGCTCGGTGACAACAGCCAGTTGCTGCGCGCCGTGGAGGCCATGAACCTGCCCTTTCAGTATAAGGACATCGTGCTGCGGCCCAATGCATTGTCCTTGCATCTGCCCGTTCGTGCCACGCTTTCTCATATCGATCTGGAGCTCTCCTCGGCACTTGTGGCACCCTGGCCCGATCTGGTGGTGACGATCGGGCGCCACCTGTCCTGTGTGGCGCTGTGGCTGAAGAAGCAATCAGGCGGGCGGACCAAGATTGCCCTGTTCAACGCGCCGCGCGCCCGGAAGGGCGACTTCGATCTGGTGCTCGTGCCCGCCCATTATGTGATGAGTGAGGACAGCAGGGTGCTGAGATACCGCTTTCCCTTGACGGCGCTCAATCACAAAGCCGTGGTGCAAGCACCACCCAGACCTTCGCCGCACGAGCCAATCCACGTGCTTCTCATCGGCGGCCCGACCAAGGAGCTGATTCTCGATACCGCCGTCGCCACGGATATTCTGAAGACGATGCGGACCACGCATGCAAAGACTGGCCACATCGCCATTGTCACCTCGCGCCGGACGCCTGCAGACCTGATCGAAGAGTTGCAAGCGCAGTTGCTGCCGGGCGAAACTCTCTATCGCTGGAAGGCGAATGACGCCAAAAATCCCTACCGGCCGCTTCTGGCAGTAGGGCAAACATTCACCGTGACAGGTGACAGTCCTTCGATGCTGACGGACATTGCAAGCCTTGGAAAGCGCCTTGTCATTGCGCCTTTGCCGGCGTCGCGGTCCATTGCGCTGCGGATGGAGCAGCGGCTTGAGGAAATCTCCCGCAAGCTCTCGACCAAGATACCCAACTGGTCGCTTCCGGCGCCTGCCAAGCGGAATTACAATATTCTGCATCAGCTCCTGATCGAGCAGGGCTATGCTGTGATGCTGGGTGATGAACCCAAGGCACCCACCCTGCCCTTCCCCGACGAGTCACAGCTTGTCGCTGAAGGATTGAAGAGCCTTCTGCGCTAGGCGCCAGCTGCCACCTTCATCAGTTCACCTTCGCGGGCGCGCACCTCGTCTTCCGCATCAAGCGGATAAACACCAATCACCGAATCGAGATCGCTGACATAGCCCCTGATCTGCTGACGAAGGGCGCTGCCGATGTGATCCAGCGACACCTGCGCACGGGCGAGATCCGCCAGCTGCGTTTGGCGCCTTGGAAGATAAGCCGTGAGGTTCGCCACCTCGAATCCGCCGCTCAGTGAACTGCCACCTTCGGCTTCATAGCTGAGTGCGCTGATGAGGGCGCGCCGCCCTACGGCAGGCCCCACCCCGGCCTTCGCCAGCCTGCGGGCCGAGACATGGTTTTCCGCCACACGGCGCAACACGGGCGTTGCGAGTGCGCGCCGCCAATCCTCCACTGAATAGGGACCCAGGCGCTGATCGCTAGGCGCCGTCGCAAGAACGCCAGCCCCGGGGCGGCTCTCGTGAAGGCACCAGCGCAGGCCCTGTCTGGCGTGCAGTATCTTGAGCTGCAGCGCCGGCACATAGAATGCCCAATTGCCGCAAAGGATATTGTAGGAGTCACCATCAAGAACGCATCTGTTACCCCGCACGATGCAGTGCGAGAAGACGAGGGGTTCCGCTTCCGGTGCTGGCCTTTGCTGCAGATCGAAAAGGTATCGCCCGGCGCTGATGCGTCTTTCCGAAAGAACGGTGAGCTCCATCTGCCGCACAACCTGCCGGAACAATGTCACGGAGCAGACGAACTTCCTGGCTGGAATGACCTGCTGCGGCAGCGGCCTTGCACCAAAGCGCGAAGTAACAGCTTCCACCGTGGGATTGCTCACGAGAATCGAGAGGGCGCCACGCCGCTCGTCCCAGACACGGCCCAACGCCATGGCAAGATCGGCGGGGTCGGCGAGCCCGGGTTTCGGGAGCCAGCTTGGCAGCCGAAATCTCATGCGCGGTTCAGATCAGGCAGGATGGGCGTATCTGGCCGGGCATGCATCCAATTGAACAACTGGTCATAGGCGGCTTGATGCTGGCCGATCTCCGCCACGAGCGCCGGGATCTCATCCAAAGTCTTTGCCACGGGGAGCCTGACGCCTGCCGTTTCAAGAAGGCCCGTGACCTTGTGGTTGTTGCCCTTGAGCACGATGAATGGCGTGCGCGCCTTGCAAGCAGCGAACACCGCATGATGGCGGCCTGTGACCAGGAGCTTGCTGTTCGCCAGCTTTGTAACGAAATCCGGCCAGCCTATATCCTTCATCGAAACATATTCGGTATCGCCAAGGTCTAGTGCGTGAGCTTCAAACTGCCCACCCGCTGTCATGAAGAAGTCGGTGATCACGATCCGAGCGTTGGGCGTGAGGCTCGGCGCTTGCTTCACAGCAAGGAAGAAAGAGGCATCAATCTTCACCAGGGACGGCACGCCATGCGCGGTCAAGAGATCATTGTAACTGTCGATCTCACGCACCTGGATGCCGCTGAGCATGCGCAGGACGTGATCATAGCTGGAGACATTGTTCTGCCAGACCGTGTTCACCAGATAGGCAGGAATGCCGGCCTCGATGGCGCGCTTCAGAACCTCCATCTTCTTCACGAACACATTGCGCCGCGCAATGTTGCTGCCATGCATCGAGCCTTCACCATTGACGACCAGGATGTCGAAAGGCTCATAACGCCCCGCCAACCTGTATCCTGATCTCAGACAGTTCTGGCGGATGCTCTCGATTGCTGCCCAGCTGCCACAATGATAGTCCGAATGATCGCCGAGAATTCTCACCTTTGGCGGGCTGGCCCTTGTCTTGCGGAACAGCGGATGGTCATAGCTCCACTGGCTGTGGCCGCCGAGCCACCAGCTGCGAAGCGCTGAGCGCAGCCCGGACTCAGGCGGCATCCGGGGCGTCCTGTGGCACGCTGGTGAGGTGGCCCCCATCCAGCTGATAAAGGCGGTCAGCAACGCCTACCCACGCCTCGCGATGGGTGATGACGATGATTGTGAATCGGCGGGACAGGGATTTTATGTTGGCCACGATTTCGGCCTCCGTTGCAGGGTCCAGCGAACTCGTGACCTCATCCAGGATCAGGATATCAGGCTGGGTGACCAGCGCCCGGGCGAGCGCCAGCCTCTGGCGCTGGCCACCCGACAGTCTGCCGCCCATTTCGCCCACATCCGTCTCGAGGCCCAGCGGCAGTGTTGAGATGAACTGCTCCAGTCCAGCCAGGCGTATGGCTTCCGACAGCTGTTCCTCGCTGATCTCGGGCGCGCCCAGGCAGATGTTCCGCCGGATCGTCGTGTGAAACAAGGTCAGCTCCTGCACCACATATCCGATGCGCCGCCTCATGGCATGAAGGTCGAGCTCGGAAAGCGGAACGGAGCCCAGAAGAACCCTGCCCGTTTGCGGCACGAGAAGCCTGGCGAGAAGATCGACCAGAGTGGTCTTTCCGCTGCCCGAAAGCCCCTTAAGCACAGTAATCTCGCGGCTGCCGACCACCAGGTTGATGTCGCGCAGCACGTGCCGGTCGTCATAGGCGAAGCTGACGTTTTCGACGCGGTAGGCCGCAGTGGTATCGGGTGGCAGCCTGCCACCCGCCGTCTCGCGATTATCCTCCGCTTCCTTGATCAGTGCATTCATCCGCCGGTAGGCGCTTTCCGAATGCGCGAATTGTTGGCGCAGCTTCTGGAGTTGCGAGATGTTGTTGACGGACTTGATCAGCAGGAAGCCGCTGACCACGAGGGAGTCCAGGGTCACATTGAAACTGCTGTAGGCCACGTAGATCGCCGCGGCAATCGTCAGCGCTGCAATGACCTCGATGCTCTGCGTGAGCAGCTGACGTGATGTTTCGCGGCTTGCCAAAGAGCGTTCGAGCTTGCGGATTCCGGCGTCGATCGACTGATCGACGAAGCTGAAGCGTTCCATGGTCTTCAGCGGCTTCAAATTGGCGAGCAGTTCCACGGTCGAAACAGAGAGCGCCTTGGTTGCCTCTGTCTGGCGGTTGCCAGCGCGCTTCGTCCTGATGATAAGAAAATGCAGGGCAAAGGAGATGATGAGCCCGATCAGCAGGCTGAACAGCGCCAGACGCCAATCTACCAGCAAGGTGATTCCGATATAGAAGACGGTCTGGATGGCGAATGTGGTCCATTGCGCAGACATGAAATAGGCCTCGCCCGCGCGTGAGGCTTCGGACGAAATGGCGGCGGCATATTCGCCGCTGCCCTTGCCGGAATAGAAGCGCCAGTCTGCCACATAGAGGGCACGGATCAGCCGCTGCCGCAGCCGCACGGAAACTTTCGCAGCCGATATGCCCGCATAGCTGAGGGCAAAGAAGGTGATGATCGCCTTGAGGATGAGGCCCAGGCACACCACGGCCAGAATGACTTCCAGCGTGGCTGGCAATCCCAGCACGGCGAGGAATTGCTCCAGATAACGCGACAGTGCGGGCGCCGATGAACCTTGCTGATTGTTCGAGATCAGCGAAACCGCCGGCAGGAGTGCCGAAATCCCCAGCACTTCGCAAGCCGCAGCAAGCAGCAATGCCCCCAGCATGAGGGCTGGATGGGTGCCCTCGGTCCGGAGGAAGATCGAAAGTATTTTACGCATGTCGCCGGTATGACCCTGTCTTCTCAAACCCCTGGCAACAGCGGCCGTTGGCCTTCCGGTGTGCGGGAGAAAAGACGTATTGCCCGAACCTGTCCGAGGCGCAACACTCGGCAAGAGCCTTCTTCAAGCAATTGAAATTAAACAGTATTCATTAAAGCAACTCTGCTCGGCCTACATTTAGAAATGGTAGTCGATGCCGGAAATTGCCAGATTGTAGTTCTGCCGCCCGAGATCGACGTTCCATTTCGACGTGGGGAGATGCTCGCCGGGGTAATCCGTGTCGCCGAATGTGAAGCTGGTGGAGGCAATGGTGACGTGCCGGAATTCGGCGAAGACGGACCAGTGATCGCTGATTGCCGCGCTGACCCCGACTTTGGCCTGGAGAGCAAGGGCGGGGCTGTTCTCATCAGGATCCGTATTGAAATGGTTGATGCCGGGCTCCGATGGATTGGTGGAATTGGAACCCGTGACGGAGACAAGCGCGTATCCCGCGCCCCCGCCAATGTAAGGGCGGATGGTTTCCGACCAGGGCGTGCGAATGTTCAGGACCGCGTTGACAAGCAGCGCCTTGTTGCCCAGCGGAAGGGACACATATTGCGTGCCCAGCGATTGCGGATCGATGGGCATTGCGCCCTTGGGCTCAGCGCCGAGATAGAGACCTTCCAGTTCCGTTGCGAGATCAAGCCGCCAGCCGTTGGGGGAAACGTCCAGTCCGCCCCACTCATATCCCAGGCGCAGTCCTCCGATTCCAGCAGCTGTGGCATCGGCCGAGCCATCGGCATCAACATTGATATCCGGGAAGGGAGCAGGTGTGAAAACCGTGCCGACCTGCTCCATGCTGGTATCGCCGAGACCACCGGCGCCACCGAAAAGGCCGGCATAGAAACCGCCAGCTCCGGCTGTATCCGCCGCAGAACAGCTGCTGCTCATCAGGACCAGCGAACCGGCGCCGAGGATGAATCTGGTAATCACGCAAGCCTCCCCAACAGGACCAGCAGAGTGATTTACCTATCTGATTCCCTCAGCTCGAAAAGAGCGATCCCGCATCCGGCGAATAGCGCGCTACGCGTTCGGGATCGAGTGTCACGCCGATGCCCGGTTCCATGGGAATGGTAAGGTAGCCATCGGCATCAAGCTGGAAGGGCCGGTCAAGCAACCCGTCCACATAGGCGCTGCCGCCGATGAATTCGACGATATCGGTATGTGGCATCGCCGCCGAGATCTGCAGATCGGCCGCCACGCCGATGGCCGTGTTCCAGCCATGGCCGATATAGCGGACACCGAATTCTTCCGCCATCCACGCAATCCTGCGCTGCTCACTGATGCCGCCCACCTTGGTGGCATCAGGCTGTACAATGTCAAACGCACCTCTGACGAGCCAGGGCGTGAAGGCCTGGCGGCGGGTCAGCACCTCTCCGCCAGCAATGGGAACTGGACTCTGCCGGCGAAGCTCGACGAAATCCTCCAGCGCATCGGGCTTCAGCGCTTCCTCAAACCATCCGATGTCATAATTCGCTAGCATGTGCGACGTTCGGATGGCCCAGCGCAGGCCCTGCGGCCAATAGGCATCGCTGGCACCCGCATCGACAAAGAGCTTGTTGTCTGCCCCGAAGCCTTCGCGCGCCGCCTTCACGATGGCCTCGTCAAGCTTGCTGTTGTCACGCCGCCCGAACGGACCCCAGCCGATCTTCAGCGCGCGAAAGCCCTTGTCGCGAGCCTCCGCTGCCACATCGCGCATCAGCGCGGGCTCTTCCATCAGAACCGAACAATAGGGCATGGCGCGTTTACGGTAGATCCCGCCGAGCAACCGCGCCACCGGCTGGCCCAGCGCTTTGCCGAGAATATCCCACAGCGCAATATCAATGCCGCTGATGGTGTGTGTGAGGCTGCCGCCACGCCCCATCCAGAATGTGTTCTGGTGCAGCTTTTCGCTCACCCGCCCCGGCTCTAGCGCATTTTCGCCACGATACAGCGGCTCCAGCACCTTGAGTGCCGCCTGAACGAGGCCGCCATTGGTGAACACGCTGCCAAAGCCGGTGACACCCGCCTCCGTATGAACGGCAATCAGCGTGTGAACGGAATCCTCCGGCCTGATCTCGTTCGACCAGCCGCCCTTGGGCGATTCGCCCAGCAAGGGTGCAGCGACGATCTTGCGGATCGCGAAGTCTTTCATCTGTCTTTCCTCATCGTATCACGCGCTTCAGGAAATTCTGCGTGCGCTCATGCTGGGGCGCGTCGAACACCTCGCCGGGCGGGCCCTCTTCCACCACGGCGCCCTGGTCGATGAAGATGACCTTGTGAGCAATCTCCCGCGCGAATTTCATTTCATGGGTAACGATGATCATCGTCATCCCCTCGCTGCTCAGGTCTTTCATGACTTCGAGCACTTCGCCCACAAGCTCCGGATCGAGCGCACTTGTGGGCTCATCGAAGAGCATTGCCTTGGGTGACATGGCAAGCGCGCGGGCAATGGCGACCCGCTGCTTCTGCCCGCCGGAGAGTTCGTCCGGATAGTGCGCCACATGGCCCGAAAGGCCCACACGCGCCAGCATGCGCCGTGCAATGTCATCGGCCTCGCCCTTGGGCAGGCCCAGGCTGTAGATCAAACCTTCGGTAACATTGCCGAGCGCGGTGCGGTGGGGAAAAAGCGCGAAATCCTGGAACACCATGCCAAGCTTGCGCCGCTCACGTGAGATTCGCGCCTCGGCATGAAGGCGGATGCGGCCGTCAACCACATCATAGTAAGCACGCGTGCCCTCAATGAAGATTTCGCCAGAGTTAGGCTGCTCCAGCAGATTGATGCAGC
The DNA here is from genome assembly GCF_965227715.1 of Aestuariivirga sp. Lineage (GTDB taxonomy): Bacteria > Pseudomonadota > Alphaproteobacteria > Rhizobiales > Aestuariivirgaceae > Aestuariivirga. The sequence continues at coordinate 3,316,018 of NZ_OZ245771.1, read as the reverse complement.
GCAAGAGTGTCGATTTGCCGGACCCCGAGGGCCCGATGATGCAGGTGACTTCGCCCGTCTTGAAGGTTTCGCTTACGCCCTTGAGAACCTCATGATTGCCGAAACTCTTGCGGATGTCTGCAAGGCGGATCATGAGGGCCTCGCCCTGTAGCCGCGCTGCGTTCTCTGCTCCAGCCAGCGGACGAAGAGTGCAGCCGGATAGCCGACGGACAGATAGAGAAGGCCGGTCGCCGTGTAGATCGTGAAGTACTGGTAGGTTCGGGCCGAGATGATCTGGCCGGTGAAAGTCAGCTCCTGAACGGTGACAACCGAAGCAAGCGCCGTATCCTTGAACAGGGATATGAAATAATTGCCAAGCGTCGGCGTCACGATGCGGAGCGCCTGCGGCAGGATGATGCGCTGAAAGGCGCGGGCGCGGCTAAGGCCGATCGTGGCCGCGGCTTCCCACTGGTTCCGTGGCACCGCAAGAATGCCGCCGCGATAGACTTCACTCATATACGCCGTGTAATTCAGCGTGAGGCCGAGCACGGCGGCAACGAAGGCATTGAGGTTGATCCCCATCGCTGGAAGCACGTAGTAGATATAGACGAGTTGCAGGAGAAGCGGCGTGCCGCGGATCACCTCGACATAGAGGGATACAACACCCCGCACTGCGCGGTAGGGCGACAAGCGGCACAGCGCCACGGGAATGGCCAGCACCAGCGCCAGTGTGATCACGATGAAGGTCAGAATGACGGTCAGCAGCAGGCCGTGAAGCAGCGCACCGCCATATTCGCGAACCACGTCGGTGTTGAAGAATTCCATGCCAGCGCCAGCCTGTTTCGTGGGAGATGGCCGGACAAGGCCGGCCATCCCACGGGAGTTCGGAAATGCGGGTGGTCTAGTTCAGCGGGAAATAGGTGAGGTTCCGGTTGCTGAGCCCGTATTTCTTGAGAATTTCGGACGCGATACCCGCACCCCAGATTTCATGCAGCGCAACGCCATAGGCCATGCGCAGCTGGCAATCGGCCGGACGCACGGCATAGCGCGCATAGCCATAGCCATATTTGAAGATAAGCTCTTCCGGAACAGCCACGCCTGCCACGATCTCGATGGGCGAGTCGGCGTTGGCCTTGATGTAGTCCAGCACCTTCACGTCATCTTCGAGAATGACATCGACCTTGCCGGTGCTGATCCCCGCGAACTCCGCGGCATCTTCCTGGAAGGGGGTGACTTCGATGCCGACCGAGCGCAGATATTCGTCAGCTGCAGAACCAGCAATGGCGCCAACCTTTTTGCCCTTCAGATCGTCGAAGGACTTGATCCCGGCGGGGTTGCCCTTCTGCGTGACGAGGGCGGGGCCGTACCACCAGGCGGGACCGGTGAAGGTGACAACCTTCAGGCGGTCAGGAGTCTGGTGAATATTGGAGGCCACGACGTCGATGCGGTTGGACAGCAGCATTGGAATGAGCTGGCCGAAGGGTGCAACTTCATATTTGATGTTGTCGATGCCAAGCCAGTGAAGTGCTGCCTCATTCAGTTCAACGTCAAGGCCGTCGGCCTTCTTGGTGTTCGGGTCCAGATTGGAATAAGGCGGGCTGGGGCTGATGCCCAGCGTAATGCCATCCGCCAGGGCCTTGTCCAGCGATCCGTCCGTACATCCCTTGAAACCGGCCTTGCCTTCGATCTGCTGGGCAAAGGCGGGCGTGGCGGCCAGAAGAAACATTGCGGCGAGAAGAACTCTCTTCGTTACCATCTTTCACTCCCTGTGCTGACGTTTTGGATATGTGCCGGTTCGCCTTGCGCCAATCCCTGGAAACCGGGGGCCCGCGCATGGCCGGCAGGAGGTGGCGCCGCAGCCTGCTGCCACTCTGAAATACAATTATCATATTTTATACATGTGACAATACGGATTCAAAGCCTCGCATGTGCAAAGGAGGGAGACAAAATCAACCCTAAAACGCAGGGTAATCGTGGAAAGTCACTTTTTCGGCCTATGATCTCCAATTCTTTTATCGTACTTTATATTGTGAAGCTTGGGTTTCCGCGCGGAGGGCGCGGCGCGGCATGAGGGATGCAGAACATGAAAATAGACGCAGTTGATTTTTTCTATTTGGCGATGCCCGTCATCACCACCGAAGGGGATGGCAGCCAGGATGCGCTGCTGGTGCGCGTGGCGGCCGGCGGGCACATCGGCTGGGGCGAATGCGAAGCCTCCCCCCTCACCTCCATCGCGGCCTATGTGGCGCCCATGTCGCATGGGGCCTGCCGGCCTGTGAGCGCTTCGGTTTTCGGCGAGGAACTGTCTTCTCCTGCCGATATCGCCCGCATTGCCCGTACCATTGAATGGAACAGCATGGACCTGCTGCAGGCACCCCACACATGGTCAGGAATCGAGATGGCCTTGTGGGACATTCTCGGGAAAGCCGCAGGCGAACCCGTGTGGCGTTTGCTGGGCTATTCCAAGGCCTGGAAGAAGCTGCCCTATGCATCCGTCCTCTTCGGAGACACTCCGCAGGAAACGCTCGACAGCGCCAAGGCGATCCGCGCCAACAGCTATCGGGCTGCCAAATTCGGCTGGGGGCCCATCGGGCGCGGTACCGTGCAGGATGATGCAGACCAGTTTGCAGCGGCAAGGGAAGGCCTGGGGCCAGATGGTGTGCTGCTGATCGACGCCGGACAGATCTGGGGGGAGGATGTCGACGCCGCGGCCGCGCGCTTGGCCTCTCTGCAGAGTGTCGATGCCTATTGGCTGGAGGAGCCATTTCACGGCAGCGCCTATGAGGCTTATGCCGCATTGGCAGCGCGGGCGGGGAAGACAAGGCTGGCAGGCGGCGAGGCCGCGCACAATGTATTCATGGCGCGCCACACGATCGACTATGGCAAGGTGGGCTTCATCCAGATCGACTGCGGGCGGATCGGCGGTATTGGGCCTGCGAAGTCCATTGCAGACTATGCCGTCCAGAAGAACGTGACCTATGTGAACCATACCTTCACCTCGCACCTGGCATTGTCTGCATCGCTGCAGCCCTTTGCGGGCCTTAAGGACCACGTCATCTGCGAATATCCGGCAGCACCCAAGAAGCTGGCGCAGGAAATTGCCGCGAACCCAATTCTGCGGGACTCCAACGGCGAGATCTCAGTGCCGGACGGGCCGGGCCTGGGAATAGAGGTGAACACCCAGGCTATCGAGAAATACATCATCGACGTGAAGATCGAAGTGAACGGCCGCCCTCTCTTCGCGTCACGCAGGCTTACATAGGGTGCGCCGCGGATGAGCAGCACGGAATCGATCGTCGCCGTCTGGAACCGCGGGTCGCACGCGGATGTCGTCGGCTTCAAGCCGAGGGGCATCCAGGGCCGCGTGGTGAACAGCCTTGGTGAGCGCATCGTGTGCGGTTTCTATCCGCCAGGCAGCCTGCTGCCGCGCGAAAGCGAGTTGATGGATAGCTACAAGGCAAGCCGCACATCAATTCGTGAAGTGATCAAGATTCTCTCTGCAAAAGGCCTGGTCGAGACACGCCAGAAAATCGGAACCCGTGTTCTGGAACGCAGCAGCTGGAACATCTTCGATCCTGACGTTCTGCTCTGGCATCCGTTCGACACGGCAGGCCATGACATTCTGCGTGACCTGATCGAAATGCGTCAGCTGGTGGAGCCGCCGGCAGCCCGCTTTGCTGCGACGCGGGCCACACTCGATGACATCGAGCGCATCAGGGCCAGCTGCGAAGACATGCGCCTCGCCATGGGTGACATGACCGCCTATGCGCAGGCAGATGTGCGCTTTCACATGGCCGTGTTCGAAGCTTCGCACAATGCCATGCTCGATCGTTTCGGACACATCGTTGCAAACTTCCTGCAGATCAGCTTTCGCATTCAGCAAGAAGCCCTCGATACCAACAACAACCTCATCGAGGATGACTGGAACAACCATTTCCGGATCTATGAGGCGATCAACCGCAGCGACCCTGCTGCAGCGGAGGAACTCATGCTGCGCGTCGTCCTCCATGGCAAGGCATCGCTTCAGAAGGCGCGCCAGTCCATCAGAGCATAGCGAGACGGTGTGCGGGGGCCGGCCGGATCAGAACATGGCAGGGGTGCAGGCGCACACAACGACGGCAATGACCTTGCCGACGTTGCGCAATCTGTAGGGCTGCCTGCCGATCAGCTGATAGCCGCCACCCGTCGTCAGCACGTTTTTCCTGCCATCGACTTCAACTTCGATGGTGCCGCGGATCACCACAGCGGCCGTTTCGCCATCATGGGCGATGGGATCGTCTCCCGTGCTGGCACCGGGCTGATAGCGCTCGATGAAGACCTGTAGCTTCTTGTCCCGCCGCTCACTTCCCAGCACGCGAAGGTCGGCCGCACCGCGGGTGACCACCGCGAGATCTTCCGCCTGGTAGAACAGGACGTTCTGCTGCGAGACCGGCAGTGCGAAGAAATCCGCAATTGAAATGGGGATGGCGGAGAGCAGCCGATGAAGCGATGCCAGTGACGGGGCGTGCGCTTCCTGTTCGATGAGGGATACCGTGGCGTTGGTGACGCCGGCGCGCTTGGCGAGCTCCCGCTGGGTGAGCCCCGCGGCCTCGCGGATGGCGCGAAGCCGGGCGCCCACGGCCAAATCGCTGGCGCGGCCACGCGAAGGTGAAGGTGTTCCCTTTTTCCCAGCCTTCTTCCGCGTGGCGGTGGAACGGGCTGTCTTCGGGGCAGGCACCAACGGCTTCTTCAATGTTCATCTCCTGTGACAGCGGCCTCTTTGCGGCGGCTCGCCTGAAACGTCAACCGCATGAAGCCCGGCCAGTCTCCGCCCGGTCTTGCGGTGTTAAATACATTGTGTCATGTTGCAAAAAAATTAAACACGCGCCTGGAGGGACGGATGGATACGCTGGCTGAGATCAAACAGCTTTCGGGCAAGCTGTTCATGGACGGGGCGCTGCGTTCAAGCCAGTCGACCACCATGCTTGACATCGTGGAACCTGCGACGGAGGACGTGATCGGCTTCATCGCCGATGCGACAGACGCGGAAGTTGACGAAGCGATCAGCATCGCCGCCATGGCCAGAAAGACGTGGAACGCCATTGATGCCCGCAGCCGTGCCGTGACGCTCCACGAGATCGCTGCCCTCATCCGCAAGGACAAGGCGCGGTATGCGGAGTTCCTGACCCGTGAGGAAGGAAAGCCTTTCAAGGAATCCGTCGACGAAGTGTCGTGGTGCGCGACAGCGATCGATTATTATGCCGAACTTGCCCGCCATGAGCAGGGCCGCATCGCCGGGTCCACCGTGCCTGGCCAGTTTCACTTCAGCATCAAGGAGCCTTTGGGCACCATCGTCATCATCCTGCCGTTCAACTATCCACTGGTCTTGCTGTGCTGGGAAGCGGCCGCGGCCCTCGCCGCTGGCAATGCGGTGATCGTGAAGCCGCATGAGCAGACAAGCATTACCACGCTAAAATTCATGGAACTCTTCGCTGGCCTGCCCGCCGGGCTGATTCAGGCCGTCACCGGCGGTGCGCGCGTGGGCCAGCGGCTCGTGTCCAGCAAGGATACTCATGGTGTGGCCTATACGGGTTCGGTCGCCGTTGGTCAGGCCGTTGCCCGCAGCTGTGCGGAGAGCTTCAAGCCCTGCCTGATCGAAGCATCTGGGAATGACCCCTTCATCGTGATGCCGTCAGCGCCAATGGAGCAGGCCGTGCGGGGCGCTGCCTTCGCGGCCTACCTGAACTGCGGCCAGGTCTGTACCTCCGCTGAGCGCTTCTATGTGCATCAGGATATCTATGACGAGTTCGCCAGCCGTCTGGCGGATGAGGCCCGCAAGCTGCGCGTCGGCAATGGCCTCGAACTCGTGGATGTGGGCCCCATGGCAACGCGCCGCCAGCGGGAGCGCTTCGAAGGCATGATGGCAACGGCCCGCCAGCAAGGCGCAAAGGTGGCCGCAGGTGGCGGGCGCCCTGCCGGCCTCAACCGTGGCTGGTTCGTGGAGCCCACCGTCCTGACGGACGTGACGCCTGACATGGAGATCCTTAACGAGGAGCCGTTCGGACCCGTCGCA